>NZ_JAUSQV010000001.1:3297133-3638199 GCF_030811475.1 Nakamurella flavida
GGTGAACAGGGTGAACCCGGCGTCCAGCAGGGCGTTCGCGGTGGTCTCGTCGGATCGGCTCACCTCGGTGGAGTGCTCGATGTCCGCGGGGTTCCGGCCGACGGCGGCGCAGTGCTCGGCGAGGATGCCGCTCTTGCGGACCATGGTCTCCACGTCGCCGAAGGCGTGCCAGATGCTGGCGTGCTCGGCGACCATCCGCAGGGTCTTCTTCTCGCCGCCCCCGCCGATGAGCACCGGGACGTCCCCGAGCGGGGCCGGGTTGAGCTTCTTCAGCCGGGCGTCGATCCGCGGGAGGTAGTCCTTGAGCAGCGCCAGGCGACTGCCCGGGGTGCCGAACTCGTAGCCGTACTCGTCGTAGTCCTTCTCGAACCAGCCGGCGCCGATGCCGAGGATCAGCCGGCCGCCGGAGATGTGGTCCACCGTGCGGGCCATGTCGGCCAGCAGGTCGGGGTTGCGGTACCCGCCGCCGGTGACCAGCGCGCCGATCTGCACCCGCTCGGTCTGCTCGGCCCAGGCCGCGAGCATCGTCCAGCACTCGAAGTGCTTCCCGTCGGGCTCGCCGTACAGCGGGTAGAAGTGGTCCCAGTTGAAGACCACGTCGACGCCGGCGTCCTCGGCGCGCAGGACCGCGTCCCGGATCTGCGCGTAGTCGGCGTGCTGCGGCTGGAGCTGGACGGCGATGCGCACGGGCCGGTCGGGGGTCGTCATGCGGACATCATGCGCCCGGTGCGGTTCGCGGGGAACGGCCGAGGACGGGCGCGCGCGGGCCAAGGCGCAGCCCGGCGGACCAGCGGGCCGGGCGGGAGCCGACACCCTGCGACCGGGAGAACGCTGTGGGCGGAATGCCGTTGACCCCGGTGCGCCCGACACGCACGGTGGAGACGTGGACAGCACGGGCAGTGAGAGCGGCGGCCGAGGCACCGGGACGACCGGGCGGGGTGGCCGACCCCCCGCGGGGGAGCGCGCCAGGATGGCCGAGCTCTGGCCGTACCTGCGCCCGCACCGCCGCATCCTGCTGATCGTCGCGGGCATCTCGATCGTCGGCGCCGCCCTTGCCGTGGCCCAGCCGGCCACCGTCTCGGTGGTCATCGACGCCGTGCAGAACGGCCGGTCGATGGGCCCGGTGATCGCGTTGCTCGTCGGTTTGCTGCTCGGCGGGGCGATCGTCAACGGCGTCCAGCAGTTCCTGCTCCAGCGCACGGCCGAGGCCGTGGTGCTGCGGACCCGGCGGGATCTGGTGCAGCGCATGCTGTCCCTGCCCATCGCCGAGTACGACACCCGCCGGACCGGTGACCTGGTCTCCCGGGTCGGCTCGGACACCACCCTGCTGCGCACCGTCGTCACCTCCGGGCTGGTCGACGCGGTGGCCGGTTCCCTGGTCTTCCTCGGCTCGGCGATCGCCATGGCGTTGATCGACCCGCTGCTGCTGGGGGTGACCCTGGCCGTGGTGCTGCTGGCCACGCTGATGGTGGTGTTCCTGGGCCGGCGGATCCAGAAGCTGACCCTGCTGGCGCAGACTCAGGTCGGCCTGCTCGGCGCCGCGGTGGCCCGGGCCATCCCCGGGGTCCGCACCATCCGCGCCGCCGGTGCGACAGCCCGGGAGACCGCGGCGGTGGACGGGATCGCCACGGAGGCGTACGGGACCGGCGTGCGGCTCGCCAAGATCGCCGCGCTCATCCAGCCGGTGGTCGGCATCGCCCTGCAGGGCGCGTTCATCGCCGTGCTGGGACTGGGTGGCTACCGCGTCGCGACCGGCTCGATGCAGGTGTCCGAGCTGGTGGCGTTCATCCTCTACCTGTTCATGATGATCATGCCGCTGGGCCGGGTCTTCCAGGCGTACACGGCGATCCAGAACGCGCTCGGGGCGGTCATCCGGATCCGGGAGATCACCGCGTTGGACCCCGAGTCCGAGTCCGAGCCGGAGTCGGCGAGCACGGATGCCGGCCCGGTCCCGGTGGATCCGGCCTCCCCGGCGTTGGAGTTCCGCGGCGTCAGCTTCGACTACGACGGCGTCCCGGTGCTGCGGGGGGTCAGCTTCCGGGTGGAGCGCGGCACCCGCACCGCGATCGTCGGGCCGTCCGGCGCCGGCAAGTCCACCATCCTCGCGCTCATCGAGCGGTTCTACGACCCGGCCGCGGGCACGATCGAGCTGGACGGGCGGGACGTGCGGCGCAGCTCCCGCGCCGCCACCCGGGCCCGGATGGGGTACGTCGAGCAGGACTCCCCGGTGCTGGCCGGCACCCTGGCCGACAACCTGCGGCTGGGCTCCCCGGAGGCGACCGACGAGGAATGCGTGGCGGTGCTCGCCGCGGTCAACCTGACCGGGGTGCTCGAACGCGATCCGCGGGGGCTGGCCGCCCAGGTCGGCGAGGACGGCATCCTGCTGTCCGGTGGCGAGCGGCAGCGCCTGGCCATCGCCCGGTCCCTGCTGGCCGCCCCCGATCTGCTGCTGCTGGACGAGCCGACGGCCAGCCTGGACTCGCGCAACGAGGTCGCCCTGCGGGAGGCGATCGACGCGGTCGCCCAGCGCCGGACGCTGGTCGTCGTCGCGCACCGGCTCGCCACGGTGGCCGACGCCGACCAGATCGTGGTGCTGGACGGCGGCCGGGTCCGCGCGGTGGGCACGCACGACGAGCTGCTCGGCGCCGACGCGCTCTACCGGGAGCTCGCCGAGCACCAGCTCCTGGTCTGAGCCGGGCCGACCGGTCAGGTGGCCGCCGCTGCCGCCCGCCCCGCGATCCGGCCGGAGAACAGGCAGCCGCCGAGGAACGTGCCCTCCAGCGCCCGGTACCCGTGCATGCCGCCGCCGCCGAATCCGGCGGCCTCACCGGCCGCGTAGACGCCGGGCAGGTGCTCGCCGCCGGGCCGGAGCACCCGGCCGTCCAGATCGGTCTCCAGCCCGCCGAGGGTCTTGCGGGTCAGCACGTGCAGCCGGACGGCGATGAGCGGCCCGGCGGCCGGGTCCAGCATCTCGTGCGGCGCGACGGTGCGCATGCGGCGGTCGCCGACGTACCGACGGGCCGCGATGGTGGCGGTGAGCTGGCCGTCCTTGCCCATGCCGCAGGCCAGTTCGGTGCGGACCTGCGCGTCGCGGGCCCGGACCACCCGCTCGACCTCGGCCCCGTCCACCAGGTCCGTCCCGGTCAGCGCGTTCATCCCGGTGACCAGCTCTGGCAGGGTGCCGGCGGTCACCACGTCCACCCCGGCGTCGACGAACGCCTGCACGGTGGGCTGCGCCCCCGCGCCTCGGGCCCGGGCGATGAGCCCGCGCACCGACTTGCCGGTGAAGTCCGGGTTCTGCTCGGACCCGGACAGCGAGAACTCCTTGGCGATGGTCGGGGCGTCGAGCAGGAACCAGGAATGGCTGTGACCGGTCGCGGTGATGTGCCGCAGCGCCGCACCGGTGTCGAACCCCGGGTAGAGCGGGGCCGGCAACCGGTGGCCGGTCGCGTCCAACCACAGGGGGCTCGGCCCGGACAGCACCCGGATGCCGTGCCCGCTCCACACGGGGGTGTGGTTGCGCAGGCCCTCCGGGTAGTGCCACATCCGGTCGCGGTTGATGACGTTGCCCCCGGCGTGCCCGGTGACCTGCAGCATCAGCCCGTCGGTGGACGCCGGCACACCGGAGATCAGCTCGGCCGGCGCGGCGTCCGGCCCGCCCGGCCAGTTCTCCCGGACCAGGTCGTGGTTGCCGCCGATGCCGCCGGTCGTCACGATCACCGCGCCGGCCTCGAGCGCGAAGTCGCCGACCACGCCGCGGCCGGAGTCCTCGCCGCGGGCGGCCGTGCTGGGTTCGAGGATGTCGCCGGCCACCCGCGCCGGTCCGCCGGGCCTCAGCTCGGTCACCCGGTGCCGGAAGCGCAGGGTCACTCGGCCGGTGCGCACGTGCACCATCACCCGGCGCAGGAAAGGCACGAGGACGGCCGGGCCGGTGCCCCAGGCGAGGTGGAAGCGGGGGACGGAGTTGCCCGGGTCGGTGGCCAGGGCGCCGCCGCGCTCGGCCCACATGACCAGCGGGAACAGCCCGATCCGCTGGCTGCGCAGCCACGCCCGCTGCTCCCCGGCGGCGAAGTCGACGAACGCCTCCGCCCAGCGCCTCGGCCAGTGGTCCTCCGGTCGGTCGAATCCGGCCGTGTTCATCCAGTCCGACCGGGCGAGCTCGGCGGAGTCCCGGATGCCGAGCCGGCGCTGCTCGGGACTGTCGACCAGGAACAGCCCGCCCAGGGCCCACCAGGCCTGCCCACCGATCGACGCGGGCGGCTCCTGGTCCAGGATGATCACCGACCGCCCGGCGTCGGCGGCCTCGGCGGCGGCGACCAGACCGGCCAGGCCCGCCCCCACGACGATCACGTCGGCATCGGCCATCAGCCGCCCCGTCCACCCCGGGGACCCCGGCCGGCCGCCGCGGGTCCTGCAACCGACAGCATGCCCGCGCGGGCCGCGGGCCGCCCTGTGGCGGTCCGGCTTCGGTCGGAGTCGAGGGGGCGGGCCGCACGCGGCGGTCCGGGCCGCGGGTCACCCCTTCGGGTGATTCGGCGCGGATGCGCTCGGTGACCAGCGGGGGGGATGCATCAACCAGATGGATTGACCGGGTCCGGACACCGCCCTGACTACCGTCAGTGCGGTTACTGTTACCGGTCAGCACGTGCGGGCGGTCATTTCCGGAAGGGCGACGGGGGGTGGGTGGTGGACCATCGGTCCGATCCCCTCGGTGCTCCCCTGCGCGAAACACCGCCGGCGTTCCGCCTGCTGCTCGCGGTGGGCGCGGTCGGCCTCGTCGTCGGCGCCACCCTGCTCGTCATCCTGGGTGAGCCGCCCACGGTGCCCCAGTTGTTCGGCAAGCCGGGGTTCCTCGCGCTCGCCGTCCTCATCGTGGTCGCCGACCTCTATCCGCTGGTGCCTTGGATGCGGGACGTCCGGGCCAACGTCACCTTCGCGTGGTCGGTGGCGTCCTCCCTGGGTGCCGTCATCGCCTTCGGGGCCCAGGCCGCCCTGTTCATCCCGCTGAGCGGCCTGGCCGTCGAGTTCGCCCGTCGCTCCGGTCCGTGGTGGCGGCCGTGGGTCTCGATGCTGGTCTTCGGCTGGATCGGGCTGACCGTGGCCGGGGTCGCCGAGTGGCTGCTCGCCGGGCCCATCACCCTCCCCGTCCCGGACGCCCCCGGCCTGCTGGTGGCCGGACTGGTGCTGACCGCGGTGGTGCTGATCACCCACGCCGTCCTGCAGGGCCTGGTGCTCGTCGCCCTGGGCGTCAGCACCTGGCGGCACCAGGTCCACCAGCTCGGGCGCACCGCCCGCGTCTGGGGCACCGGGCTCGCTCTCTCCCCGCTGATCGGCGTGCTGGCCGTCCTCCACCCCCCGGTGGTGCTGCTCGTCGTGGTCATCGTCGTCGCGGTCAACCACCTCAGCAGCACCCTGCTGCGGTCCACCGCGCAGGCCCGCACCGATCCGCTCACCCAGCTCGCCAACCGGCTCACCCTGACCCGCCGGCTCGCCCTGCGGCTGGCCCAGCTGAGCCGCCGTGACCCGGTGGTCGGTCTGCTGCTCATCGACCTGGACCGGTTCAAGGCGGTGAACGACACCTACGGGCACCTGGTCGGCGACGAGGTGCTCGTCGGCATCGGGCGCCGGCTGCTCGCCGCCGCCGGCCCGCGCGACCTGGTCGCCCGGATCGGCGGGGACGAGTTCGCCGTGCTCACCGGGCCCGGCACCCCCGCCGCCGCGCTGCCCGAGGTGGCCGGCCGCATCCGGGCGGCCCTGGCCGAACCGCAGATCATCCGGGACCACGTCATCGACGCAGGCGGCTCGGTGGGGTGGGCCGTGGGCAGCGACCACCGCACCCGCCCGGCCGACCTGCTCGAGCTCGCCGACCGCCACATGTACCGGGAGAAGCGCGCCGCCCGCCCCGCCGTCGTCGTCCAGCCGCTGTGGACCGTCACCGGGCAGGGTGGGCAGGCGTGGCCCGTGGCGTCGTGGACGGCACTGACCGACGGCGACATGGACTCCCTGCTGTCGGCCCGCACCGTGCGACACCCCGGCCTGCGGGGGTCCCTCGTGGTGGACCCGGACCCCCTGCCCGCTCAGGAGGCCTGATGTCCACCGGCTCCTCGCCGATGGTGTCGGCGATGGTGCACGCGACGACGCCGGGTCCGTTGCAGCTCCCGCTGCACCGGACGCCTCGGCCGTTCCGCTGGTTCCTGCTGATCACCATCGTGCTCGCCTGCGTCGGCTCGGTCTGGGCCGCATCCGGGGCTCCCGGCCCGTCCCTGGACGAGGTCTGGACCGAACCCGGATTCATCGGGCTCCTGCTGCTCATCGTGCTGGCCGATCTCTACCCGTGGTTGTCCCGCATGCAGGGGGTGCCCGGGGTGGAGAGCGTCGTCGTCTCCGCCCCGCTGTCCATCGCCGCCCTGATGGCCTACGGGCCGCCCGCCGCCGTCCTGTTCCTGTTGAGCGGTCTGCTGTGCGGCCTGCGCCGGCGGTGGTGGCGTGTGGTGCTCAACGGGTTCATGTGGGGCCTGCAGGGCGTCGTCGCGGCGCTCGTCCTCGTCGCCCTGGGGAGTCCGCAGCTGGGCGGGTGGACGCAACCGGCCGATCCGGGGGTCTGGACGCTGATCGCCGCCGGGGTGCTGCTGCTGGTCGTCGTGGAGGCGGTCAACATCCTGTTGATCGGCTTGGCCTACGTCCTCATCGGGCAGCAGACCATCCGCGAGTACCTCGCCGGCTGCCTGGAGGGCCGGCTGGCCACCATGATCGGGCTGATCGCCCCGGTCGGAGCGGTCGCCGCCCTGCAGGTGCCGTGGCTGCTGCCGCTCATCGCCGTGGCCACCATCGGGTCCCTCGAGGCGGTGCGGACCGCCTGGGTGCGGACCGTCCTGGCCGGGACGGACCCGCTCACCGGGGCGGCCAACCGGGCGGCCCTGATGGCTCGGCTGCGCACCCAGCTCGCCCGGCTGGACCGCACCCATCACCGCGTCGCCGTCCTCCTCGTCGACCTCGACGGCTTCAAGGCCGTCAACGACGAGTTCGGCCACGTGGTCGGCGACCAGGTGCTCATCGAGGTGGCGGACCGGCTCGGCACCGTCACCCGGGCCGAGCGCGACATGGTCGCCCGGTTCGGCGGCGACGAGTTCGCCGTGCTGCTCGGCGGTGGTCCGCTGCCGTCGGACGGCCGGGACCCGGCGGACGGCGACGTCGACATGATCACCGAGCGGATCCGCACCGCGATCGCCGCGCCCATGCGGATCGGTCCGCATCGCGTCGTGGTCGGTGCGTCCGTCGGCCGGGCGGAGGCCACCTCGCCCGCCGACCAGCCCGCCGATCTGTTCGAACGGGCCGACGCCGAGCTGTACGCGACGAAGGCCGCGCGGGTCTGCCCGAACCGCCTGCGCACGGCCGTCCCGGACGCCGACGACCCCACCGGGTGGTCGGGCCCGCTGTGGACCAGCACCCCGGCCGCCGTGGTCGTCACCGCGCCGGCCCTGCCCGCCCAGCGCACGGGTTGACGGCCGGCTCGACCGGGGACCGCCCGCCCGTGGTGGACGTCCTCGTCGTCGGCGGCGGCCAGGGCGGTCTGGCCGCCGCGCACCACCTGGCCCGGACCGGGACCGACTTCCTGGTGCTGGACGCGGAGACCGGCCCCGGTGGCGCGTGGCGGCACCGCTGGCCCACCCTGACCATGGCCACCGTCAACGGCATCCGCGAGCTGCCCGGGCTGCCGGTACCGCCCGGCCCGCCGGAGCGACCGGCCCGCGAGGCGGTGCCGGAGTACTTCGCCGAGTACGAGCGGCGCTTCGACCTGCGGGTCCGGCGGCCGGTGCAGGTGCGGGACGTGCGCTCGGTCGACAGGCTGCTGCGGGCCCGGACGACCGACGGTGCGGAGTTCACCGCCCGCACGCTGATCAACGCCACCGGCACCTGGACCCGACCGTTCTGGCCGACCGTGCCCGGTCGGCAGGTGTTCGCCGGGCGCCAGCTGCACACCCACGACTACCGCGGCCCGGGCCCGTTCACCGGTCGGCGGGTCGTCGTGGTCGGCGGCGGCATCTCCGCCGTCCAGCTGATCCTGGAGATCGAACCGGTGGCCGCGGCCGTCACCTGGGTGACCCGCCGCGAACCGGTGTGGGTGGACCGCGAGTTCACCACCGAGCTGGGCCGGGCGGCCGTCGCCATGGTCACCGAGCGCGTCGAGCGGGGGCTGCCACCCCGGTCGGTGGTGTCGGTGACGGGGCTGCCGCTGACGCCGGCCACCCGGGGGGCGCGGGAGTCGGGCGTGCTGCGGCGGCAGCCCATGTTCGCCGAGCTCGTCCCGCACGGGGTGCGCTGGGCGGACGGCCGGGAGGAGCAGGCCGACGTGGTGCTGTGGTGCACCGGCTTCCGGCCCGCCCTGGCCCACCTGGCCCCGCTGCGGCTGCGCTCACCGGCCGGCGGGGTGCAGCTGGTCGGCACCCGGGCCGCGCGGGACGCCCGGGTGCATCTGATCGGTTACGGCCCTTCCGCGTCCACGGTGGGCGCGAGCCGCGCGGGCCGGGCCGCCGTCACCGAACTGCGGGCCCTGCTCGCCGCCGGTTCCCCGGCCGGCCCCGACGGCGCGGACACCGGTGCGCGCGGGGGCCGACGGTAGGGTTCCACCGGTCGAGCGGCGGGGCCGCCGACAGGGAGCGGGGGAGGGCGTCGTGGGTCTGCAGCTGTTCAACTCGCTCACGTCCCGGGCGGAGGCGTTCGTCCCGCTGACGTCGGGACCGGTCCGGATGTACTCGTGCGGGCCCACCGTGTACTCCCAGGCGCACCTGGGCAATCTGCGGGCCTACCTGTTCAGCGACGTCCTGCGTCGCACGCTGCAGTGGTCGGGGTACGCCGTCGAGTCGGTCGTCAACATCACCGATGTCGGCCACACGGTGGGGGAGTCCGACCTCGGCGAGGACAAGATCGAGGCGGCCGCTCGGCGCGAGCTGCGCTCGGTGCGCGAGCTGACCGACCACTACACCGAGCTCTTCCGCCAGGACCTGGCCACCCTGAACGTGCTGCCGGCGACCCACCAGCCGCGGGCCTCGGACTACGTGCCGCAGATGGTGGAGTTCGCCCGGGTGCTCGACGAGCGCGGCTACACCTACCGTCTGCCCAGCGGTCTGTACTTCGACACCTCCCTCGACCCGGACTACGGCCTGCTGGCGAAGGCCAAGGCCGGCCTGGTCGAGCAGCGCGACCTGGGCGAGGAGGGCAAGCGCCACCCGGCGGACTTCGCGGTGTGGCGCTCGGACACCCCCGACGAGCGCCGCGTCATGCGCTGGGACTCCCCGTGGGGCCCGGGCGTGCCCGGTTGGCACCTGGAGTGCTCGGTGATGAGCCTGGCCCTGCTCGGCTCGCCGTTCGACCTGCACACCGGCGGGGTGGACCACCGCGAGATCCACCACGTCAACGAGATGGCGCAGAGCGCGGCCTATCTCGGCATCCCCGCGGCGGACTGGGTGCGGACCTGGATGCACAACGAGTTCCTGCTCTCCGGCGGGCAGAAGATCTCCAAGTCCGCGGGCCGGATGCCGCTGCTCTCCGACGTGGCCGCCGCCGGACTGGACCCGATGGCGTTCCGGTACCTGGTGCTCACCGCCCACTACCGCCGCCAGCTGAACTTCACCGAGGCCGGGCTGCGGGGTGCGGCCACCGCCCTCGGCCGACTGCGCACCCGTGTCCCCGCCGGTGCACCCCTGGTCGGGACGACGTTCGACGAGATCGCCGGGACGCTGTCCCCGGCCGGCCGGGAGTGGCTGACCCGCATCGACACCGCGCTCACCGACGACCTGAACACTCCGCGCGCCCTGGCCGAGGTCACCACGATGCTGCGCAGCGACCTGGACCCGGCCGAGCAGCGCACCGTCGCGCTGGCCGCGGACACCGTGCTCGGTCTCGGCCTGGCCGGACCGGCCGACGCCGTGGTCGCCGGGGACGCGGGCCCGACCGTCCCGGACGGGATGCTCGAGCAGGACGTGGCCGCCATCGAGGAACTGGTCGCCCGCCGCCAGGAAGCCCGTGCGGCCAGGGACTTCGCCGAGGCCGACCGGGTGCGCGACGAGCTGCACGAGCTGGGCGTCGAGGTCACCGACACCCCCGACGGGCCCCGCTGGACGGTCACCGGCGGGTCCTGAGGGCCGCGCCCGTCAGCTCAGATCGGGCAGCACCCGCCGCAGGAACCGTCGGGTGCGCGGGTCGGTCGGATCGCCGAGCACCTGCGCGGGCGGCCCCGCCTCGGCGATGCCCTGGTCGGCCAGGAAGACCACCTGGTCGGCGACCTCCCGGGCGAAGGCCATCTCGTGGGTGGCCACCAGCATGGTCATCCCGTCCCGGCGCAGTTCGGCGAGCAGGGTGAGCACCTCGCCGACCAGCTCCGGGTCCAGGGCGCTGGTCACCTCGTCGAACAGCATCAGCCGCGGCCGGTTGACCAGCGCCCGGGCGATGGCCACCCGCTGCTGCTGCCCGCCGGAGAGTTGGTCGGGCCGGGCGCTGGCCCGGTCGGCCAGGCCGACCCGGTCGAGCATCTCCTTGGCCGACTGCTCCGCCTCCCGGCGGGCGATCCCGTGCACCCGGCGCGGGGCCAGGGTCAGGTTGTCCAGCACGGACAGGTGCGGGAACAGGTTGAACGACTGGAACACCATGCCGATCCGCCCACGCACCTCGTCGGCGTCGACCCGGGGATCGGTGATGTCCTGCCCGTCCAGTTCGATGACGCCGTCGTCGACGACCTCGAGCAGGTTGACGCACCGCAGCAGCGTCGACTTGCCCGAACCGGACGCCCCGATCAGCGCCACGCACTGGTGGGCCTGCACGGCCAGGTCCAGGTCGTTCAGGATCACCGCGTCGCCGTAGGCCTTGCGCAACCCGGTGATCCGCAGCAGCGGCTGGTCCGCGGGCCCCGTCACACCGTTCCCCCGGCGGTGCCCGACCAGCCCTGCCGCCGCGCCACCCAGTCGGTGAGCCGGGTCAGCGGGATGGTCAGCAGGACGAACAGCAGACCGGCCACCACGTACGGCGTGTAGTTGTACGTCGTCGCGGTGGCGATCCGGGCCTGCAGCACCGCGTCGTAGATGACGCCGAGCACGGAGATCAGCCCGGTGTCCTTCTGCAGGGCGACCAGATCGTTGAGCAGCGGCGGCATGACCCGGCGCACCGCCTGCGGCACGACCACGAACCGCATGGTCTTCGCGTGGGACAGGCCCAGCGAGCGGGCCGCGGCGCGCTGGCTGGGGTGCACCGACTCGATGCCGGCGCGGAACACCTCGCTGACGTATGCGCCGTAGGTCAGCACCAGCGCCGCGCACCCCCAGAACAACGCCGAAGACGGCAGCCAGGAGATCCGCAGCGACGGCATGCCGAAGCCCAGCAGCAGCAGCACCAGGATCAGCGGCAGGCCGCGGAAGAGGTCGGTGTAGACGGTGGCGGCGGCGCGCAGCGGGAAGAACACCGGGCCGCGCAGGGTGCGGAGCAGGGCCACCGACAACGCCACGATCAGGATGGCGATCTCGCAGACCACCATCAGCCGGACGTTGAGCCACAACCCCTCGGCGATCTTCGGCAGCACCTCCCAGCCGTAGGAGAAGTCGAAGAACGTCCGGGTGAACCGGGGCCAGCCGGGGGTGTTGACCAGCCCGACGCCCACGACGAGCAGCACCGCGACCGTCGACACGGCGGCGATGGTGACCGACCGGCGGGTCCGGCGGCGCCGGTAGGCCAGCCGTTCCTGCTGCACGGCGGACGGTGCCCAGGCCGCCCGCCCGGTCGGCGCCGACATCCGGTCGGTCACCGGCGGATCAGCTCAGCTCGGTGACGGTGCGGGTGGGCAGCCACTCGTCGGCCAGCGCGTCCAGCGTGCCCTCGGACCGGAGCGCGTCCACGGCGGCGCTGACGCAGGTGGTCAGCGGGGAGTCCTTGGCCAGCAGCATGCCGAGCTGCTCGGGCTGGGCGGCCGGGGGCAGCTGGCCGACGATCTGGCCGTCGGTGAGCTGCGCCGCGGTCAGGTAGAACGCCGTCGGCGGGTCGACGACGAGCCCGTCGATCTGACCGTTCTGCAGGGCCTGGGCGGCGAGCTCGTTGGTGTCGAACACGGCCGGCGCCTCGGTGGGGACGATCTGCTCGTTGATCGCGGTCAGACTGGTGGTGCCGATCTGACCGCCCAGCCGGGCGCCCTTGAGGGCGTCGATGGTGGTGGCGCCGCTGATCGGCGAGCCGGCCACGGTGATCACCGTCTGGGTCAGGTCGTAGTAGCCGCTGGAGAAGTCGACCACCTGGGCCCGCTCGGGGGTGATGGTGAACTGGTTGACGTCGGCGTCGAACGACTCGCCGGTGCCGGCCAGGGCCTGGTTGAACGCCACCCGCGTCCACGCCACCTGGTCCCGGGTGTAGCCGAGCTTCTCCGCCGCCGCGTACGCGACCGCGGACTCGAAGCCGTCACCGCTCGCCGGGTCGTTGTTCACCACCCACGGCTCGTACGCCGGTTCGTCGGTGGCGAAGGTGAACGTGCCCGGCACCCGGGTGGCGAGCTGGTCGGGGGTGCAGTCGGCAGGCAGGGCGACCGCCGCGCCCGTGGCCGCCGACGAACCGCCGGACATCGTCCCGGTCTCGGTGGCCGAGCCCGCCGCCGAGGAGGAGGTGCTCGCGGACGCCCCCGAGGTCGGGGTGCTCGCGGTGGTGGACACGGCCGCGCCGGAGGTCGCCGGGGAGGAGACGGTGGTGGTGCCGGACGTGCCGCCGCAGGCGGCGACGGTCAGCAGACCGGCACCCACCAGGGCAGGGAGCAGTCGACGCACGTGCATGGGGTCTCCTCGAGATCGAGCTGCCGGCCGGGCCGGGCGGGGTGCCGGGCGGGGATCCGCGGTCCGGGCGCGGTCATCAGCATACGAAGTGGGGACGACAACGCCGTCCACTTCGGTGGGAGACGACGCCCACCGGCGTCGACGGGCATGCTGGAGGGGCAGACCACGCCGGTCCACCCGCCCGGGCGCCCGCCGACGCGCATCCGGGCCGGTCCGGGCGGGCTGCCAGGGAGTCGTGAGTCACCGTGCCCTCGTGGGAGTGGGTCCGGTGTGCCACGATCTTCCCGATCAATCGGGCGGCCGCAGCTCAGTGGCGGCCGCAGAGGAAGGAATCGGCGATGACCGAACAAGCTCCGCAGAGTGACATCACCCGGGGTGAGCCGCTGGGCTCGGGTCCGACGCGCACCCGTTCCTTCGAGCACCTGGCCGACTCCGGACGGTTCCGCATGCTGGTCGACGGCAACGAGGTCGCCGTCATCGACTACCGCCGCCTGCCCGGGAAGTGGAACGTGGTGCACACCTTCACCGATCCCGCCGTGCGCGGATTCGGGGTTGCCTCCGACCTGGTCCAGTTCGCCATGGACGCCGCCCGCGAGCAGCAGGTGAAGATCGTCCCGACCTGTCCGTACGTGCAGTGGTGGCTGACCGAGCGCCACCCCGAGTACGGCGACCTCATCGCGGCGGCGTGACCACGAGCGGGCCCGTCCCGGCCGAGAGTTTTCCCGGTGCCGTCACCACCCCGGCCCCGAACCCGCCGAGCGCGTCCGCTCCGCTTCCCCCGACCCCGAACGTCCCGGCCGCCGTCCGCGACGCCCCGGCTGCCGCACCCACCCCCGGCGCTGCCGTCCCCCCGGCCGCCGACACCGCCGGTTTCCAGGACGAGCTGACCACCGCGTTGAACGAGGCGCTGGACCGGATCGAGCAGTCCGAGCAGTCCGGGGCCCCGGGCGGGCCCGACGGCGCCGACGCCGACACGCGGGGGCGCCGCCGGGCCGGCCTGCGCGCGGCCGTGTCCACGGTGACCACCCGGGTGATGGCCGAGCGCACCCTGCGCGCGGAGGCGGCGGCCGCGGCCGCCGCCGATCCCTCGGTGCCCGACGCGCCACGGAACCGCGAGCGGACGACGTTCTCGCCGTTCCGGTGGGGCTTCCTGGGCGGGCTGGGCGTGCTGCTGGCCTTCGTGACCTACCAGTCGCTGGACACCATCCGCGGCACCCTGATCGTCATCGCCGTCGCCTCGTTGCTGGCCATCGGTCTCGATCCGCCCGTCGGCTGGCTCGTGCGCCGGGGCTGGAAGCGCGGCCTCGCCGTCATGCTGATCTTCCTGATCCTGCTGGGCGTCCTGGCCGGCGCCGCGTATGCGATCGTGCCGCCGGTGGTCAACGAGGTCGCCTCGTTCGTCACCTCGGTGCCCACCCTGATCACCGATCTGCAGAACCAGCAGTGGATCCAGGAGCTGGACGCGAAGTACGGCCTGCTGCAGCAGATCCAGAGCTCCAGCTTCGTGCAGAGCCTGGTCAGCGGGGCGTCCACCAGCCTGCTCACCGCCGGTGTGACCGTCGCCGGCATCCTGGTCGACCTGCTGATCGTGCTCATCCTGACCCTGTACTTCCTGGCCGGGTTCCCGAAGATCAAGGCCGCGGCCTGGCGGCTGGCGCCCGCGTCCCGGCGTCCCCGGGTCTCCTACCTGGGCGACAAGGTCCTCAAGCAGATGGGTGGCTACCTGGGCGGGGCGACCATCATCGCCATCCAGGCGGGCATCGTGGCGGGGGTCTTCGCCGCCGTCGTCGGCCTGCCCTACCCGTGGGCGATCGCCCTCGGCGCGGCCGTCCTGGACTTCGTGCCGGTGGTCGGGCCGATCGTCATCGGCGTCTCGATGACCCTGCTGGGCTTCACCATCTCGCTGCCGGTGGGCATCGGGGCGGGCGTGTTCTACCTGTGCCAGCACCTGTTCGAGGCGTACTGGCTGTACCCGAGGGTGATGCGTCGGACGGTGGACATCTCCACCGGAGCCGTGGTGGTGGCCATCCTGGTCGGCGGCTCGCTGCTCGGCGTCACCGGCGCCATCCTGGCCGTGCCGGTCGCCGCCGCGTGCATCCTCATCGTCCGCGAGGTCATCATGCCGATGCAGGAGCGTTCGTGAGCGATCGTCGGTTGCCGTCCCAGGCCGGACGGCGCGCGCTGATCACCGGGGCCAACACCGGCCTGGGGTTGGCCAGCGCGTCGGCCCTGGCCGCGGCCGGTGCCCAGGTGGTGCTGGCCGTCCGCGATCTGGGCAAGGGTCGCGCCGCGGTCGAGCGGATCGGCTCGCAGGTGCCCGGCGCCCGGGTCGAGCTGGTCCGGCTCGACCTGGCCGATCTGGCCAGCGTGGCGGAGGCGGCGACGCACCTGCGCGAGCACGAGCCGCTGGACGTCCTGATGAACAACGCGGGCGTGATGATGGTGCCGCAGCCGGAGACCACGGCCGACGGGTTCGAACGTCAGATGGGCACCAATCACCTGGGCCACTTCGCCCTCACCGCGCAGCTGTGGCCGGTGCTCGCGCCGGCGGCGCGGGTGATCCAGCTCAGCTCGATCGCCCACTACGGCGCGGGCCGACTGCACCAGATGCTCGGCACCGCCCCCGGGTACACCCCGATGGGTGCCTACGGGCAGTCCAAGTTGGCCACCGCCCTGTTCGGGGTCGAGCTGGCCCGCCGCGTGCAGGAAGCCGGCTCGTCGGTGGTCTCGGCGGTCGCCCACCCCGGATGGTCGGCGACGGAACTGTTCAGCCGGGACGACGGCGCCGGGTGGAGCGTCAAGCTGGCCCGGAAGGCGACCGCGCTGGCCGGCTCCTCCCCGCAGGAGGGGGCCCGCGCGCAGCTCTTCGCGGCCACCGACCCGAGCGTGCGCAACGGCGACTTCATCGGCCCGGCCCTGCTCGCCCGGGGTGCCCCGAAGCGGGCCAAGCTGTCCGCCGGCGCCCGCAACGAGGGTGACGCGGCCTGGCTGTGGGACGAATCGGCTCGGTTGACGCAGCTCGACCCGGACTTCGTCCGCGCCTGACGCCCCGGTCCCGACCCTGGCCGGTCAACGGCGCGTGTCATCGGCCGGTGTTCACCTGCCGGTCACTCCGGGTCGGGTTGGTCGTGGGGCGGCGCTCATGCCCCCGGGGTGGAGTGTGGGCATGCACCGATCCCCAACCCGACGCCTGCTGGGCGCCGTCTGCGGCCTCATCGCCGTGGCGTCCATCGCCATGGTCGTCCCGGCCGCCGTGGCCGAACCCGGGTGGACCACGTCCCCGACGGCCTCCTCCTCGACGTGGCGCGACGCGGCTCCGGCGAACCCCGTCGCACCTGCGGTCAGCGCGGTGCCGGCCGGGTCCGGTCGGCCCCTGACGGCTCTGCTGCAGGCCGTCTGACCGGTTCCACCGGGTCCCGCCGGACCCCACAGACCCTCCGTCACCGGCCGGTGGCGGCCGCGATCAAGCTGGTCGCCGCCGGTCCCTCGGAGAGCAGGACCGCCTGGTAGGCGTGGTAGATGTCCGGCTTGCCCTGCCAGGTCCGGGAGCTGGGTCGGTTCTGCTCGTCCAGCTCGTGGTGCCAGCTCCCGAGCTCCCGGTCGAGCAGATGGTCCTGGGCGTACCGCCAGAACGTGTCCAGCCAGGTCGCGTACAGCTCGTCCCCGGTGATCTGCCCGAGCACGGCGGCGACGCCGATGCCCTCGGCCAGCACCCAGTGCATGCGGGTACCGACGACCGGGACGCCGGCGAAGTCGACGGTGTAGACGAACCCGTCGGCCCCGTCCACCGCCCAGCCGTCGGCGATCGACGCGTCGAACAACGAGCGGGCGTCGGCGAGCAGCCAGGCCGGCGGGTCCTGAAGGCCCAGGTGCAGGTGTCCCAGCAGGCGGGCCCACTCCAGCCAGTGGCCGACCGTCGCGCCGTAGGGACGGAACGGGTGTGCCGGCTCGTCCCGGTTGTAGTCCAGCAGCACGTTCCACTGCGGGTCGTAGTGCTCGGGCAGCCGCCACTGATGGGCGCGGGCATGCCCGTGGATGAGGCTCTCCGCGATGCGCAGCGCCCGGTGCCGCCACACGTCGTTCCCGGTGACGTCGGCCGCGGCCAGGCACGCCTCGACCAGGTGCATGTTGGCGTTCGCGCCGCGGTAGGCCTCGAGCTCCTGCCACGGGCGGTCCCACACCTCGACGGCCAGGCCGTCGTCCTCCCGCCAGAAGTGCCCCTCGATGACGGCGATCGCCTGGTCGAGCAGCTCCGCCGCGCCCGGTCGCCCGGCCGCGGTCGCCGCCGAGGCCGCGAGCAGCACGAACGCCGTCTCGTACGCGCGCTTGTCCCGCGCCCCGTCACCGGTGGTGTCGGTGGTGTCGGGGCCGGGGTCGGCCGCGTACCAGCCGCCGAAGCGCCCGTCGGCCAGCAGACCGGTGAGCGCGGCGACCCCGTGGTCGGCCAGCGCGGCGGCATCCGGTCGGCCCCGGAGATGGGCGAGGGAGTACACGTACGTCATCCGGGCGGTGATCCAGGTCTGCACCGGGTGGCCGTCGTCGACGCCGCCACGCTCGTCCAGCCAGCCGAACCCTCCGGAGGGCAACCGGGCGGCGACGCCGAAGTCGAGCAGACGGTCGTCCTCGCCGCTCGGACGGGCGGGGGATGCGGGGCTGACCATGGGAACTCCCTGGGCGAGGGGACGGGACGGACACGGGGACGGGGCGGAGCGCGGGTCCGCCTGCCGTCCCCGGCGGGCAGGATGGCCCGGTGATTGTCCGTCATCGACCTCGGGCGTGGGACGCGACGTCCGGTGCCCGGACGGACCGAGGGGCCGATCCTGACGCGCGACCTCACGTTCCGCGCCCCCGGGCCGTCTACCCGTCATGAGCCTGCCGCCGTTCCAGACCGTCGTGGACGTCCATGGGGCGACCGTGCTGCGCGTCTGCCGGGCGCTGCTCGGCCCGGTGGACGCCCAGGACGCGTGGTCGGAGACGTTCCTGTCCGCGCTCACCGCCTATCCGGCCCTGCCGGCCGACGCCAACGTGCAGGCCTGGCTGGTGACCATCGCGCATCGCAAGGCCGTGGACGCGCTGCGGGCCCGGTCCCGGGCGCCCGTCCCGCTCGCCCACCTGCCCGATCGCCCACCGCCGCCCGTGCCGACCCCGGACGACGACCTGTGGGCCGCGGTGGCCGCCCTGCCCGACCGGCAGCGGCAGGCGGTGGCCTACCACCACGTCCTCGGGTTGCCGTTCCGCGAGGTCGCCGAGCTGACCGGCGGCACCGTCGCCGCGGCCCGCCGCGCCTCCGCCGACGGCATCGCCGCGCTGCGGCGCTCCCGCATCCGCTCCTCGTCCACCCTCCAGGAGACCCCATGACCAGCGCCGACACCCGCACCGATCTGCACACCGCGCTCGACCGCGGCCTGGCCGACGATCTGGCCGGGCTCCGGGCCGCCCTCGCTGCGGACGCCGAACGGTCGGGTCTGCTGGACGTCGGCTACGACATCGTGGACACCCCGATCGGCGCGCTGCTGGTGGCGGCGACCGGGCAGGGCGTCGTCCGGGTGGCGTTCGCGCGGGAGGACCACGACCAGGTGCTGGCCGAGCTGGCTGCCACGATCGGGCCACGCATCCTACGAGCGCCGGCCGCGGTGGCCGTCGCGGCCGGGCAGCTCGACGAGTACCTGCGCGGCCGACGTCATGGCTTCGATCTCCCGTTGGACCTGCGGGTGTCCGGCTTCCGGCAGCAGGTGCTGACCGCGTTGCGCGGCATCGGATACGGCGCCACGCGCAGCTACGCCGAGATCGCGGCGGTCACCGGGAGCCCCCGGGCCGTCCGGGCCGTGGGCACCGCCTGTGCGCGGAACCCGTTGCCCCTGCTCATCCCGTGCCACCGGGTGGTCCGGGCCGACGGATCACCGGGCAGCTATCTGGGTGGGGCGGAGGTCAAGCGCGCGCTGCTGGCCCTGGAGGCGGCCTGACCCTCACCGGGGACACGAACGGCCCCGCCCGCTGATCGTGGAGATCATCAGACGGGGCCGGACGGGCCGATCGACGGGCGGGGTCAGGACCGCCGGGGTCGGCGGGCGATGAGCACGACCGCGGTGACGACCAGCAGCGCCGCCACGACCAGGGCCGCCCAGATCCACCCGGACAACCCACCGCTGCTCGCCGCGGGGGTGACCGCCGTGGAACCGGTGGTCTGCCCCGTCGACGGGGCGGCCGAGGTCGACGCAGCCGCCGATGAGGCTGACGACGACGAGGTGGCCGACGACGAGGCTGTCGACGACGACGAGGTGGCCGACGACGAGGCTGTCGACGACGACGTGGCCGCCGACGACGTGGCCGGTGACGGCGCACTCGAGGACGGGGTCGACGAGGACGCCGTGTTGCTCTCCGGCGTGGGGGCGACCGACGGTCCGGTGGTGACGGCCGCCGCGGACAGCTCGAAGGCGAGCTGGCCCTGCACGGGGTGCCCGTCGGTGGAGACGATGCGGTAGGCGACCGCGTACGCCCCGGCGACGGGCAGCGTGCCCACCGACATCTCCACGGACGTCCCGAGCACGGTGGGGGTACCCGTCTGGTACTCGGTCCCGTCCGGTCCGGTCACCACCACGACCGGTTCGAAGTTCTGCACCGGCTGGTCGAAGGTGAGCGTGACGGTCTGCGGGGCGGCGTCCAGCACCGACCCGTCGGTGGGGTTGCTGCTGGTCAGCACGTTGTGCGCGGCGGCCGGGCCGGCCAGGCCCAGCGCGGCCAGCACGACGACGGCCAGCACCGCACCGAGTCGGGCCAGCACGCGGGGAGCGGCGGACGGCCGTGCGGTCGGGGGTCGGGTCACGAGGGGTCCTTCTTCAGGTGGGGGCGCCGCAGACCGATGGCCGCGGTGAGCAGCGCGACGGCCGCGACGACGATGCCGACGATACCGAGCGTGCGGGCCGGTGAATCGGTGTCGTCGGCGGTGGCGGCGGCCGTGGTGGCCGTGTCGGTGACGGCGGGGACCTCGGTGGTGCCGGTCGCTGGGGCACTGCCGGTGGCGCCGCCATGGTGGTCTGCGTCCGCGCCGGTGGCGGCGGGGGTGATGGTGAACGAGGGCGCCGGGTGCTCGGCCTCGCTGCCGTCGGCGTTCTCCGGGTCGGCCCAGCGGACGACGCTGCCGTCGCTGTACGTCTGGTCGGCGGGGAACGTCAGGGCGTCGATGTCGGGCAGCGGGCCGACGGACAGGGCGAACCGCGCGAACTGGCCGGGCTCGATGCTGGTGCCGGCATCGGCGGTCCAGGTGACCGAGGAGACGGCCTCGGTCAGCGTCAGGTCGCCCTGGACGACCGGGCTGGGCAGGGTGTCCTTCTGGACGGTGGTCGTCCAGCCGGGCACGGCCTCGTAGGAGACCGAGGCCAGCGGGTGGTCGGCGGGGATCTCCACCTTGACCGCGACGGTCCCGGCGGTGGCCGATTCGTTGGGCACCCGGAAGGTGAGCAGCGAATAGCTGCCGGCCTCGGTGGAGGACGCGGCGACGGAGACGTGGGCGGCGGCGACCCCGGCGCCGGCGAACAGGCCGACGGCGGTGAGGGCGGCCAGACCACCGAGGCGGTGCAGCAGCCGGCGGGCGGGGCGAGGGGTCGGTGCGGCGGGCAGGGTCGGTGCAGACACGGGAGTCCTTCTCGGAACGGAGGATGCGGGGTCGGCAGGGCCGGCACACCCGCGGGGGACCGGACCCGCGGACACGCGGGTCGATCGGGGACGGAGCGGCGGCGCTCAACGCGCCGGGACGACTCCGGGGGGTCCGCGCACCACGCGCACGGCGGCCAGTCGGGCGCCGATCAGGACGGCCACGTCGCGGGCGGGAGCGGGACTCCAGCGCAGCGGGACACGGACGGCGGGCCGGCCGACGGCGCGCAGCACGGTGCGCCGCCAGGCGGCGAACAGCCGGAACAGCGCGGTCTCGCCACGGGCCAGGAGCAGCGCGGTCGCCGCCGCGGCCAGCACGTGGAAGGCCACCATCGGGGCCGACGAGGCGGCTCCGGACATCGTGCCGGCTGTCATCGAGTCGGCGGACATCGACTCGGCGGACATCGCGCCGGCCATCCGGCTCGTCCCGGCCGGGTGCGCTCCGAGCATGAACAGGACGTGGAAGAGCAGCTGGGCGACGGTGGTGGCCGCGAGCAGGACGGGCAGGCCGAGCCGCCGGCGGGTCAGCGGGTGCAGCCCGATCGCCGCGGCCGCGACGGCGAGCAGGAGCAGGGCACGGTCGGGAGCAGGGCCGCCGCCCGCGAGGTGACCGAGGGCGGCCAGCTGGGCCGCGGTGACCGCGAAGATCCCGGTGCGGACGATCCGCCAGCCGCGGGAGGCGGGAACGGCGGTCGACGCGACCGACCGGGGGGTCCGTGCGGACGTCCGGTGGGGCCGTGGGTCGAGCGTCGGGCGGGGCACGGTCAGGGGGCGGGCCGCGCCACCAGGAACGTCATCAGATCGGCGTCGATCTGGTTCAGGTCACCGGTGACGGCGTTGATCGTGGCCTTGCGGCGGCCGGTGGGCATGGACGCGGCCGCGTCGATCGCCGTGGACAGGTCATCCAGCCGGCGGTGGGCGGCGTCGCAGAAGCGGACCACGGGCGGTTCGCCGCTGCGCCGGCTGAGCAGGTTCTCCACCGAGGCGGTGAGTCCGTCGATGCGGGCGGCCACGGTGCCCGTCGGCCCGCGGTAGGTGCCGATGCGGGTGGGGTCGATGCCGAGCTGCCGGGCCCGCCGGTCGTCCAGCAGGCCGCGGATGCCCACGGACGCGCTCATCGCGAGCGGGGTGACGGTGGGGCCGACGAGCTTGACGATCGTGAGGCCGCGGCGGGCCGTCTTGGGATCGAGCAGGGTGTTGACCAGGTTGGCGGGTCGGGTGGACACCGCCTTCTGCACCTTCTTCAGGTCCTTCTTCTTGACCTTGCCGGTGGTGGTGACGGTCGGCGTGGCCGAGCGGGATGCGGACTTCGCGGACTTCGTGCGCCGCTTGAACAGTGCCACGCTGCTCCCCTCGGGTCGATCGGGCCGGACCCGGTGGACGGATCCGCTGCTGTGGTCAGCCTAGGCGTAGGTCGATCGGTCGTGCGCCGCGCCCGTCCGCTGTCGGTGGTGACCGTCGGTTGCCCACCTACGCTGACCCCGGTGACCTCACCGACCCCGGGCCCGCGCCCCGACCCGGGCGGCGGCACCGTCCGGCTGGGTGCGACGGCCGCGGACCGCTGCCGGCGTCGGGTGCATCTGGACGCCGACCCGGCCGCCCGCCTCCCGGCGGTCAGCGCTGCCGGGGAACAGCGCCGCGAGGACGCCCGCGTCCACCGGCTCGCCGTCCTGGAGCACCTCGCCCCGTCCCTCCCGTCGGGCACCGCCGCAGACCGCTTTCCGGACCTCGCGCCGGACCGTCCACCGGCGCCGTTCCCCCCGGTGGGCGACGAGCGCCCCGCGGTCGTCCTCGGTGCCCAGCTGCACAGCGCCACCCGGGTCGGTCGGCCCGATCTGCTCATCTGGGACGGGCGGGGTTATCTGCCGGTGCTGATCCGGGCCCACCGCACCCTGGACCGCGGCGGCGGCGCCCCCACCTCCCCGGTGTCCGACCCGTTGGCCGTCCGGGCGGATCCGCTGCGCAAGGCCCGCCGGCACCGCGACGACGCGCTGGCCCTGGCCCACCACGTGCGGCTGCTGCAGGATCTCGGCTGGGCCTCGCCCGATCTGCGGGGCGGGGTGATCGGTCACGGGGCCGCCGACGGGTTGCCGCCGGACGACGAGACCATCCTCTGGCACGACCTGGACCCGGCGCCGGTGCCCCGGGCGGGCGGGACGGGTGGCGGAGTCGCACCCCGCATCTCCACCCCGTTGGCCGACTACGACCGGCGGTTCGCCGACCGCCTCGCGGTGGCCCGGGCCGCGGGCGCGGGCGGGGTGCTGGCCCTGCCGTCGCGGGTGTCGGAATGCCGTCGATGCCCCTGGTGGCCACGGTGCGAACCCGAGCTGGAGGCGGCGGGGGACGTGTCGTTGCTGGTGGGCAGCGCGGAGGTGGCCGCGTTGCACGCGGTCGGGGTGCGGACGGTCGACCAGCTCGCCGGGCTGGACCCGGCCACCGTGGCCGCACTGGAACTGGGCGGTGTCTCCGCCGGCCGGGACCGGGTGCGGGCGCGCGCCCGGCAACAGGGGTTCCCCCTCGTCCGCCGGGCCGCGGTGCCGGGCGTCCTGCGGGCGGACGTCGAGCTGGACGTGGACTCCGAGTCCTACCTCGAGGACGGGGCCTACCTCTGGGGGACGTTCCTGTCCGGGGTTCCCATCGGCGTGCCCGAAGGGTTCACCGGTTTCGCCACCTGGGCGCGGCTGCCCGGCCGGGCAGCCGGTGAGGTGTTCGCCGCGTTCTGGGCGCACCTGACCGACCTGCGCGGACGGGCCGCCGCGGCGGGTCTGACCTTCGCCGCCTACTGCTGGTCGGCCTCGGCGGAGGAACGCTGGATGCGGTCGGCGCCCCGGCAGTACCCGGACGTGCCGGGCATGCCCTCGGCGGCCGAGGTGGACGCGTTCTGCCGGTCGGCGCAGTGGGTCGACCTCTACGCCGAGGTCAGGCGGGACTTCCTGGCCGTGGGCTCGCTGCGGCTCAAGGCGGTCGCGCCGATCGCCGGATTCGCCTACCGGGACGAGGATCCCAGCGGGGAGAACTCGCTGTCCTGGTACCGCGCCGCGGCCGGAATGGACGGACCGCCCGACCCGGTCACCGCCCGTCGGCTGCTGGAGTACAACGAGGACGACGTGCGCGCCACGCTGGCCGTCCGCCGGTGGGTGACCGAACGGTCCGGTGACGTGCCCACGGTCGACGAACTGTCGCAGGACTCCTGACGATCCGCGGAGTGGGCACCGATGAGTGGGCCGGGCCGCCGCGGTCCACCGTCCACAGCCCAGGACCGGAGGCCCCCATGACCGAAACCCCGCACGCACCCGCCGACGGCACCCGGGTGGGCGCGCTCGACCGCACGTTCGTCGCGACGCTGGAGTGCAGCCCCGCCCGCGGCGGCTGGACCTACGTCGTGCTGCCCGACTCGGTCACCTGGTTCGGCACCCGCGGCCTGGTCAAGGTGCGCGCCACCGTCGACGGGGTGCCGTTCACCAGCTCGTTCATGGCCCTGGGCGACGGGCGGCACAAGCTGCCGATCGCCGGCCCGCTGCGGGCCGTGATCGGCAAGGGGGCCGGCGACGAGGTGAGCGTCCGGCTGCTCGAACGGCTGCCCCGTTGACCGGCACTCAGCGCGGCGCCATCCGCAGGGCGCCGTCCAGCCGGATCGTCTCGCCGTTCAGGTAGTCCTGCGCGGCGAGCGACAGCACCAGCGCCGCGTACTCCTCGGGCAGGCCGAGTCGCGGCGGGAACGGGACGGTCGCCGCGAGGGACTCGCGGAACTCCGGGGTCACCGTGGCCATCATCGGGGTGTCCAGCACGCCGGGGGCGATCGTCATCACCCGGATCCCGGACGAGGCCAGGTCCCGCGCGGCGGGCAGGGTCATCGCGGCCACCCCGCCCTTGGACGCGGCGTAGGCGATCTGGCCGATCTGCCCGTCGAAGGCGGCCACCGAGGCCGTGTCGACGATCAGTCCCCGCTGGCCGGCCGCGTCCACCGGTGCGGTCGTCGCCATCGCCTCGGCGGCCAGACGCAGCACGTTGAACGTGCCGATCAGGTTGACCGAGACGACCCGGGCGAACATGTCGAGATCGTGCACGCCCCGGCGGGACAGCACCCGGCCCGCGGTGGCGATCCCGGCGCAGTTCACCGCCAGCCGGAGCGGGGCCGCGGCCTCCCCGGCGGCCCGGTCCACCGCGGCCCGCACGTCGGCCGCGGCGGTGACATCGCCGTCCGCACACAGGATGTCGTCGGGTCGACCGCCGCGGTCCCACCCGTCGGCGAGGTCGAGTCCGACCACCCGCACCCCGGCGTGCGTCAGGGCCCGGGCGGTGGCCGCTCCCAACCCGGAGGCGGCCCCGGTGACCAGGGCGGACGTGTCGGTGAGCTGCATCGCTGACCTCCGGAGCATCGGGGGACACCGGCGCGGCGAACGGCTGAACGGGCCCGCCGGCGGACTGTCGGCCACCCTACGACCGCGCCGCCGGTGGTAGGACTCGGGGATGACAGCACAGCCCGAGACGGCCGATCCCGCCGTCGAGTCCCCGCCCGCGACGCCGTTCCACGACCTGGACGCCTACCTGGCGCTGCCCCGCGTCGGTGGGCTCGCCCTCTCCCCGGACGGCACCCGGTTGATCACCACGGTGTCCACCCTGGATCCGGCCCGCACCGCGTACGCCGGTGCGGTCTGGGAGATCGACGCGGCCGGTGAGGCCCCTGCCCGCCGGCTGACCCGCGGCGCGAAGGGCGAGTCGGCGGCGGGTTTCTCCGCGGCCGGCGATGTGCTGTTCACCTCGGCCCGCCCCGATCCGGACGCCGCCGCTGACGGTGGCGACCCGGTGCCCACGTCGCTGTGGCTGCTCCCGCGGGACGGCGGCGAGGGCCGGCAGGTGCTCTCCCGTCCGGGTGGGCTCGGGCGGGTGCATGCCGCCCGCGACGCCGACGTGCTCGCGTTCTGCGGGGACGTGCTGCCCAACGCGACGCCCGAGGGTGCCGGCGGGGAGGACGACAGCACCACCGATGCCGCCCTGCGCAAGGAGCGGGCCAAGCTGAAGGTGTCCGCGGTGCTGCACACCGGCTATCCGGTGCGGTTCTGGGACGCCGATCTCGGTCCCGGCGCGCCGCACCTGTTCACCGCGGCCCTGCCCGCGGACGGTGCCCCCGCGGAGCCGATCACCGACCTCACGCCCACCCCCGGTCAGGCGCTCCGCGAGGCCGATCTCGACCTGACCGCGGACGGCTCCCGCATCGTGCTGACCTGGCGCCGGCCGGAGGCCCGCGGTTCGCTCCGCAGCGAGCTCCACCTGATCGACCGGGCCACCGGGGAGGTCCGGGTGCTGCTCGCCGACCCCGGCGCCGATCTCGGCACCCCCCGGTTCAGCCCGGACGGCAGCCGGGTGGCTCTGCTGCGGGAGAGCGACTCCACCCCGCACCTGGCTCCGCGCACCACCCTGCAGATCGTCGATCTGGCCGACGGGGCCGTGCAGGATCTGGCCGGCGACTGGGACCGCTGGCCGTCCTCGATCAGCTGGCTTCCGGACTCCTCCGCCCTGGTGGTCACCGCCGACGACCGGGGCCGCGGCCCGGTGTTCCTCGTCCACCTGACCGAACCCGGCCGCGGGGTGGAGCAGCTGACGCACGAGGACGCGGTGTTCACCGACGTCCGCGTCGCGCCGGACGGCAGTGCGCTCTTCGCTCTACGCACCTCCTATCTGGCCCCGGCCCATCCGGTGCGGATCGAGCTGACCACCGGTCAGCGCGGCCGGGTCACCGCGCTGCCCGCCCCGGCCGCATCTCCAGCCCTGCCTGGCAGGCTCACCGAGATCAGCACCGGGGCCGACGGCGACACCCCGCCGACCCGCGCGTGGTTGGCCCTGCCCGAGGGCGCCGGCCCGGAGAGCCCGGCGCCGCTGCTGCTGTGGGTGCACGGCGGTCCGCTCGGCTCGTGGAACGCCTGGTCGTGGCGGTGGAACCCGTGGCTGCTGGTCGCCCAGGGGTACGCGGTGCTGCTGCCCGACCCGGCGCTGTCCACCGGATACGGGCAGGAGTTCGTGCAGCGTGGTTGGGGTGCCTGGGGTGCCGCCCCGTACACCGATCTGATGGCCGTCACCGACGTGGCCGAGGCGCGCCCGGACATCGACGCGTCGCGGACGGCGGCGATGGGCGGTTCGTTCGGCGGGTACATGGCCAACTGGATCGCCGGGCACACCGACCGGTTCCGGGCGATCGTGACCCACGCCAGCCTGTGGGCCCTGGACCAGTTCGGCCCGACCACCGACGCCGCGTACTACTGGCAGCGGGAGATGACCCCGCAGATGGCCGCGGAGAACTCCCCGCACCGGTTCGTCACCGACATCGTCAGCCCGATGCTGGTCATCCACGGCGACAAGGACTACCGCGTCCCGATCGGCGAGGGCCTGCGGCTCTGGTACGAGCTGCTGGCCGACTCGGGCCGCCCGGCCGCCGACGACGGCACCACCGATCACCGGTTCCTGTACTTCCCGGACGAGAACCACTGGGTGCTCAGCCCGCAGAACTCGAAGGTCTGGTACCAGGTGGTGTCCGATTTCCTGGACCGACACGTCCTCGGCGGCACCGGCACCGAACTACCTCCTGTCCTGGGAGCGGCTCCGCGCACCCGGTGAGGTGAACGGGGGTCCGGGTGAGCAGTCACCTGCTGTCGGCACGGCACGCGCCGACGCGTGTGCGCGTGGGTGACGCCACCTGGATCGCACCGGTGGGCGGTCCCGTGCCGACCCCGCCGGTACCGCGCTCGGCGGTCGCGCCGGCCGGGCTGCCGCCGCTCACCGGCATCACCCTGGAGCTGCTGCGCCTGCGCCGCACCGTCCGGCTCCAGCAGGCGCTCGGTCCGCTGCTGCTCGTGCTCATCGGGCTGCTGCAGCCCGTGACGGTGATCGACGTGCCGGGCGGACTGCCGCTGAGCCGGACCCTCTGGGTGACCGTCCGCTACTTCACCCGGGACGGGGATGCCATCGGGCCGGTCAGCGGATCCGTCGCCTGGGGGACGGGCCTGGCCACGGCCGGGTCGATCGCCGTGCTGGCCGCCGCGGTGATCGTGCTGTGCACGTGGTGGAACGAGCTCCGGGCGGCGCCGGGCCGGATGCTCACCCTCTTCGTGCGGGCGGCCGCGGTGGCCATGGCCGCCGGGGCCGCGGCGTTGATCGTCGGGCAGGGGTTGCTCGGCCGGGACGGCATGCCCGGCAGTGCGTGGCAAGTGGGCACCCTGCTCTTCGCCGCCGCCGGCATCTGGCTGGTCCTCGGCGCCACCGCGGGGCCCGGCCTGCGGCTGCTGCGCTGAGCCGACCGCGGGTCAGCCGTCCATCGCGGTGAGGAACGACCGCAGGATGGTGCGCCCCCGCGCCGGGGTGAGCGGGCCGCCGGGCAGGTAGCACTGGACGACCAGGCCGTCGAGCAGGGCCACGAACTCCACCGCCCGGTCGGCGTTCCGCCCGCCCTGCCCGGGCAGACAGGCGCGGACGAGGGCGTGCAGATCCCGATAGACCTCGGCCTGCCACGCCGCGTAGACGGGGGACCGGGCGGCCAGCGCCCAGAAGTCGAGCCAGAGCATCCAGTGGTCGTGGGTCGCGGTGTCCGAGGCCAGGAGCCCATCGATGACGAGGTCCAATCCGGCTCGGCCACCCGTCTGCGCCGCACGGGCCAGGATGGGCGCGGAGAATTCCGCCATCTCGGTGCGCAGCACCTCGGCGAGGACGTCGGCCATCCCCTGGAAGTGGTACGTCACCGTGCCCACGGCCACCCCGCCCGCGGCGGCGACGTCCCGCAGGGTCACCGCATGCAGGCCCCGCTCGGCGATCACGCCGCGGGCGGCCTCGGTGAGCATGCGGCGCCGCACCTCCGGGGCCTGCCGGCGGCGGGCCGGCGGCGGCTGTGTCGTCGGAGCCGTCGGAGCCGGCGCCGACGGCGTGGGTGTCGGGGGAGCGGCGTGCTGGGTCATCAGGGCTCCCTCGTCCGGTCCTGTTCCGTGTGGCGTCGAGCTGCTACGGTCAGCGTATCGCCTAATCGGTCAGTTGAACGATTAGCCGGCGGTCCCGGGCGGCAGTGCCGCCGTCCGGTTCCCGGCCCCGAGGAGGTCCCGTCGTGTATCTGCTCCGCACCCCCATCCTGGTCGCGTCCCGCAGTGCGCAGGTCCGCACCGCCGTCACCCACGCCCCGGTGACCCGGTCGGTGGTCCGGCGGTTCGTGGCCGGCGAGGCCACCACAGATGCGCTGGCCGCTGTGGCCCGACTGCAGGCGGACGGCCTCCGGGTCACCCTGGACCACCTCGGAGAGGACACGCTGGACGCGGCGGCCGCCGGTCGCACCGTGCAGGGGTACCTGACCCTGCTCACCGCCCTCGACGACGCAGGCCTCGCGCGCGGCGCCGAGGTGTCGGTGAAGCTCTCCGCGGTCGGCCAGGCCGTGCCGCCGTCCGGCACCTCCCCGCACGGGCCCGCGCTGGCGCTGGACGGGGTGCGCCGCATCGCCGAGGCCGCGTACGGCTGCGGCGCTCGGGTCAACCTGGACGTGGAGGACCACACCACCATCGACGGCATGCTCGCCGTGCTGCGCGACCTGCGCGCCGACTTCCCGGATGTCGGGGTGGCCATGCAGGCCATGCTCCGGCGCACCCCCGGTGACCTCGCCGACCTCACCGGGCCCGGATCGCGCGTGCGGCTGGTCAAGGGTGCCTACGCCGAGCCGGACTCGGTCTCCGTCGGGGACGCCGCGGCCGTCGACCTGGCCTACGTGCGCTGCATGCGCCTGCTGCTCGCCGGGCAGGGCTACCCGATGCTCGGCACCCACGACCCCCGCATGATCGAGATCGCCGGGTCTCTGGTGGAGGAGTTCGGTCGCACCCCGGACTCCTTCGAACACCAGATGCTGTACGGCATCCGGCCGGACGAGCAGCTGCGGCTGCGCGCCGAGGGACGCCAGGTGCGGGTGTACGTGCCCTACGGCACCGACTGGTACGGCTACCTCACCCGTCGGCTGGCCGAGCGCCCGGCCAACCTGCTGTTCTTCCTGCGCTCGCTGATCTCGCGCAACTGACCTGCACACCCCCGAACACGAGGAGAACGTCGTGGACGCAGTCACCACCCCGCCGCCGCCGGTCAACGAGCCCATCGGCGAGTACGCCCCCGGCAGTCCCGAGCGCGCGGAGATCCTGGCGGCGCTGCAGGGTTTCGCCGATCCAATGGAGCTGCCCGCGGTGATCGCGGGGGAGTCGCGGATGCCGGCCGGTGAGCCGTTCGAGGTCCGCGCCCCGCACGACCACGCCCGGGTGCTGGGGATCAGCGCGCACTCCACGGGTGAGGACGCCCGGTACGCGGTCACCGCGGCGCTGGCCGCGGCCAGGGCGTGGCGGGAGACTCCGTTCGACGAACGGGCCGCCGTCCTGCTGCGCGCGGCCGATCTGCTGGCCGGTCCGTGGCGGGCCCGGCTGAACGCGGCGACCATGCTGGGTCAGGCCAAGACGGTGTACCAGGCCGAGATCGACGCGGCCTGCGAACTCATCGACTTCTGGCGCTACAACGTGCATTTCGCCCGGCAGATCCTGGCCGAGCAGCCGGTGGCGCAGGCCCGCGGCACGTGGAACCGCACCGACCACCGCCCGCTGGAGGGGTTCGTCTACGCGGTCACCCCGTTCAACTTCACCGCCATCGCCGGCAACCTGCCGACCGCGCCCGCGCTGATGGGCAACGTGGTGATCTGGAAGCCGTCGCCGACCCAGCAGCTGGCGGCGAGCCTGACCCTGCAGATCCTGCGGGAGGCCGGGCTGCCCGACGGCGTCATCACCCTGCTGCCGGGTCAGGGCCCGGACATCTCGGACGTGCTGCTGGCCGACCCGAACCTGGCCGGCATCCACTTCACCGGTTCCACCGCGGTGTTCCAGCAGATGTGGCGCACGGTGGGGGAGAACATCGCCGGCTACCGCTCCTACCCGCGGCTGGTCGGGGAGACCGGTGGCAAGGACTTCGTGGTCGCCCATGCCTCGGCCGACGTCGACGCGGTGCGCACGGCATTGATCCGCGGGGCGTTCGAGTACTCGGGGCAGAAGTGTTCGGCGGCCTCGCGCGCGTTCGTCCCGGAGTCGATGTGGCCGGCCCTGCGGGACGACCTGATCGGGCAGACCGAGGCGCTGGCCGTCGGCGACGTCGAGGACCTGGGCAACTTCACCTCGGCGGTCATCGACGGGCGGTCCTTCCGGCGGCTGGCCGCGGCGATCGACCGGGCGCACGCCACGGACTCGCTGGAGGTGCTGGCCGGCGGCACGTACGACGACAGCGTGGGCTGGTTCGTCCGGCCGACCCTGCTGCTGGGCAGCGACGTCCGCGACGAGGCGTTCTGCGCGGAGTACTTCGGGCCGATCCTGTCGCTGTCGGTCTACCCGGACGACGCGTTCGACGCCGTGCTGCGGGAAGTGGACTCGGCGACCCCCTACGCACTGACCGGGTCGATCCTGGCCCGGGACCGCGCCGCCGTGCAGACCGCCGGCGCCGCCCTGCGTTTCGCGGCGGGGAACTTCTACGTGAACGACAAGCCGACCGGCGCGGTGGTCGGCCAGCAGCCGTTCGGCGGCGGTCGGGCCTCCGGGACGAACGACAAGGCCGGGTCGGCGGCCAACCTGTTGCGGTGGACCTCGCCGCGGTCGATCAAGGAGACCTTCGTCCCGCCGACCGCGGTCGGTCACCCGCACCAGCGGTAGGTCAGGCGACGAGCCCACCGCGGAAGCCGAGAGCGACCGCGTGGGCGCGGTCGTTGGCGCCCAGCTTCTTGAACAGCCGGCGGGCGTGGGTCTTGACGGTGTCCTCGGACAGGAACAGGTCCTTGCCGATCTCCCCGTTGGAGCGTCCCTGGCTCATGCCCTGCAGCACCTGGAGCTCGCGCTCGGTGGGCGTGCGGGCGCGGTTGCGCGGCCCGTTGAGCGGCGACAGGTCGCTGCCGTCACTGCCGACCGCGGACAGCGGGGAGGACGAGAACCCCGGTGTGGACAGGCGTTCCTCGTCGGTGGACAGCAGTAGACCGCGGGCGCCGGCGGAGACCGCGGCGGTGAGTTCCCGGGTGTCCTCCACGGAGCCGAAGGCGATGATCATGGCCGCCGGGAAGATCCGCAGCAGCTGGCTGATCGGCTCGGTACCGGCCGGCTGGCCGCGGTGCACACCGACCAGCACGAGGTCCCCGGGGTGCTGCGAGTACTGCTCGATGAGGTCGGCGATCGTTGTCACGCAACGGGTCTCGCGACCCGGGGCGGCGGACGCGAGCCGCTTGGTGAGGATCACCCGGGTGGTCGGCCGCTCGGCGAAGATCAGGACGTGGGTCGCGGTGGACAGGGCGCGCTCGGCGAGCAGAACGGACATCGGTATCGCCTCTCGATTGCTGATCAGGACTATCGGTGATCGCGGACGAGCCGCGGGGATTCGGCGGTGCAGGTGCGGGTGCGGGGTGCAGGTGCGGCGGGAGCGGACAGGGTGCGGCGCGGGGTGTTCCGGGGGGCGGACGGCCGTGCCCGGACGTCGGGCCCGGGATACGCCCGAGCGTCGGCGAGAGAGAGCGACCGGTTCCTGCGTCCCGGACCCGGACGAGCGGGACGGGCGGGTCACCGGTGTGTCGCCACGGTCTGAGCCGCGTCGGCGATCGGGTGTGCGCGATCCCCGGCGCCACCCGGCGGCCGGCCGGGGTGGCTCTCCGCACGGGGTCGGCGGGTGTCTCCTGTGCTTCTCTGCCCCCTCAGCCAACGCCATGGCGCGAGGCGAGTCAAGGGTGAATCTGACTCAGGGTGATGAAATCAGCGCACGCTGTTGCTGACTGTGAGTGCACCCCGCGATTCGTTACACCCCGGGTGGGGGGAAGATGCCGTCGATCTCCACCAGGTCGTCCGCGGTGGGGACGTAACGGGTAGCGGCCGCATTCACCCGGATCTGCTCGGGGCTGGTGGCCCCGGCGATGACGCTGCACACCTGCGGCCGGGCCAGCAACCAGCCGAAGGCCACGTCCACCATGGTCAGGTCGCGGGCGTCGGCGAACGCCTGCAGGGCGTCGAGTGCGGCCCAGGGTGCGGTGTCCAACAGGTGCGGCTTCGCCTCGCGCAGCCGGCTGCCCGCGGGTGCGCTGTCCCGCCGGTACTTGCCGGTGAGCAGCCCGTTGGCCAGTGGGAAGTACGGCAGGATGCCGACCCCGAAGGCGCGGGCCGCCGGGACGAGCTCGCGTTCGACATCCCGGTTCAGCAACGAGTACTCGTTCTGCGCGGAGACGAACCGGGTGCGGTGGGCGCGTCGGGCGAGGTGGTCGGCATCGGCGAGTTGCCACCCGGCGAAGTTCGAGTGACCGAAGTAGCGCACGGTCCCGGCGCGGACGAGATCGTCCAGGGCGTCGAGGGTCTCGTCGAGCGGGGTGGCCGGATCGGGTTCGTGCAGCTGGTAGAGGTCGATCCAGTCGGTACCCAGCCGCCGGAGCGAGGCGTGCACGGCGGCCCGGATGTACCGGCGGGAGCCGCGGGCTCCGTCGTCGGGCCCGTTGGCACCCCGGGCGTCCATGCCGAACTTGGTGGCCACCACCACCTCGGCGCGGTGGGCGCCGAGCGAGCGGCCGAGGAGTTCCTCGCTGCGCCCGGCGTCCCGGCCGTACATGTCGGCGGTGTCGAACAGGGTGATACCGGCGTCCAGCGCGGCGTTCACCAGGGCCTGCGCACCGGCCGGCTCGAATGTCGCCGTGTGGGCCCGGCCGAGGTTGTTGCAGCCCAGGCCGATGGCGGAGACGGCCAGTCCGGAGTCGCCGACACGGCGCAGGACGCGTTCGCTCATCGCCCCAGGGTAGGCAGTGGGCGGCGGCCGGGCGGATCCGGTCGGGGCAGCCACGCCGCCGCGGGGTCCGGACCCACCCCTCCGGGTCCGGACGATCCGGCGGCGACGCAGCGGGTCGGGGGTGCCGGGGCCCGGGATCACCGGGCGACCGGCGGGCTCAGGTCAGCCGGTCGCGGGATCCGTGGTGGGCCAGCCGAACCCGGCCTCACCGGGAGCCAGTGAACTGACCACGGCCGAACCGGTGTCCGCCGGGCGGGTCGGCGCGTCGGTCGGGATGATCACCGGCACTTGGGCGGTGGGGGTGGCCGGGGCGGTCGTCGCGGCGGCGGTGGTCCCCGCCGGGTCGGTGGTGGCGGGCGCGCTCGCCTCCGGGCTGAACGACGCGGTGTCCAGGACGCGGACCACGGGCGTCTCAGCGGCCGGCGTGGCGTCCGTGGACCCGATCAGGGTGCTGGCGGCCACACCGATCCCGGCGGTGAGTGCGACGGCGACCGCGGCGGCCAGTACCAACGGTCGACGACGGTGCCGGGGCGCACTGCTGGCGTGGTCCCGGGCGTAAGCCGGTCCGGTGGCGGGAGCGGATGCGGCGCTGCCGGCGTCCGGGTGGTGCAGGGCGGCGGCCAACGGCCGGGGAGTGGCGATGCTGCCCCGGGCGGGCGGGCCGTCCGCAGCGGACCGGCCCGGGAGGGCCGATCCATCGGTGGTCGGGCCGTGGTCGTGGGCCACGGAGGGCTCCGTCTCGTCGGTGGTGATCTTCGTGGTGATGGGTGGGGTGGTGATGGCTGTGGGCGTGGCTTCCGCGGTCGTCCCGGCGGCGGCTGCGGCCGCGATGGAGCCGGCAGTCTCGGCCGACAGGCTCTCGGTCGGTCGCCCGGAGCCGGCCGTGAGCGGTCCGGCGGCGGGGCCGTACTCGTCCAGCAGTTGTTGCAGGGCCAGGGAACGGCCGGCGACCACGGCGGTGTCGGCGTCCGTGCGGCCGCCCTCCGGGAGGTCCCCGTCCCGATCGGTCGGCTGGGTGGGCAGGGCGGGGGCCGGGTCGGCCGGGGCGTCGGCCGGGGTGGCGGACCGTCGTCGCCAGGCCAGGGCCGCGCCGTCGGTCACCCGGCGGGCCAGTCGACCGGCCGTACTGCCGGCGACGTCCGGTTCGACCGGGAGCGCGGGGGAGTCGTGCGGCGAGCGGTCACGCGGCGGCTGCGGAGCGGACACGGTGTCTCCCGGGCTGGACGAGGACGGCGGGGTGGTCGACGGGTGGACCGGAGGGGCGAGCACGGAGTGCGCGCCGTGCCCGGCAGGGCGCGGGCCCAGGGGCGGGCGGCGGCTCCACGGGGCCGCGGGCGCGGCGTCACCGATCCGGGTGGGAACGGTCGACGGGCGGGGACGGCGGAGGCGGCGCAGGAAGGGATCCGCGCTCAGCCAACCCTGTGACGTCGTTCCCATGAGCTCCTCTCCCACTGCCGACCATCGCTGATGTCCGCGGTCGCGGATGTGCCAGGGATTCGGGGCGGGGTCACGGAGCGGATGGGGCAGGGCCGGGTCGGGATGGGTATTCACCCGTTCGGCGTACCAGTGTCGACGTCGGGTGACCCGGGGGAGTGATTAGACGGCATCTCCGGGTGGGTCGGACCCACCCGGAGGCGTGTGGTCAGGGCCGGGCCATCCCCAGCTGCCAGTCGTCGAGGTACCCCGCGGCGAAGCCGGCCTCGGAGTAGGCGAGGTAGAAGTTCCACATCCGGATGAAGGTCTCGTCGAAGCCGAGATCACGGACGGCGGGCAGATCGGCGTTGAAGCGGTGACGCCACTCCCGCAGGGTCGGCACGTAGGACGGGCCGAGCCGCCGGGTCTCCTGGACCTGCAGGCTGGTGTGCCCGGCGAGCACGTCGTCGATGGCGGTCAACGAGGGCAGCAGCCCGCCCGGGAACACGTACTTGTGCACCCAGGTGTATCCGTTGCGGGTCTCCAGCAGGCGGTCGTGCGCGATGGTGATGCTCTGCAGGCCCAGGCGTCCGCCGTCGGCCAGCATGCGGTCGATGCTGTGGAAGTAGTCCGGCCAGTACCGCTCGCCGACGGCCTCGACCATCTCCACGCTGACCACCGCGTCGTAGGCCCCCGAGTGGCCGGCGGCGTGCACCCGGTAGTCCTCGAGTCGCACCTCGATCCGGTCGGCCAGGCCCGCCTCGGCGATCCGGCGTTCGGCCAGCGCCTTCTGTTCCTCGGACAGGGTCAGGGTGGTGACCCGGCAGCCGCGCTCCCGCACGGCGCGCATGGCCAGCGCACCCCAGCCCGAGCCGATCTCCAGGATCCGCATCTCCGGGCCGACCCGGGCCAGGTCGAGCACCCCGTCGATCTTGCGCAGCTGGGCGCGCTCGAGGTCGTCGCCGGGCTCGTACCAGCCGGCGGAGTACGTCATCGTCGGGTCCAGGAACGTCTCGAAGAGCTCGTTCGACAGGTCGTAGTGCCGGTGGATGTTCTCCTGCGCGCCGGTGGGGGTGTTCTCCTCCGAACGCGGCGGGCGGCTCTGCCAGGCGCGCCGCAGCTTCTGCACCGGCGCGGGGATGAGCACCGACATCCGCCGGGCCAGGACGGTGAGGGCGTCGGCGAGCTCGTCGGTGGCCGCGTTCAGACCGGCGGCGGGCGGCTCGGCGGACCGGCGGCCGGGTGTCGGGGCGTGCCAGCCGCCGGTGGTGAGGTCGCCGGTCATCCAGGCCTCGCCGAAGCCGATCAGCCCGTCCCGGCCGACCCGGGCGAAGAACGCCTCGGGTCGCACGACCTCCAGGCGCGGCCCGCCGGTGCCCCAGGTGGAGCCGTCGGGGAAGGCGAGAGTGATCGGCAGGTTCCGGACGGCGGTGCGCACCAGTCCCCGGGCGATGGTGGCGTGGGCCCGTGCGGCCGGCACGTCGAACAGGCCCGGCCACACTCCCTGGGCGGGACGCGGGATGGCTCGCGTGTGGTGGGGACTCAACAGGGCCACGACCGACCTCCAGATGATGCAGTGACTGTGCGTACTTCATACCCGCGGAGAGTGATATCCCTGTGGAGGGACGATCGGTCTTCGGAGCAGCGGGCGCACCGGAGTGCCCGGTCGGGCCGGGAGTTGGCGGCGGCCGGGTTGAGCCGGCCGACTGCGGGGAAGGCCCGGGGGCCCCGGGCGCGAATCGACGGTGGATCGACCCGAGCGCGAACCGTCGTGCGGTGCGGTCGGTCAGCCGATCAGCAGGGCGGCCAGCACAGCGGTGCCGTTGAAGACGACGTGGGTGACGATCGCCGGTCCGAGCCGGCCGGTCCGCAGGGTCAACGCCGCCAGCACGAGCCCGGCCAGCACGAGGGTGGGGAACAGGACGGCGAGGGACACCCCGTCGGCCACCTCGGACAGGTGCAGGACGGCGAACAGCACCGCGGTCACCAGGGCGGCGCCCGTGCGCCGGTCGCGGCCGGGCGTGCCGGCCCGGGCGTCCCGGCGACCCCAGCTGGCCAGGGTGGCACGGAGTCCGAGGCCGCGGAAGAAGAGCTCCTCGACGACGGGGGCGATGAGCACGGTGGCCACGGCGACCACCACCACCGCCCCGGTGCCGGACCCGGCGAGCGGCAGTGGGGAGTTCCCCGTCGCCGGGCTGCCGGCGATCGCCGTGACGACCACGGCGACGACCACCGAGGCGATCCGCAGGGCGAGACCCGCCGCGAGCCCGATGGCCAGGTCGATCCAGCGGAAGTGCAGTCCGAGATCGGACGCGAGGTGACCGGAGCCGTGGGCACGCGAGGCCCACAGGACGGCCACCGTGAGCCCGCCCCAGATGGGCAGCAGACCGGCGACCACCAGTGCGGTGATCCCGGTGCGCCCGCCGTCCAGGGTGAACGGCACGGCCAGCACGATGCTGAGCAGCAGGGCGACACCCAGTCCGGCCAGGACGTCCGTGACGGTCCACGGGGTTCTGGGCCGGTGCGCGCGCTCCGACGCACCCGAGCGGGCCGGCGCCGACCGGTCCGACCACGGGTCCGGTGCCGCCGAGATGGCCGGCGTGGCGGCCCGGTCGCCGACGACGGGCAGCGGACCGGTCGGCAGGTCACCGGCCGGGTCGCGGCGGTCGCCGGTGCTCCGTGCCCAGGGGTCCGGGGTCACCGGGTCCGACGTCGTCGGGTGGGACCCCACCGGGTGGGAGCCGGACGGGTGGGGGACGGACGGGTGGGGGATCGACGGGTCCGGCATCGTCAGGGTGGCCTCTCGGTCGTCCGGGTCACCCGGCACTGCTCGTCCACGGACCGGTCACCGGCCGTCCCGCGAGGGTAGGTGGATCGCCCGCCGGGCCGGGTTGCAGCACGCTCGTACGCTGGAGGACATGAGTCTCTTCGGCCGCAAGCCCGACATGCCCACCCCCGACACCGCACTCCCCGGCCGGGACCAGGCCGTCCCGGTGCGCGGCCGGCACACCGTCCTGGACACCCCCACCATCGGCCCCTGGCCGGCCGGGTACGCCACCGCCGTCTTCGGCATGGGCTGCTTCTGGGGGATCGAGCGGTTGTTCTGGCAGCTGCCCGGCGTGTACAGCACGGCCGCCGGGTATGCCGGTGGGTTCACCGAGAACCCGTCCTACGAGGAGGTGTGCTCCGGGCGGACCGGGCACACCGAGGTGGTCCAGGTCGTCTACGACCCGGCCCGGATCAGCTACGGCGACCTGCTCGTCGCGTTCTGGGAGAACCACGACCCGACCCAGTTGAACCGGCAGCACAACGACGTCGGCACCCAGTACCGCTCGGCGATCTACACGACGACGCCGGAGCAGGCGACCCAGGCCCAGGCCAGCCGCGACGCCTACGAGGTGCAGCTGCGCACGGCCGGGCTCGGCGCGGTGACCACCGAGATCGCCCCGCTCACCGCGTTCTACTACGCGGAGGACTACCACCAGCAGTACCTGCAGAAGGTGCCCTACGGCTACTGCAGCATGGCCGGCACGGGCGTCGCCTGTTCGGTGGGCACCGGCGTCAGCGCGCCGGCCGCCCACTGACGGCAGCGGTACCGGGCCGGGCGCGCGAGCGCCCGGCCCACCGGTCGCGCAGCAGCGACCACATCCAGCAGACCAGCAGCACCTCCAGGACGAGCAGGTCGCCCGTCGGGGAGCTCGGGTCCGCGCGGAACAGGCTGGGCGTGACGAGGACGACGGTGCTCAGGATCAGATAGCAGTCCAGCGAGTGCCGACCGATGCGGGCCAGCGGAGACATGACCGCGGGGGCGACGCGGGTGGCCCAGCGGGCCGCCGGCAGCAGCGCCAGGAACGCGAGGACGGCCATGGCGATGGTGCCCGGTCCCAGCGTGCCCTCCCCGAACACCAGCCGAACAGCCGCCGGCGGGGTTCGCTGCGTCAGTTCGATCCACCAGGCCGCCACGGCCAGCAGGACGACCAGGCCCGCCGCGGCGAGGCCGATGTCCGGTCGGCCCACCCAGGCCCGCACTCGCGGGCTGCGCCACGCCCAGCCCAGGCACAGGGCGAGGGCGAACAGCAACTGCCAGGCCGCCGCGTTCACCGCGCCGGGCACCCCCGGACGGGGGGTGAAGGTGAACGGCGTGGGCCAGATCAACCCGACGGCGTACAGCACGGCGGACAGCCCGAGCACCACCGGCCAGAGGCCGCGGCGGAGCAGGGCGGTGCCCAGCAGGGCCCCCAGCAGCAGCACCACGTAGAGCGACAGGATCGACGCGTACGCCGGGTTGATCCGCAGGGTCAGCGTGGAGAGCAGGGCCGGGCCGGTGCCACCGGCCAGCTCCACCGATCCCAGCCGCGCGGAGCGGGCCGGATCGAGGGCGACCACCGCGAACGCGAGCAGGCACAGCGCCACGTGCCCGGCGTAGACCACCCCGGTCCGGCGAAGCACGGCCCGCGAGGCCGCGGCGGGCCCCCGGCGGTCGACCCGCCCGCGCTGCACCATCCCCAGCACCAGCCCGGACAGGAAGACGAAGCCGACCGCGCCGTCGATCCACACCGCGGCGTGCAGCAGCTGCCAGCTCACGCTGCCGGCGGCGAGGTGGGCCGTGGCCATGCTGACGATGCACAGTCCCCGGAGCACGTCGAGTTCGGTCAGCCGGCCGTCCCGCGGGGCGGCTCCGACGTCCGCGGCGGGTCGGCCGTCCCCGGCGGGGCGTTGCACGTCCATGGGGCCTCCGGCACGTCCCGCGGCGGCCGTGATCGGCCCGTCGGTCCGATGCTAGGTCGGCCCGGGTCGGCCGGGTGTGCACCGGGCCCTGGCGGGACGGGCGCGGGCGACGGCAGGATGGCGCCATGCCGGAGCTGCCCGAGGTCACCGCGTTGGCGTCGTTCCTGACCGAGCACGCGGGCGGTCATCGCATCGGTTCGGTGATGGTCACCGCCCTGAACGTGCTCACCACCTACGACCCGCCGGTGTCGGCCCTGGTCGGCCGGACGGTCGCGCATGCCACCCGGCACGGGAAGTACGTCGACCTGGTGACCGTGCCGTCCGTACCGGCCGCCGTCGACACCGCCGGCGCGGCGGAGCCCGAACTGCACGTCCTGATCCACCTGGCCCGGGCCGGTTGGCTGCGCTGGTCGGACCAGCTCGGGGCGGTACCGCCGAAGATGGGCGGGCCGATCGCGCTGCGCCTACGGCTGGAGAACGGCGCCGGCTTCGACATCACCGAGGCCGGCACGCGCAAGTCGGTGTCCGTCGCCGTGGTCCGCACACCCACCGATGTGCCGCGGGTGGCCGCGCTCGGGCCGGACGCGTTGTCGCTCGACCGGGACGGCCTGGCCGCCGTGCTCCGCGGGCGACCGGGTCGGCTCAAGACGGTGCTGACCGATCAGGCGGTGCTCTCCGGGGTGGGGAACGCCTACTCCGACGAGATCCTGCACGTGGCCCGGCTGTCCCCGTTCGCGACGGCCAAGAGCCTCACCGAGGAGGAGGTGGCGGGACTGTCCGCGGCGATGCACGCCGTGCTGACCGATGCGATCGACCGGACCCAGGGGATGGAGGCGGCCCGGCTCAAGGGGGAGAAGCGCACGGGTCTGCGGGTGCACGCCCGCACCGGCCTGCCCTGCCCGGTGTGCGGCGACACGGTCGCCGAGGTGTCGTTCACCGACCGGTCCTTCCAGTACTGCCCGACCTGTCAGACCGGCGGTCGACTGCTGGCCGATCGACGCCGGTCCCGCTTGGACAAGTGACCGCCCGGAGCGGCCGTGGCCACCGGCGCGTGTCACCACGGCGGGTGACGACCAACCACCCGGCGGGGTGACAACAGGACGTTCGTCCCACGGCTCATGACCGCGCGTGACCCTTCTGTGTCCCTCCGCCGGTAGCGTCCGTCCCGGTCGGGTGTCGAGGGACGGGGGAGACCGATGCCGCAGGAGCATGCGCCGGTCGACGTGCACGGTCGGCACCGCGACGGCGTGCCGCCGGGGACGGTGGACGGGTCGCCTCGTCCCGGCGTCCCCGCCGGTGCCGACGAGCGGTTGCCGGGACAGCGGCGACCGCCGGACGGCTCGGTACCGCCGCCCCGCGGTCCCGGTGCCGACCGGTTCGCCGTCACCAGCTACGTCCCGCCGGTCGCCGGGGTCACCTTCGCGGGCAAGCGCGCGCCCGACCCGTCCGCGGCGGCGCCGGTCACCCCCACCCCCGCCCTCGACGTGTCCGAGTCGCGTCCGTCGCGCCGCCGGATCGTCCTGCTGTCCGCGCTCGGTCTGCTGGTCGTACTGGTCGCCGTCGGCGGGTGGGTCGGCTGGCGCACCTGGCAGGCGTACACCCATCTGACGGCCGCGGCCCAGGAGGTCAGCCGGGCGCAGGACCTGCTGACCGACATCTCGTCCGTCGATCCGGTGGCCACCGCCTCGGTGGTCCGGGCAGTGCAGGTGGAGGCGGCGGCGGCGCGGGCTGCGGTGGACGATCCGCTCTTCCGCCTCGTCACCCTGGTGCCGGTGGTCGGCGACAACCTGGACGCGATCCGAGAGATCACCCTCACCGTGGACGGTCTGTCCACCGGGGTCATGCCCTCCCTGGTGCAGGTGGCGGGGGCGCTGTCCCCGGCTGATCTGGCCCCCCGCGACGGCCGGATCGAACTGGCCCCGCTGGAGCAACTGGCTCCCGTCCTGCAGCAGGCCGATGTGGCCGTGCAGGCCTCCCGGGCCCGGGTCGGGGCGATCGACCGGGGGTGGCTGGTCGGCTCGGTGGACCAGGCGGTCACCGATCTCGGCGGCCGGCTCGACGACGCCGCCGAGGTGACGGTCACCGCGGCGCGGGCCTCGCGCCTGCTGCCGCCGATGCTGGGGGCGTCCGGGCCCCGGACCTACCTGGTGGCGTTCCAGAACCCGGCCCAGCCGCGGGCCACCGGCGGGGTGTTCGGGTCCTACGCGGTGGTCCGGGTCGATGGCGGGGAGATGACCATCGTCGGTCAGGGTGCGCCCAGCACGACGCTCGGCTTCTTCGACCGCCCGGTCGTCCCGGTGAGCGCGGACCAGCAGGGCCTGTTCACCGATGCCCTGGCCCAGGACCCGCGGGACGCGAACACCACGGCCGACTTCCCCACCGCGGCAGCGCTCTTCGCCACCATGTACACCCAGCGCACCGGCACCACGGTGGACGGGGTGCTGGCCACCGATCCGGTCGCGCTCTCGTACATGCTCGCCGGCACCGGGCCGGTGGACGTGGGCGACGGGGTGGTGCTCACGGCCGACAACGCGGTGCCGCTGCTGCTGTCCGAACCGGGCGCGGCGCAGGGCCGGCCCACCGTGTCCGCGGCCGAGCGGGACGACTTCCTGGCCCGGGCGACGGGCCGGGCGTTCAGCGCGGTCACCGAGGGCACGGGTGACGCCGACCTGATCATGGCCGGTCTGGCGCGGGCGGCGGCCGAACGCCGGGTGCTGGTGTGGAGCGCCGCGACGGGGGAGCAGGAGGACTTGGCCGCGACGAGCGTGGCCGGTTCGCTGGGCGGGACGGGCGGGGTGGGCGCCCCCGCGGCCGCGCTGGCCCCGTCGCTCGGGGTCTTCCTCAACGAGACGACCGGCAGCAAGCTCGGGTTCTACCTCGACAACCAGGCCTCCCTGGTGCCGGGGGAGTGCCGCACCGACGGACGACGTTCGTGGGACGTCGCCGTCACGGTGAACGACGGCTCGCCCCCCGCCGGTCTGCCCGCCTCCGTGCTGGGTACGGGCGCCCAGCCCTACCGGGTCGGGCTGCAGCTGCTGCTGTACGCCCCGACCGGGTCGAGCGTGCAGGACGCGACCGTGGACAGCGTCGCCGTGGCCGTCGCCGCGGGCACGGATTCCGGACGCCCGGTGACGCCGGTGGCGTTCGACGTCGGGCCGGGGGAGAGCCGGACGGTGGTGTTCCGGGTGGTGACCGCGGCGGACGGGTCGACCGGGCCGCCCGCACTCGTGCTGTCCCCCGGGGTGAATCCGTGGGTGACCACGGTGGACGGGCGCGACCCCTGCGCCGTACCGGCCGGGTGAAGCGCATCGATCACCTACCGGTCATTTAACGGTCGGTCTCCCTAGAGTCACCGATCGTGATGAATCGATGACGGGCACGACGGGGCAGCCGGATCCGGTCGACGGTGGTGCGGGTGTGGACGGGTCCGTGGGACACGGTCTCGACACCGACGGTGGCGCCGACTCCCCGACGGACTCCCCGGTCGCGCCCGCCGCTCCCACGGGTGGGCGGCGGCGCGTCATCGGCTTCGTCATGCTGGGTGCCGGGGTCGCGGTGCTCGCAGCCATGGGGTGGGTGGGCTGGCGGGCCTACCAGGCCTACACCCACCTGCAGGCGGCGGCCGCCGAGGTGAGCACCCTGCAGGATCAACTCCAGGACATCACCGCCCTGGACGGCGACGCCACCGCCCGCACCGTGGCGAGCCTCCAGCAGGAGGCGGCCGCCGCTCGGTCGGCGACCCAGGACCCGGTCTACCGTCTGGCCGGCTCGGTTCCGTTGATCGGAGCGAACCTGCGGGCCATCGGCGAGGTCGCCACCGTGGTGGACGGCCTGTCCACCACCGTCATGCCGTCACTGGTGCAGATCGCGACCACGCTGGACCCGGCTGCGCTGTCCCCCCGGGACGGCGCGATCGACCTGGCCCCGCTGCAGACGGTGGCACCGCTGCTGCAGGCGGCCGATGCCGAGGTCGTCGCGTCCCGGACGCGGTTGGCCGCGATCGACCGGTCCGATCTGGTCGGCCAGGTGGACTCCGCGGTCGTCACCCTGGCCGGCAAGCTCGACGACGCAGCCGCCGTCACGGCCACCGGAGCGCGGGCGGCCCGGTTGCTGCCGCCCATGCTGGGCGCCGACGGTCCGCGCACCTATCTCGTCGTGTTCCAGAACCTGGCCGAACCGCGGGCCACCGGCGGGATCTTCGGCTCGTTCGCCCTGGTGCGGGCGGACGGCGGCCGGATCGACATCCTGGATCAGGGTGCGCCGAGCCGGGTGCTCAAGGAGTTCCGCCCGCCGCTGGTGGAGCTGCCGGAGAACGAGAAGCAGCTGTACACCACCGGGATGGCCATCTATCCGCAGGACGTGAACTTCACCCCGGACTTCCCGACGGCGGCCTCGATCTTCGCCACCATGTACACGACGCGGACCGGGACGGCGGTGGACGGCGTGCTGGCCGTCGATCCGGTCGCCCTGTCCTATCTGATGAAGGGCATCCCGGCCATCGACGTCGGCCAGGGGGTGGCGATCACCAGCGAGAACGTGGCCGAGGTCTTGCTCAAGCAGGCCTACGACCTGTTCCCGGAGGAGGACCAGTCGGCCCGGGACGATTTCCTCGCCGGGGCCACCGGTCGGGCCTTCGACGCGGTCACCTCCGGTGCGGGCAGTGCGCGGACCGTCCTGGACGGCCTGCGTCGGGCGGTCCAGGAACGCCGGCTGATGGTGTGGAGCGCGACGGCCGACGAACAGGACGATCTGGCCGCGACGAGCCTGTCCGGTTCGCTCCCGACCGACCCTGCGCACCCGAGCATCGGGGTGTTCCTGAACGACGGCACCGGGGCGAAGTTGGGCTATTACCTGCACAACTCGGTGTCGGTCACCCCCGGGGAATGCGGCACCGACGGCCGCCGCGCCCTGGACGTCGCGGTCACGCTGGATTACCGCGCTCCGTCGTCCGGCCTGCCCCCGTACGTGTTGGGGCTGGAGCTGGGCGGGGCGCCTTACGCATTGCGCACCAATCTGCTGGTTTTCGCCCCGGTCGGTGGGGGAATCGTCATGGCCTCGCAGGAAGGCGCCCCGACCACGATGCGCCGCGGGGAGGACGAGGGACGCGAGGTCGGGACGACCACGCTGACGATGATGCCCGGGGAATCGCGGACGGTGACCGTCCGCGTGCTGGGCCCCGCACCCTCGCTGACCGGCACCGACGAACTGTCGACTCAATTGGTCGTCACGCCGGGGGTGCGGCCCTGGGAGCTGACGCCGACGTCCTTCCCGGTCTGCCCGGCTCCGACCTCCTGACCTCGACACCGCCGTCTGCCTCCGGTCCACGCCGCGTGGCCCCCGTGCGCTGTGTAAGCGTCCTGTGGGGTGCCTATCACGGAGCGCAACTTCTTGTGACGCACGCCACAGGTGCCGGGAGGGTGGCTCTCAGGCCCTTCACATGTCCTTCACGCTACTCACCGTGATGGCCGGACCGGTGCCGAACTTCCCGCCTTCAGTCGCGTCACCTGTCGGGATGACGGGAGGGGGAAAGCCGGTGACGGGGGCGGGCGCTGGCCCGGAAACGGCCCGGATCGGGGCCATATGCTCTGCCCTGTCGGATTCCCCCGCCGGCATCGCCATGGGGGGTCACATTTCTTCCAGGGGCGGGAAAAACCAATGCTGCGTAAAGCTGTCGTGTCACTGTTCATCGCGATCATCGGATTGTTCGCATTCTCCGGAATGGCGTCCGCCGATCCCACCAACTACCCGGGCCAGGGCGATCCGGGGGACCCGCAGATCTCCGCGCCGGCCTCCGCGCCGGCCGGTGGGGTCGCCACCGTCGCCGGGACGGGCTTCGACGCCGGCGAGGTCGTCTACGTCGTCATCACCGCACCGGACGGCACCACCTTCGCCGCGCTGGTCACCGCGAACGACGACGGCACCCTGAGCGTCCCGGTGCCGCTGGTCCTCTCCGGTTCCTACTCCGTGTCCGCGAGCGGCATGCGCTCCGGTCTGCTGTCGCAGGTGACCATCCAGTCCACCGGCTCCACCACTCCGGTTTCCAACGGCCCGACCGAGGTCGCCAACGGCAGCGTCATCGTCGGCGTCAACAACGGCACGATCATCGTGAACAACGGGATCATCTTCTATGGCGAGGGTTTCGTCGCCGGGGAGAACGTCACCATCAACATCGTCTACTACGGCAAGGATGCGGTGAAGGCCGACACGATCGTCGTGGTGGCCGACGCCGACGGGAAGATCCGGCACGAGCTCACCCCCAGCCACGCCGGCAAGGTCGTCGTCTCCGCCGGAGGCGAGACCAGTGGTGGTAGCGGCGAGGTCGTCGTCACCGTCACTGGGACCGACAGCGACAGCGGCTGGGCCGCCGTCGCCACCACCACCGTCGCCGGTAAGAACGTGATCGCCGTCGCCCCCAACGGCTCCTACCTGGCCAGCACCGGCGCCTCCATCGCCGGCCCGATCGCCATCGGCGGCGCCGCTCTCGTCGCCGGCTTGGGCCTGCTGTTCTTCGGCACCCGTGGCGCCATCCGTCGTAAGGGTGGGCACGTCCAAAGCTGAGTCCCCATCAGGCTCCGGCCCGATACGCCCCGGCCCCGGTCGACACCGCTCTCGCGGTGCCGGCCGGGGCTTTTGCGTGAGCCGGGCGGAGTCTCGGCCGATGGCCCGAAACGGAGACCTCGACCGTACGAGGACGATGCAGAGGGCTGACCTGACGCGGAGACCGGCTCGTACCCGCCTCTTACCCGGGCGTGACAGTGCGTGCGCGACTCTCTACAGCGAGGCATCACAGGGGTCCTCTCCCCGAGGACCGATCCGGCGCGACCGCCAGATCCTTCCGGTGACGGGTGATGCGCGGTCGAGAGGGTCCTCATGGATGTGCGTGGTTGGGTCAGAGCGCTCCGCAAGAACTGGTGGATCGTGCTGGTCACCACGGCCGTCGCGCTCGGTATCGGCGTCCTGGTGACGGTCCTGACCCCGAAGCAGTACGCCAGTTCGGTGACGTTCTTCGTCCGCACCCCGACCGAACAGATCACCGGCGCCTATCAGGCGGATCAGTTCGCCCAGAAGCGGGTCAACTCCTACGTGCAGCTCCTGGACAGCCAGTCGTTGGCCGACCTGGTGTTGCAGGAGACTCGTCTCCCGATGACGACAGGACAGGTGCAGAGCGCCATCTCGGCCAAGGGAGACCTCAACACCGTCCTGCTGACCGCATCCGTGACGGCAGGTTCGCCCGAGACCGCTTTTCAGATCGCTGATTCCGTGTCGCGACAACTCGTGGATCTCGTGGCCTCGATCGAGACCTCCCCCGGTTCCCTCGCGCCCGCGGTCAACCTCGTCGTGACGTCGGCACCCACGCTCAACCCCGCCGCGGTCAGGCCGGAGCCGTTCGTCAACCTCGGGTTGGCGTTGATCGCCGGGCTGCTGGCCGGTGTCGGCATCGCCGCTCTCCGTGAGATCCTCGACACCTCGGTGCGGTCCGTCGACACCGTGAAGGCCACGAGTGGCGGCGCAGTCCTGGGGGTGGTCCCGTTCGACGGGACGGCCAAGGCCTCTCCCTTGCTCACCGACGATCGGTCCCACTCGATCCGCGCGGAGGCGTTCCGTCAGCTTCGGACCAACCTGCAGTTCGTCGATGTGGAGAACCCGGTCAAGGTCCTGGTGGTGACTTCGTCGGTGGCGGAGGAGGGGAAGTCGAACACAGCCGCCAACCTGGCGCTCACGTTCGCCGAAGCAGGTCAGCGCGTGCTGCTCATCGAAGCCGACCTCCGTCGGCCGAGGGTCGCGGACTACCTGGGGATCGAGGGTGCGGTCGGGTTGACCAACGTGCTCGCCGGTCAGGTGAGCATCGACGAGGTCCTCCAGCCATGGGGACGGGCGAGCCTCACCGTCCTGCCCAGCGGAAGTATCCCGCCCAATCCGTCCGAACTGCTCGGCGGTCGACGGATGCACGAGGTGCTCGACCACATGAAACAGCGGTTCGACGTCATCGTCATCGACACCCCGCCCCTGCTGCCCGTCACCGACGGGGCGATCGCAGCGGCGGCCGCCGACGGCGCCATCCTGGTCGTCCGGCATGGCAGGACCAGGCGCGCGCAGGTGGAAGCGGCCGTCGCTGCGCTGACGGCGGTCGACGCCCGCCTGCTCGGATCGATCTTGAACATGGTTCCGGCCAAGGGTGTGGATTCCTACGCCCACTACGGCTACGGGTACTACGTCGCTGATTCCGAGCACAGCGCCAGAGGATTCCTCCAGGTGTCGAAGGACGACCCGTCCGCATGGGTGCCTGCCGTGGAGCGCGACGTGCCGGCGGGCACTGCGGGCGGCAGGCACATGACGCTCGAGCCCGAGCACACCCGCTGATCGACCACATGAGCCGATCTGGATCTGAGGTAGTTCCCACCCCCTCACGGCACGTCGTCGCGGTGACCGTCGCGACCTACCGCCGTCCGGGTCTGCTCCGAGAGTTGTTGCAGACAGTCGTGCCGCAGACCGAGCCCGGGCGGCACGTGGTCGTGGTCGTCGACAACGACCCCCTGGGTTCGGCACGGGTCGTGGCCGGGGAGTTCCCGTCCGTTCGTTACTTGCTCGAGGAGAATCCGGGGATCGCCGCTGCGCGCAACCGCGCGGTCGGCATGGTGATCGACGACGTCACCGCGGTGGCCTTCGTGGATGATGACGAGACGGTCGGTGCGGGATGGCTCGAATCGATGATCAGCGCCCTGGACGGACTCGACGCCGATGTGATCGTGGGGCCCGTCATTCCCATCCTGCCGGAATCTGCTTCTCCGCTGATCGTTCGACTGAGGTTCTTCCAACGCCCGCGCGCACGCACGGGGGACGACGTCCGGTGGCCGGCGACGAACAACTCGATCGTCACCGTGGAGGCGTTGAGACGCCTGGAGGGCGACCACTTCAGGGAGAGCTTCTCCCGGACCGGTGGAAGTGACGCCGAGCTCTTCTGGCGTCTCCGCAGGCTCGGGATTCGGATGCGGTGGCTCGACGAAGCTGTTGTGTACGAACGTGTTCCACCGGAGCGGGCGACATGGCGATGGTTGTGGCGCCGCGGGGTCCGGCTCGGCAACGTCAGCGGACGCCTGCTGTCCCGCGAGCGGCCCCGTTCCTACGTCGCCGGGGTCGCCGCTGCGCGTCTGCTCGTCGGGCTCGTTCTGGGGCCCGTCTTCGCCGTCGTCGCACCCCGCCGGGCGGCACTGACCCTGATGCATGTTCCGAAGGCCGTCGGAATGGTCCGCAGCATGACTGGGAACTATGTGCAGGAGTACGCCCGATGACCGTGGGGACCCGGCCAGCTGTCTCCGTCGTCATCCCGACGGTCCTGCGGGACCAGCTCGAGCGTGCCGTCCGCTCGGTCCGATCCCAGTCGTACGACGGACGGGTCGAGGTGGTCGTCGTGATCGACCGCCCGAAGACTCCCGAGTCGGAGGCGAGGGCCGAGCGCCTGACCGCCGACGGCGTCGACCGGATCGTCTGGACGGGAGGCGGGCGGGGCGGGGGGCATGCCAGGAACCTCGGGATCTCGTCGGCGACCGGAGTCCTGCTCGGCCTGTTGGACGACGACGACGAATGGCTGCCCCACAAACTCGACGAACAGGTCGAGCGCATGCATGCCGGCGCCGACGAGCTTGTGCTGAGCTGCCGGATAGTCCAGGTCGACCCGTCGACCGGCCGGAGTTCTGTGCCGGTCCCGCGGACGCTGGCTTCCCCCCCACAGCGCATCGAGGAGTATCTCTTCCGGCGGCGCCGACCATCCATCGATCGGGCGGCCTTCTACACATCGACCCTCCTGTTGACCAGAGAGTTGGCTCGGCGGATTCCCTGGGACGAGGACCTGCCCCGCCACCAGGACTGGGATTGGCTTCTCCGGCTGCAACGCGATGCAGATGCGCATTTCGCTCACATACCTTCCGTCGGGGTCCGCATTCATGCGAACAGCGATGGGTCGATTTCCGCCAGTTCGGACTGGGAGTCCTCGCTACGGTGGATACAGGCGTGGGATCGTGACATCTCCGGGGCCACGGCTGTGGACTTCGTGACCGCTCAGACCCTCCGGTACGCGCTGGATGGCAGGTCCGTGGTCGGGGTCAGGGGCGCGGTCAGCGCTGTCTGGAGGCACCGGCGGCTACCCGCGCCGGGCCCGACCGTCATCGCGCTGTCCGGGCTGATCCCGAGGCGGCACCTCGCGCGTGCGCTGATGCGCACGGTCGACCCGGCAGCCGTGGCACGCTCCGCCGGGGGCGTGCGATGAGCAGGCGACATGTCGAGGTGGAACTCTCCGGAGGTCTGGCCAACCAGCTCTTCCAGTGGAGCGCGGGACGGGTGCTCGCCGATGAACACGGTGTTCCTCTGATCCTGGACGCATCGCTGGTCTGTCGACCGGATGGTCGGGGACTCCAGGTGGACCGGTTGTCCGATCACGAGCGGCTCGTCGAGCCCGGAGAGCTCACGCGCAGGCTCTGGTCGTCTGCGCATCGATGGTTGCCTCGGGTGCCACTGGGCCTGGTCAAGCGAATCGCGCTGCGGAGGCCGAGGGCCACCCGCCGATGCGGGGACCTCAGGGCTGCTCGTGTCGTCCTGGGGTCCGGCCGGTCACCGCGCCTGGCCGGCTTGTTCCAGGAGCCCGATCTCCTGTTCGCGCAGCGGGAGAACATCAGGGAGCGCGTCCGGACCCGGCTCCCGGCGGGCGGTGCGGTCGCGTCCCTGCCCGAGAACTATGCCGCTGTTCACATTCGGCGGGGCGACTACGTCTCGAACGAGAAATATCGGCGACTGTTCGGCGTCTGCAGCGAGCAGTACTTCCGCAGGGCCATCCGCCGACTCGATCCGTCCCTGCCGATCGCCTTCGTCAGCGACGATCCCGCGTGGTGTCGATCGTTCGCCACCTCGCTCGGTTTTCCCGCGCACCGCATCCTGCCCCCGTCCGGCAACGACCACTTCGATGACCTGGCCACGATCGCCCGCGCGAAGGAGGTGGTGCTGTCGAACAGCACGTTCTCCTGGTGGGGCGTCTACCTGGGTGAGCCGGTCACGGTCATCTGTCCGGAACCATGGTTCACCGAGCGTTCCCGCGACCGCGGTCTCGTACTGCCGGGGTGGATCAGAGTGCCTCGTGACTGACATCGAAGGGCGCCACCGCACGGTCGCTGTCCGTACTTCATGGCGTGACAAGTGGCGCCGTGTCCAGGAACTCGGACTCTACGGGGCAGGCCCACTCGCGATCTTCATCACGGCTCCGGTCCTGGCGCAGGGTCTGGGACCTGACGCCCGCGGTGACTTCGGGGTGGCCCAGGCGGTCGTCTCCTTCGCGGCTGCCGTGGGTGCGTGCGGCCAGGCCGAGGTGTATCTCGCCGATCGTAGGGAGGGGTCAGGTAATTATCGGGCGGCCGCGAGGGTCGCTCTGCTGGGCGCGGTGGTCACCTCGCTGCTGGCGGTGGCGGTCATGCTCGCACTCCGGCTGGACTTCGCGTTGTCGCTCGCAGCCGCGGTGCTGGTGCCCGTCATCACCCAATCGCAGCTGTGGCGGTCCGCAGCCGTCAGCCTGGGACGCATCGCCCTCCCCGCGTACTCCAGTGCGATGGCCGCCGCACTGCGCGTCCTGGCGCTGTCGGCCTTGTGGTGGGCGGCCGTCCTGAATGCGACGAGCGCCATGGCAGCCGTGCAGATGACGACTGCACTCGCCGGGGCGATCGTGCTCGGTCGAATGGTGCGCAGGCCCGGCTCTGTGGTCTCCGTCCCGTCGAGCCGGGGGCAGTATCAGGTACTGCTCCGCCGCGGAGCGCCCCTGCTGTTGTTCTCCGTGCTCACCAGCATCACCTTGCGCAGCGACATCCTCGCAGTGCAGATGTTCGCGAGTTCCGAGCAGGTCGGTGTCTATGCCGCGGCTTCGTCCCTGAGCATCTCCGTGCTGGCGATCTCGGGCGCGTTCAAGTCGCGTGTCCAGGCTGCGCTCTTCGGCGATGACGCGCGCGCCGGGCTCAGGCTGGAGATGCGGATCATCGCGTTCCTGGTGGTTCCCGCGGGCGTGCTCGCGTCCGTCGGCAGTCCGTGGATTGTGCAGATCCTCTTCGGGCCGGGTTATGGCGATGCAGTGTCCGTCCTTCGCATCCTGAGCTTCGCCGCTGTCGCTCTCGTCTTCCTGGATGTGGCGCATGCGGCAGTCGTCGTTCTCGGCCTGCGCAGACAACTCATCGGTGTGGCCGCGGTGGGCGCGGGTGTGTCCGTCGTCGCGTTGGTCGCGTTGGTACCCGCATTCGGTGCTGACGGCGCCGCGCTGGCAAGCCTGTTGGGGTACTCCGCCGGAGCCGTCACCGGCTGGCTCTGCGTCCGGAAGGCACTGGCCGATGACCGTTGAACTCTCGAGACCTCCGTCCGGATCCCCCGGTCCACGACACGGCCGTCCCACCAGGGACCTCGCCGCGCGCCGCGTCGCCGAGGTGATGACCGTCGCGGTCATCCTGATGTACCCGCGACCGCAGGGACTGAGCGGCACGGTGATCGCGCTGGTCGGGATCGTCCTGCTCGTCGTCGGTCTGCTGGTCGGAATCAGACCGACCGCCCCACCCGTGCCCACTGTCGTCTTCGTGATGTGCGCGCTTGCATCCGCTGTCGTCAACGCCGCCGGGAGGGAGAGCTCCGGTCTGGCTGAGATCGCGGCCATGCTGATCCCGCTCGGGATGGCCGGATCCATCGTCACCGTCCTGTCGTTCGAGCGCTTCATCCAGCTCGCGGACAGGGCATTGAAAGCCGTGGTGTGTCTGAGTCTCGTCGTGGCGTTCCTGATCCCGTCGATCGGGGTGACCCAGCGCGACGTCAACGCTGGAGCCATCCGCGGGATCTACGAACATCGCAACGGCTTTGCCTACGTCATCGCTCTGGCACTGGTCACTCACCTGGCCGCCTGTGCCATCCGTGGTGGGTATCGGTCGAGTCTGTGGTGGGTCCCCATCTTCGGGTTCGGCATGCTGGGTGCGAGTTCGGTGAGCGCGCTGGCGCTCGTGGCAGTGTCCGTCGCTCTGTATCTCTGGGTCAGATTGCTGCGCGGTCTCAGCCCCGAGGTTCGCTCGATGGTGACCCTCGCCGCTTCGAGCGCTGCCCTGCTGATCGCCTTGGCCGCGACACTGTCCTGGTCACGTCTGCTGGACGCCTTCGACCGCGAGGACACTTTCCTCAGCAGGACCGAGATCTGGCAGGGGGCGGTCACGGCATGGCGGGAACGCCCCCTCCTCGGTTTCGGATGGGGCAATGTCCTGGGAGCGGACGACTCGCCGGCAGCAGTCATCGCGGCGTTCTCGGGATACGACGTTCGCAGCACGCACAACGGTTATCTGGCAGTGGCACTCCAGTTGGGGGTCGTCGGTCTCGTCGTCGCCCTCGGTTACCTGGCGGGCCTCGTGGTCCTGGTTCTGCGGCGTGCGGCTTCGGACCCGAGCGGACCGGCGGCCTGGGCGCTCCAGATCGTCGTCATCCTCGTGCTGGGCGACCTCGTCGAGACCCGGGCCTTCGTGAACATCGGATGGTTCCTTCTCGCCGTCATCTGGCTCTACGTCAAAGGGGCGAACCGTTCCTGCTCCTCGGCGAGCATCGATTGATGCCCGCGACGTCAGGAACGAGGCCGGCCATCGGCTGAGGCCTCACGATGGTCCTGGTACCAGCGGTATGTCTGCGTGAGCCCGGTGGGTAGGTCCACCGACGAGGTCCACCCGGTGCCGTGCAGCCGGGAGACGTCCAGCAGCTTCTGCGGGGTCCCGTCCGGTTTGCCGGTGTCCCACTCGATCGTCCCGCCGAACCCGACGGTGTCGGCGACCATGCCGGCGATCTCGGCGATGGTGTGGTCGACCCCGGTCCCCACGTTGATCGGTGCGGGGTCGTCGTAGAACTCGAGCAGATGGAGGCAGGCGTCGGCGAGGTCGTCCGCGTGGAGGAACTCCCGTCGCGGTGTGCCGCTGCCCCAGCAGGTGACCGTCGGGTCGCCCCGCCGGGCGGCCTCGTCGAATCGCCGGATCAACGCCGGCAGCACGTGGCTCTGGGTGGGGTGGAAGTTGTCACCGGGCCCGTAGAGATTGGTGGGCATCGCGGAGATGTAGGGCAGGCCGTCCTGGCGGCGGATCGCCTGGATCTGCAGGATGCCGGCGATCTTGGCGATGGCGTACGCGTCGTTGGTGGGTTCCAAGGGTCCGGTGAGGAGGGAGTCCTCACGGATCGGCTGTTCGGCGAACTTCGGGTAGATGCAGCTCGATCCCAGGAAGAGGAAGCGCGGGACGCCGACGGCGCGGGCCGCGTCCAGCAGGTTGACCTGGATGCGGAGGTTCTCGGACAGGAAGTCGGCCGGGTAGGTGCTGTTGGCCAGGATGCCCCCGACCCTGGCCGCCGCGTCGATGATCACGTCCGGCCGTGCCTCGGCCACGAAGGCCATGGTGGCGTCACGGTCGCGCAGGTCGAGCTCAGCGCTGGTCCTGCCGGTGAGGGTGCCGACCCCGCGCCGTTCCAGCGCCCGCCACAGAGCGGAGCCGGCCAGTCCACGATGGCCGGCCACGTACACCCGGGTCCCGGGGAGGAGGGGGAAACGCTGCGTGTCGGTCACGGCGGGGATGGTCTCAGATTGATGGTTCTGCCGCTGTGTAGCCGAGTAATTACGCCGGGCACACCCTCTCGCTCCTAGTGTTCCGCACAGTTAGTAAGCGAAGAGGAGCTCAGGGTGACGCACGGAACGGAACGGCCGGCGAGGACCGCGCTCATCACCGGGATCACCGGCCAGGACGGCTCGTACCTGGCGGAATTGCTGCTGGAGAAGGGCTACACGGTCCACGGGCTGATCCGTCGGTCGTCCACGTTCAACACCGCGCGGATCGACCACCTGTACCAGGACCCGCACGACCCGGCGGCGCGGCTCTTCCTGCACCACGGCGACCTGACCGACGGATCCCGGCTGGTCACCCTCATCGAGCGGATCCAGCCGACCGAGGTCTACAACCTGGCGGCGCAGTCGCACGTGCGCGTGTCGTTCGACGAGCCGGAGTTCACCGGCATGACGACCGGCCTCGGCACGACCCGGCTCCTCGAGGCCATCCGGGCCAGTGGTGTGCCCGCCCGCTTCTACCAGGCCAGCAGCTCCGAGATGTTCGGCGCGACACCGCCTCCGCAGAACGAGGACACCCCGTTCTGGCCGCGGTCGCCCTATGGTGCGGCAAAGGTCTACTCGTACTGGATCACCCGGAACTACCGCGAGGCCTACGACCTGTTCGCCGTCAACGGCATCCTGTTCAACCACGAGTCACCCCGCCGGGGCGAGACCTTCGTGACCCGGAAGATCGCCATGGCGGCAGCGGCGATCGCCGCGGGCAAGCAGGAGACCCTCTTCATGGGCAATCTCGATGCGGTCCGCGACTGGGGCTACGCCAAGGAGTACGTCGAGGGCATGTGGCGCATGCTGCAGGCGGACACTCCGCGCGACTACGTCCTGGCCACCGGGACCTCATACACCGTGCGCGATTTCCTCGAGTTCTGCTTCTCGGCGGTCGACCTCGAATGGCAGAACCACGTCAGCTTCGATCCCCGGTACCTGCGGCCCAGCGAGGTCGACTCCCTGGTCGGCGACGCCTCCCGCGCCCACGCCGATCTGGGCTGGAAGGCCGAGGTGCTGCCGCCCCAGCTCGCTCGCATCATGACGCAGGCCGAGGTCCAGGCGCAGATCTGACGCCTGCCGACCCGGGTGGGGGCCCGGGTCCCCGCCGCCGGTCCATGCACCGCGCGGACAGTAGATCGCGGCCGAGAACAGCGCCGCAGGACATCGAGACACGGACGGGGGTCGAGGGGATGCGTGCGGACCACGAGGCTCAGCCGGCCTCCGACCGGGTTACCCCGACCACCGCTGCCGACCACTGGCGATCCTACGAACCGGTCATCACCGTCACCTCGGCACTGCCCGTGACCCGGGAACATCCGTTCCAGGTTCCCGGAGCACCACAGCCACCTGAGCCCGTGTCCGCCACCCACCGGCCGGATCCCGAACCCCTGCCCCGCCCACGCGGTCGCTGGGTCACCTCCTACGCCCGGCACCTCTTCCTGACCGATCTCGTGGTGGTCACCGCGATGGTGCTGTTGGCGCAGGGCATCCGGTTCGAGTCGGTCTTCGACGTGACCATTGCCGGCATGTCGGACCTGAACTACTGGGCCGTCTCGGGCGTTCTCGTCGTGCTGTGGATGCTGGCGCTCGCGGTGAACGGCGGGTACGACCGCAAGATCCTGGGCTCCGGTCCCCGGGAGTACCACCGGGTGGTGAACGCCTCCCTGTACCTGTTCGGGTTCATCGCGATCGTGTCGTACCTGGGCCGTCTCGACATCGCCCGCGGTTACCTCGTTCTCGCCCTCCCGCTGGGTCTGGTCGGAATCCTGGCCGGTCGCTGGGTGTGGCGGCTGCTGCTCCGCGAGCACCGCCGGACCGGGACCCACCTGCACAACGTGCTCGTCGTCGGCAGTCGGCGCAGCGCGCTCGACCTGGCCACCCGACTGCGCTCGGCCCCGGACTTCGGCTATCGGGTGTCGGCGCTGTGCCTGCCCACGACGGGGATCGGCCCAGTCGGGCCCACCGGCGATGTCGGCGGCTTCCCGGTGATCGGCGATCTCGGCGACGTCCTGGCCGCCATCCGCTCCTCCGGCGTCGACACAGTCGCGGTGTCCTCCTCCGAGCAGTTCGGGTCCGAGGAGGTGCGCCGGCTCGGCTGGCAGCTGGAGGGCAGCGGCATCCGGCTGTGCCTGGCGCCCTCGCTCACCGATGTCGCCGGCCCTCGCATCCACATCAAGCCGGTGGCCGGTCTCCCGCTGATGCACGTCGAGGAGCCACGCTTCCGGGGTCCCAAGCTGGTCCTCAAGACGGCCCTGGACCTGTCCGTCGCCGGGGTCGGGCTGCTGGTCCTCTCGCCGGTGATGCTCGCTGTCGCCCTGGCCATCGCGGTCAAGGACCCGGGGCCGATCTTCTTCCGGCAGGAGCGGGTGGGTCGGGCGGGGGAGCGGTTCCGGGTGTGGAAGTTCCGGTCCATGACCGTCGGCGCCGACCGGGTGGTCGACCAGGCCCGCAGCACCGCCGGTCAGCAGCACGAGGTGTTCTACAAGTCCGCGTCCGACGCCCGGGTCACCCCGCTCGGGGCCTTCCTGCGGAGGACCAGCCTGGACGAGTTGCCGCAGCTGTTCAACGTCGTCACCGGCCAGATGAGCATCGTCGGGCCACGCCCCCTCGTTCCGGGGGAGGGCGCCGAGATCGGGCACTTCCTGGAGCGCCGCATGCTGGTCAAGCCGGGCATCACCGGCCTCTGGCAGGTCTCCGGCCGCTCCGACGTCAGTGCCACCGAACGCATCCGGCTCGACTTCTACTACGTCGAGAACTGGTCCGTGGCGGGCGACCTCACCATCATGGTGAAGACGGTGAAGGCGGTGGTCGCCGGGCGCGGCGCGTACTGAGCCGACCGGACCGGCCGATCCGTCGCGACCACCGGGTCACCCGGCGGTCAGCACCGCGGTGAGCGCGTCCACGATCTCGGTGAGTTCGCCGTCGGTGATGACGAACGGCGGCGACACCTGCACCCCGCCGGCGCCCACCGCCCGGGTGGCGATCCCGCGGCCCCGCAGGGCGGCGGCGGTGGCCATCGCCGTGGGCGGGTCGGCCAGCTGGACCGCGGCCAGCGCGCCCGTGCCGCTGCGGACCTCGTGCACCCCGGGGATGTCGGCCAGCGGCGCGAGCAGCTCGTGCATCCGCGCGGCCAGGGTGTCGGCGACGGTGAGCAGGTCCTCCCGCTCGATGATGTCCAGCGTGGCCATGGCCGCGGCGGCTGCACCGGCGTGCCCGCCGTAGGTGTAGCCGTGCCGCCACCAGGTCTGCCCGCCCGGGGTGAAGAACGGCTCCCACACGGTCGGCGCCACGAACACCGCACCCATCGGCACGTAACCGGAGGTCAGTCCCTTGGCCGTGGTCATGATGTCCGGCTGCAGGTCGAACTTGCCCGAGGCGAACCAGGAGCCGCCGATCCGGCCGAACCCGGTGATGACCTCGTCGGCGACGAAGAGGATGTCGTGGTCGCGGCAGATGCGCCGCACCTCGTCGAGGTAGCCCGCCGGCGGCGGGTAGACCCCGCCCGCCCCGATCACCGGCTCGCAGAAGAAGGCGGCGATGCGGTCGGCGCCCAGCCGCTCGATCGCCTCCAGCAGGTCCTTGCCGCTGTCCCAGCCGACGGTCAGCGCGTCCTGCATGAGCTCGCCGTAGCCCTCGTGGTTGCCCGGGATACCGGCGAGAGCCGTTCCGGCGACGTGCATCCCGTGGTAGGCCTTGGTCCGCCCGATGATGATCGTCTTGGTCGGCCGACCCCGCTCCACCCAGTACCGCCGGGCCAGCTTGGCCGCCGTGTCGATGGAGTCCGAGCCCCCCGAGGTGAAGAAGATCTTGCTGTCCGCCACCGGGGCGATGGTGGCCAGCCGTTCGGCCAGCTCCCCGGTGGTGTCCACGGAGAAGTCCCCGAAGGTCGAGTAGTGGGCCAGCCGGCCCAACTGCGCGGCGACCGCGTCGGCGATCTCCTGCCGGCCGTGCCCGACGTTGGCGAACCACAGGCCCGCCGTGGCGTCCAGGTAGCGGCGTCCCTGGGCGTCCCAGATCTGCGCCCCCTCGCCGCGGTGCATGACCAGCTCACCGTTCTGCTGGACCGCGGACATGTTGGCGAACCCGTGCCAGAACGCTCCCACCACGCACCCCTCACCTCCGGGCGGTCCCGCCCGTCGGGAGGCCCGCCGGTCAACCTAACGCCCCCCGGCCTCCGACGCCGGAAACCCCGCCGGTCAGGGGGATGACCGACGGGGTGTCCGGATCAGGGGGCCGCCTCCCGGGCCCCGGTCGTGGGGGTCAGCCGGTGTACTTCCACACGCTGACCCAGTCGATGAGCACGTGGCCCGAGGTGGCGGCGTCCGGGACCTCACCGTGCGTGCCGGTCTGCAGCACCCACTGCATGGCCTTGGTCGGCACGCTCTTGGTGACCGTCTGCAGGACGCGGCCGTCGAGGATGTAGACGAGCTTGCCGGGCGTCCACTCGATGGTCGCGGTGTGCCACTGGCTGAAGCCGACCCCGGTGTCCAGGTAGGAGCAGTTCACCTGGGGGTTGCCGATGCAGTGCGTGTAGGCCCAGATGTTGCTGTCCAGCCCGCCCTCGGGGAAGTCGACCTCGCCGTCGGCCCACACCCCGGAGGACGGCCACAGCAGGCCGGCCATGCCGTAGCCGGGCAGGTTGTCGGCGCGGAAGCGGACGGAGTAGCGGCCGTAGGTCTGGCCGGTCACCTTGCCGCTCTCGTCGATCAGCGGGATCGGTGCGGCGCTCTTGGGTCGGCCGTCGGCACCGGTGCCCAGGTTCATGTCCAGCACGCCCTCGTGGACGGTGATGATGTCCTGGTCGTAGTCACCGTTCTGCGAGGTGTCGGGGAAGCCGTCGTAGCTCCGCCACTTGGCGCCGTAGCGGCCCGGGAACTCGCCGGCCGCCTGGTCGGTGCCGAAGTCCTCGGAGAAGATCTGGGCGAAGCCCGGGAGGTCGCCCTTGGGCATCTCCTCGCCGCTGGCGGTGGCGTCGACGTGGCTGACGGCGTTCACCGTGAAGCTCTGCACGGCCCCGAAGTCGTACCAGCCGCCGGCCACCTGGGCGCAGCCCCAGTAGGTGTAGGTGCCGGGGATGAACACCTTGGTCTTGGTGAACGGCATCGCCGTGGGGCTGAGCAGGATGTTCTCGTCCTTCAGGAAGTCCTGGTTGATGCCCTTGGCGTCCTTGACGCAGATGCCCACCTGGCTGGCGGTGGCCAGTCGGGAAGCGGTGATCGAGGCGGTGGCGGTGACCTTGGCGCCGTCGACCGCAGCGGTGAGATTCGTGGCTCCGTAGGTGGTCTGGAAGATCGGGATGATCGGGCCGCTGGGCACGGCCACGGTGAAGGTCTTGCGTTCGCCGACGTCGTTCCAGCCGCCGTTGACCTTCATGCAGCCCCAGTAGGTGTAGGTACCGGGGTCGAACGACATGGTCGCCGTCTCCACGGTCCCCGCGGTGGGCTTGAGGAGCATGTCCTTCTCGAGGGGGAAGTTGCGGTTGATCCCGTCGGAGTCCTTGACGCAGATGCCGGCGTCGGAGGCGGTGGCGTAGCGGGTGGTGGTGAGGGTGGCCTTCGCGGTGACGGACTGGCCGGTGACGGCGGCGGAGAGGTCGGTGGCGCCGTAGGTGGTGTTGAAGATGGGGTAGATCGGGCCGCTGGTCGGCACGGCCACGGTGAAGGTCTTGCGTTCGCCGACGTCGTTCCAGCCGCCGCCCACCTTCACGCAGCCCCAGTAGCTGTAGGTCCCGGGATCGAAGGAGGCTGTGGCGGTCTCGGCGAAGCCGGCACCGGGGGTGAGCAGGATGTCCTTCTCGAGGGGGAAGTTGCGGTTGACGCCGTCGGAGTCCTTGACGCAGATGCCGGCGTCGGAGGCGGTGGCGTAGCGGGTGGTGGTCAGGTTGGCCTTCGCGGTGACGGACTGGCCGGTGACCACCGCGGACAGGTTGGTGGCGCCGTACGAGGACAGGAAGATGGGGACGATGGGTCCGCTGGTGGGCACGGCGACGGTGAACGTCCTGCGCTCGCCGACGTCCCGCCAGCCGCCCTGGACCTTGATGCAACCCCAGTAGCTGTAGGTCCCGGGATCGAAGGAGGCCGTGGCGGTCTCGAGGTAGCCGGCACCCGGGGTGAGCAGGATGTCCTTCTCGAGGGGGAAGTTGCGGTTGACGCCGTCCGAGTCCTTGACGCAGATGCCCGCATCGGAGGCCGTGGCGTAGCGCGTCGTGGTCAGCGTGGCCTTGGCGGTCACGGACTGGCCGGTGACCACCGCCGAGAGATCCGTGGCACCGTAGGTGGTGGTGAAGATCGGGTAGATCGGTCCGCTGGTGGGCACGGCGACGGTGAAGCTCTGCTTGGTGCCGACGTCGTACCAGCCACCGCCGATCTTGACGCAGCCCCAGTAGCTGTAGGTGCCGGGGTCGAACGAGGCGGTGGCGGTCTCGGCATATCCGTTGGGGGACAGCAGGACGTCCTTCTCCAGCGGGAAGTTGCGGTTGATCCCGTCCGAGTCCTTGACGCAGATGCCCGCGTCGGAGGCGGTCGCGTACTGCGTGGCGGTCAGGGTGGCCTTGGCGGTGACGGACTGCCCGGTGACCACCGCGGACAGGTCCTTGGCTCCGTAGGTGGTGGGGCCCACCGGGATGATGGGGCCGCTCGTGGGGACGTCCACCACGAAGGTCTTCTTCTCCCCGACGTTGTACCAACCCCCGCCGACCTTGATGCAGCCGTAGTAGGTGTAGGTGCCGGGGTCGAAGGCGCGGGTCTTGACCTGCAGGTACCCCGACGGGCTCAGGGTGATGTTCTGGTCCTGCGGGAAGTTGCGGTTGGCGCCTGCGGCATTGACCACGCAGATGCCGACGTCGCTGGCCGTGATGGGCTGCGAGGAGCTGATCCGGACGGAGGCGGTGGCCGAGGTGCCGGTGACCGTCGCGGTGAGACCCGTTGTGCTGTATGTGGTGTGACCGACCGGAACGATGGGGCCGCTGGGGGTGGAGCTGACGGTGAACGTCTTGCGCTCGCCGATGTTGTACCAGCCGCCGTTGACCTTGGCGCAGCCCCAGTAGGTGTAGGTGCCCGGGTCGTAGTTCCGGGTCTTGGTGTTGGTGAAACCCGCCGGGGTGATCTGCACGTCCGCGTCCCGGGGGAAGTCGCGGTAGACACCGGCGGAGTCGATCACGCAGATGCCGGCCAGCTGGGCGGTGGTCGGCTCGGTGGCCCGCAGGGTGACGGTGCCGGTGGCGCCGGTCGTCGTGGTCGTCACCGACAGGCCGGACGCCGAGAACGACGGAGGCGCGGACTGCAGAGCGGTTGCGGCGCTGAGGGTCTGGGCCGACGCGGGCAGGGCGGAGGCGAGCAGGAGCAGGGAGGTCAGTCCGGCCGTGAAGGCCGTACCGGCGGTACGCAGGGTGCGTGAGAGGGCCATGACAGTTCCTTTGATCGCGGAGAGGCGAACGAAAACGACACCGGAGGACGGGTCGGTGAGGGGCCGGCCGGTCGGGTGACGGGGTGACGACGCGGGTACTGCTGGGGAGGTCCTCGCCCGACGGGGCTCGGCCTGGGCGCATGCCGGAAAACACTGCGACAGAGCAGGATTCCCGCGCATCTGCACGATCTTCGCCGGGGTGGTCGACCCCTGGGAGGGGGCGGGCCGGGCGATCTCCGGGTGCTGCGCTGGCATGAAGTTAGCAGCCCGATGGGCACGCGGGCGAGAGCTGCGCACGGAGTCCACCCGCACGGGAGTCATCCGAACGGGCAGTCACCACAACGGGGGCGCGCACCCCCACCGGGCGGTGATCGCCGGCCACCCGGATTCCCTCCCTGGCCCGCCCCGACGCCCACCGGGCGATGGGGTGCTCACGCCCCGGCCCGCGGCCGGATCGGTGCGTGCGGTGGCAGGATGGGAGGGTGAGCTCAGTGGAGATCCCCGAGGTGATGGTTCCGGACCTGCCCGACGACGCCAGGCTGCTCGACGTGCGCGAGGACGACGAGTGGGCAGCCGGGCACGCTCCCGGCGCCACGCACATCCCGATGACCGAGTTGGCCGGTCGGCTCGACGAGGTCCCCGAGGGCGACCCGCTGTACGTGATCTGCCGTTCCGGTGGCCGTTCCGCGCGGGTGACCGCGTACCTGAACGGGCAGGGCTGGGACGCGGTCAACGTGGCCGGCGGGATGGGCGTGTGGGCGGCGTCCGGTCGACCGCTCGTCGCCGAGGGCGATGCCACCCCCGAAGTGATCTGACCGGTAGCTCCATGACGTCTCCGCAGGGACGCCCGGGCGGCGGTCACCTCGAGCCGGGCCGCTGTCCGCGGTGCGGGTGGGGGCACCCCGCCGGGCCGACGACCTGCCTGAACTGTGGAACACCGCTGCCCCGGCTCCGCTGGGTCGCCCACCCCCCGCCGCTCCGCGAGTCGGCGCCCCGGCCGGCAGCACGACGACGGCGCTACAGCGGGCCGCCCGGCTACGGTCCCTACCCACCGCGGTGGGGTTTCCCGGCCGCGGTCTGGGTGCCCGCCCCGGGAGAGGCTGCGCCCGCCGCCCCGTCCGTCCGGCGACTGCGGTTCGCCGCCGTTATGGCGGTGACCACCGCCGTTCTCGCCGTGATCGCCGCCGGCGCCGAGGCCTGGCGGTTCGCCCTGCTGCTCGCCGGCCGGACCCAGGTGCTGTCCGGTTCGGTCGTCCGGGTGAACGACGCCCTGGTCACCTCGGCCGGCCTGGTGCTGCTGGTCGCCGCGGTCGCCACCGCCGTGGCCGCCGTCCCCGTCCTGGTCCGGCTGCACGGCGACGCCGCCCGGCGGTCCGGTCGACTCCCGTCACGACGCCCCGGCGAAGTGGCCGGGTGGCTGTTAGCTCCCGTCGCCAATCTCTACGGGGCCGGGGTGATCGTCGGCGAGATCGATGCTCGACTCATCGTGCGGGCGGCCGATCCGGAGCCACCCGGCGGTGCCCGCCCGTCCCGCCTGGTGTCGGTCTGGTGGGCCGCGTGGGTGCTGAACGGCGTTCTCGTCCTCGCCGCGCTCGTCCGTGGCTCCGCGGGCAGCCTCCAGGCCGTCGCCGACACGGTGGAGCTGCACGTCGCGGTGGACCTGACCGCCGCCCTGGTCGCCGGACTCGGCGCCGCCGTGCTCGGCCGCTTCGCCCGACTGCTCACTCCGGCCGGCCCGCCCCATCCCGGATGGCGCGTCGCGGATCCGGCGCCGACCCGCGCCGCGGCCGTCACGGCCGGCTCGCCGCGGGTCGCACCTCCAGCGATCGTCCACCCGTCCGTCGACCACCCCGTCGGCGAGGGCGGTCCGGCGGGCCCACGGCCCGGACCCGTCCCCGCTGTCGGTGCACCCGGGGCCCCCTGAGCGGTCCGTTACCGTGGGGCAGGTGTCCAAGAAGACTGCGCGCCGTGCGGCCGCCTCCCCGGCGGGTTCCGCCACCCTGACGGCCGAGAGCCCCCGTCGTCCCTGTCCCTGCGGGTCCGGCCGCCGGTACAAGGCCTGCCACGGCGGGTCCGATCCGGCCGATCTCATCGTGTCCCGTCCGTTCGCCGGCCTGGCCGCCGAGACCGAGCTGATCGCCCTGCGCGAGTTCGTGCCGTCCGCGACCGCCCCGCTCACCCTGCGGGCCGCCGCGGCGTCGGCTGATGACGCCGCCGCGCCGGACGGTGCCGGCACGCTTCCCACGCCGTCGGTCACCCTGGCCACCGTGCTGCCCGGTGCTGCCGCCGCCCTCACCCGCTCGGACGGTTCGGTGCTGCTGGGTCTGCAGGTGCAGACCCACTCCGGCGACCTGGCCCGTGACCTCGCCACCGCCCTGGAATGGGCGCTGGCCGCCGAGCCGTCGTCCGTCCTGGCCGTGGTCGGCCGGGCCACCCTCGGACCGCGGTGGGCCGATCTGGTGGTGGACGAGCCGTTGCAGGTCACCGTGCACGAGGACTTCGGCTGGTGGCTGGAGAGCGATCCGGAGCCCGGCAGCGAGGTGGCCGCGTCGCTCGAGCGGGCCAACGGCGCCGTGATGCCGAGCGCCAAGATCGCCGACCTCCCCGGCGCGTACTGGGTGGACACCGGCGACAAGGCGCATCTGCGCTGGGTCCGGCCCGAGGACGAGCAGACCCTGATGGCGGCACTGGCCCGGGTGGCCGCCGCCGGCGAGCTCGACCTGGGCGAGGGCACCCGGTACGTCGGGTCGTTCCGCGCCCACGGCTGCCTGGTCCCGGTGTGGGACCTCGACCGAGACGCGCACCCGTCGGAGTGGACCGAGCCGGTCCGCGCCTTCGCGGCACGCCTGGAGGTCGCCCTCGCCTCGGACGAACCGCTCACCGACGCCCAGCGGCGGGCCCGCGACGGCATCCTCGGGCGGCAGTTCACGCTGCGCTGATCGGTCACCGGTCCGGGCGCGGGTCGGTCGGTCCGGGGGTGTCGCTCTAGGCTCCCGAGGATGACCGACCCCGCCGGCTGGACCGCCGCCCATCTCGCCGACCGCGTCACGGACCTGCGTCAGGTCGCCCGCGCCGACGAGTACACCCTGGCCGACGGCGGCCGGCGGATCCGGCTGAGCGCCGCACGGGGATTCGACGTCGAGATCCTGCCGGACCGCGGGTTCGACCTCGGTGCAGTCGCCTACGACGGGGTGCCGCTGGGGTTCTGCACCCCGGCGATCCGCACCCCGGCCGTGCCGGACGGATCCGACGAGCAGTTCGCCCGCCGGTTCGGCGCCGGCCTGCTCACCACCTGCGGGCTGGACAGCTACGGACTGCCCACGCAGGACGCCGGTCAGCACCTCCCGCAGCACGGTCGCGCCGCCGACCTGTCCGCCCACGAGGTGGCGGTGCGGACGGAATGGGTGGACGGGGCCTACCGGCTCACCGCGTCCGGCCGGATGCGCCAGTGGCGGCTGGTGGGCGAGGACCTCGACTGGCGGCGCACCGTCTCGATCGACCTCGGTGGTGACACGCTCGTCATCACCGATGCGGTGACCAACCAGGGGCGCACCCGGTGGCCGCACATGATGCTGTACCACCTCAACCTCGGCTTTCCGATGCTCGACGGGACGAGCACCATCGAGGTCTCCCGGCCGGGGCCGCCGGAGGAGCCGACACCGCGCGACGAGACCGCCCGCGGCGGCCTGGGCACCTGGTCGCGGTTCCCGGAGCCGCTGCCCGGCGAGCCCGAGCAGGTGTTCCGGCACGACCTGCCCACCGACCGCCCCGGCGAGGTCACCGTCACCACCCCGTCCATCGGCCGCGCCCTGACCGTGCAGGTCGACCCGGCCCAGTTGCCGTACGTGTTCCAGTGGCGCTCCGCCCGGGCCGGTCTCTACGCCCTGGGCATCGAACCGGGCAACGTGCCGACCATGGACGGCCGCGCGGTCGCCCGCGCCGCGGGAGTGCTGCCGTACCTGGAGCCGGGGGAGCGGGCCGACTACCGGGTCGGGGTCCGGATCACCCCGGCGGGCTGAGCGGGCGCGATCACGGCAGCCAGCTGACGTGGTTCTTCAGCAGCGCGTACCCGACGAACGAGACCACGTCGAGCAGGGTGTGCGCGATGACCAGCGGCCAGATGCGGCCCCACCGGCGGTAGGCGTAGCCGAACACCACGCCCATGATCGCGTTGCCGAGGAAGCCGCCGAACCCCTGGTAGAGGTGGTAGCTGCCGCGCAGCACGGCACTGCTCGCGATGGCCACCCAGGGGCGGACGCCCAGCTGGTCCAGGCGGGTCAGCAGGTATCCGACGACGAGGATCTCCTCCAGGAAACCGTTCTCGAAGGCGGTGAAGACGAGTACCGGGATGCGCCACCAGGTGTCGTCCAGGGTGGTGACCGCGACGGTCAGGTTGATGCCGATGGCCACGGCGACGAGATAGAAGGCCAGACCCGGGATTCCGATCGCGGCGGCCAGTCCCACCCCGGCCAGCGCATCCTTCCCCGGGCGGGTGCGGTCCAGGCCGAGCCGGGTCCGCAGGTTCACCCCGGCCCGCCAGAGCAGGTACAGCCCGAGCCCGCCCCAGGCCACACCGCGGACGACCAGCGCCAGTTGGATGAACAGGTCCAGCAGCGGGACCTCGGCCCGCTGCACCACGATCGAGACGCTCTGCTGGGCGAGCGGCTGCTCCTTCTGCAGCGAGTCGATCAGCTGCAGCAGGGCCAGGATCCCGCTGCTGCCCAGGGTGACCAGGAAGACCAGGGCGATCTCGATGCGGATCGACCGGGCGGTCTCCGGACGCGGGGTCAGCGCCCCGGGCGGCGCGGGGGAGGGTGGGCTCGTCATGGCGACCACCAGGGTAGGCGCGGGCCCGTGTGAGCCGGATGGGAACGGCCGGGGCGGTGGGCAGGGCCGGTCCCCTTCCCGCGCCCCCGTCCGAGCGGCGGGCGACAGCGGCGTCACGGACGCTGACTAGGGTGGGCCGGGTGACGAGCACGGTGCGCTGGGCCTATCTCGGGCCCGAGGGCACCTTCACCGAGCAGGCCGCCTGCGAGCTGGCGTCCACCCTCCCCGAGCCTCCCGAGCTGGTCTCCGCCGCCGGTGTCTCGGCCGCTCTGGCCGCCCTGCGATCCGGTGAGGTGGAGGCCGCGTGCGTCCCCCTGGAGAGCTCCGTCGAGGGCGCCGTCCCCCTCACCCAGGACGAGCTGATCCACGGCGCGCCGTTGATGATCGTGGCTGAGGCCTACGTGCCGGTGACCTTCGACCTGCTCGTCCGCGCCGGCACCTCGCTGGACGACGTCCGCACCGTCGGGGCCCATCCGCACGGACTCGCCCAGATCCGGGGGTGGCTCGCCGACCGGCTTCCCGCGGCACAGACGGTGGTGCACGCGTCGAACGCCGCGGCCGCCGCCGCGGTGGCCGCCGGCGAGCTCGACGCCGCCGCCGCCGCACCCGTCGCGGCCGACACCTACGGACTGATCGCCGCGGCCCGGGACATCGGTGACGTGCGTGACGCGGTCACCCGGTTCGTGCTGCTGCGGCGCCCCGGGCCGCCGCCCGCCCCGACCGGCAACGACCGCACGTCGATGATGCTGTCCGTCGACAACGAACCCGGAGCCCTGCTGGCCGTACTCAGCGAATTCGCCACCCGCGGCGTCAACCTCACGCGGCTGGAGTCCCGTCCCACCCGGAACGGCCTGGGGGACTACGTGTTCCTGGTCGACGCCGAGGGGCACATCGCCGATCCGGCGCTGGCCGACGTGGCCGCCGCGCTCACCCGCCGCGGTGCCCTCCCGCGCCTGCTGGGTTCCTATGCCCGCCGCTCCGGGGCCGCGGCCCCCGCGGCGCGCTACGCCACGGACTCCGCCTACGCCGCTGCCGCCCGCACGGTGGCGCAGTGGCAGAACGGAGCCTGGTCATGACCCGCCTGCTGCTCATCCGGCACGGCCAGACGCCGGGCAACGTCGCCGGTCAGCTCGACACCGAGGTCCCCGGCCCGCCGCTCACCGAGCTGGGCGTCGAGCAGGCCGAGGCCGTCGCGGAGGTCCTGGGCCGCGAGCTGATCACCTCGCTCCATGCGTCCTCCCAGCTGCGGGCCCAGCAGACGGCCGCGCCGCTGGCCCGGGTCCACGGTCTGCCGGTGCTCGTCGACGACGACCTGCGGGAGGTCTCCGCCGGCGACTGGGTCATGCGCAGCGACGACGAGGCCGTGCAGGGTTATCTCGACGTGCTGCACACCTGGATGACCGGCGACCACGAGCGGCGCATGCCCGGCGGCCCCAGCGGGACCGAGTTCCTGGCCCGGTACGACGCCGCGGTGCGTCGGGTGACCGCGGGGACGGCACCGGGGGACACGGTCGCCGTGGTCAGCCACGGCGCGGCGATCCGGGTGTGGGCCACGGTGCGTGGACTCAACGTGGACGCCGACTTCGGCATCCGGAACCGGTTGCCCAACACCGGGGTGGTCGCCCTGGAGGCCGACCCGGCCGGCGGCTGGATGATCGACACCTGGCTCGGGCAGCCGCTCGGCGGCCCGGCGGTGGACGACCCGGACGGCGAGGGCCCGGCGGGCGAACCGTCCACCGACCCGTTCTGAGGGCCCCTCACACCGGGAACGGACGCGCCCCCGATCTGCGGACGCACCCCCGATCTGCGGACGCGCCCCCGTTGCGTGAACGCGCCTGCGATCAGAGGACGCGCTCCCGTTGTGTGAACGCGCCTGCGATCTGCGGACGCGCCCCCGTTGCGTGAACGCGCCTGCGATCAGAGGGTCGAACGACAAGTCCGGGCGCGTGTGATCCTGCCGCCCGGACGGCCCCGACCGGGGGACCCGTCAGTCCAGTTCGGCGGCCCAGGGCGGGTTCGCCCCGGCGCGTGAGCAGTTGATCGCCGAGACGCGCGAGGCGAAGGTGAGCGCGGCGGTCAGGCCTTCGAGGTCCAGCCGATCGAGCCGCCCGCCCAGGTGCCCGTTCTCGGCCAGGTGGTGCAGCAGCCCGCCCTGGAACGAGTCGCCGGCGCCGACCGTGTCGACCAGGGTGGTCGGGGCGATGGGCACCCGCACCTGTTCCCCGCGCAGCGAGGCCACCGCGCCCTCGGCCCCCAGGCTGACGATGGCCAGCACGACCCCCTGCTGGTGCAGGTGGTCGAGGCAGCGTTCCGGTGTCCAGCCCGGCCAGAGCAGCTCCAGGTCGTCCTCGGACAGCCGCACCAGGTCGGCCAGGCCCACCCACCGGTCGATGTTCTGCCGGTAGTCCTCGACCGGGACGAGCAGCGGCCGCAGGTTGGGGTCCACCGAGGTGGTCATCCGCTCCCGCGCCCGGCCCAGCAGGTCCTCGATGGCGCGTCCCGAGGGCTGCAGGGCCAGGGCCAGCGATCCGGTGTGCACGGCCACCGGGGCGCCGGTGCCGGCCGGGAAGGGGCCGTCGACGACGGGGGCCAGGGTCTCCGGCGTCCACGCCCAGTCGGCGGTGCCCTCCACGTAGAACTCGTAGGACGCCGCACCCGAGGCGTCCAGGCGGGCGATCGCCAGGGAGGCCGCCTCGGTCGCGGTCTCCGCCGCGGACAGGTCGACCTTCGACTCCTCCAGCTTGGCCCGGCACAGCGCGCCGAGGGCGCCGCCGGAGATGCGCGCGCCGAACCGGGCGTGGGTGCCCAGCCGGGACAGGGCCGTCGCGGTGTTCGCCGGCCCGCCGCCCGGGTGGACGGTCAGCCGCGCCACCCCGTCGGAGATCCCGTCGGCGGGCAGGACGGCATCGGCGATGATCTCCCCGATGACGGCGATCGTCGGCATGGTTCTCCTCAACAGGTGGGGCGCATCCGGTGTCGTGTCTGGCCGGACCACGGCGGCACGGGTCCGGGACGAGCCGGCCCGCACCTCGTGGTCCGGTCCGCGGAGCGTAGTGGGGTCGGGGGTGGTCCCGCCGGGCGGCCGGTCCGGGACCGGCCGCGCCTGCCGGGGTCAGCCCCAGCCGAGTTCGTCCAGCCGGTCGTCGTCGATGCCGAAGTGGTGGGCGATCTCGTGGATGACCGTGGTCGCCACCTGCTCGCGGGCGGCCTCCGGGTCGGCCGCGTGGGCCAGGATCGGGGTGCGGTAGATGGTGATGGTGTCCGGCAGGTACCCCGAGTACGACGAGGTCCGTTCGGTCAGGGCCACCCCGTGGTAGAGCCCGTACAGGTTCTCGGTGGGGTGGTGGTCCTCGACCAGGACGACCACGTTGTCCATGGTGGCGGTGAAGCGGTCGGGGATGAGGTCCAGTGCCTCGGAGACCAGGACGTCGAACTCGGCGCGGGTCATGCTGACAGCCATGCATCCATAGTGCCGGGCGCGCGGTGCCCGGCGGGTGAACGGCCGCCCGGAGCGCCCGCCGGCCGGGGTTAGAGTCTGGGCCGTGATCGACCTGCGCATCGTCCGGACCGACCCGGAGGCCGTGCGGGCCTCCCAGCAGGCCCGCGGGGCCGACCCCGCCGTGGTGGACCGGCTGGTGAGCGCCGACGCGGACCGGCGGTCGGCGGTGTCCGCCGCCGATGCCCTGCGCGCCGAGCACAAGGCGTTCGGCCGCACCATCGGCAAGGCCGCCCCGGCCGACCGCCCCGCTCTGCTGGCCCGCGGCAAGGAGATGTCGGTCGCCGTCCGGGAGGCGGAGGCCGCCGAGACCGCCGCCGAGGCCGAACTGGCCGCCGCGCACCGCATCGTCCCCAACATCGTGGCCGGCGGCCCGGCCGGCGGTGAGCAGGACTTCGAGGTCATCCGGCACGTCGGCGAGGTCCCGACGATGGACTTCACCCCCCGCGACCACCTCGATCTCGGCGAGGCGCTGGGCGCGATCGACACCGAACGTGGGGCGAAGGTCTCCGGCGCGCGCTTCTACTTCCTGCGCGGCGTGGGTGCGCAGCTGCAGTGGGCGATGCTCAACCTGGCCGTGGCCAAGGCCGTCGCGCACGGCTTCATCCCGATGATCCCGCCGGTGCTGGTCAAGCCCGAGTCGATGGAGGGCACCGGGTTCCTCGGGGAGCACGCCGACGAGGTGTACCGCTTGGCCGCCGACGACCTGTACCTGGTCGGCACCTCCGAGGTGCCGCTCGCGGCCTACCACTCCGACGAGATCCTCGACCTGGCCGCCGACCCGCAGCGGTACGTCGCCTGGTCCTCCTGCTTCCGGCGGGAGGCCGGCTCCTACGGCAAGGACACCCGCGGCATCATCCGGGTGCACCAGTTCGACAAGGTCGAGATGTTCTCCTACTGCAAGCCGGAGGACGCCGCCGCCGAGCACCTGCGGCTGTTGTCCTTCGAGGAAGAGATGCTCGCCGCCGTCGAGGTGCCCTACCGCGTCATCGACGTCGCCGCCGGCGATCTCGGCACCTCCGCCGCCCGCAAGTACGACTGCGAGGCGTGGGTACCCACCCAGCAGGCCTACCGCGAGCTGACCTCGACCTCGAACTGCACGACGTTCCAGGCCCGCCGCCTCAACGTCCGGTACCGCGACGAGGACGGCAAGCCGCAGACCGCGGCCACCCTCAACGGCACCCTGGCCACCACCCGGTGGCTGGTGGCCATCCTGGAGAACCACCAGCTCCCGGACGGGTCCGTCCGCGTCCCCGAGGCGCTCCGCCCCGGACTCGGCGGCCGCGAGGTGCTCGAGCCCGTGCGCTGACCGGCGCTACTGCGCCGACGGCTTCACGGGCGGCAGAGCCGACGGCTTCACGGGCGGCAGAGCCGACCAGGGGAACGTGATCCACCTGTCCGTCTCCCGCCAGGAGAAATCGGGCTGCACGATGGTCCTGGGCTTGGTGTAGAGCACGGCCGACCGGGCTTCGGCGCCGTGGCCGCGGACCAGATCCATCACCAGGGCCAGGGTGCGCCCGGAGTCGGCCACGTCGTCGACGACGAGCAGGCGCTTGCCGACGATGGCGTTCGTGTCCAGCAACGGCTCGAGCACGATCGGATCCGGCAGGGTCGTCTCGATGTCGGTGTAGAACTCCACGTTCAGCGTGCCCGCCGCCTTCAGGCCCAGGGCGTAGGACAGCGCCCCGGCCGGGACGAGCCCGCCCCGGGCGATGGCCAGCACGATCTCCGCGTCGAACCCGCTGTCGGCGACCTGGTGGGCGAGTTCGCGGGAGGCCTCACCGAACTGGCCCCACCCCAGCACCTCCCGGACGGGTGCGGTCGCGGCGGTCACCGCGGCGTCGTCGGTCACGGGGGTCTCGGGTCGGTCTGCCATCCGGGAAATCTAACCGGTGCACACCCGCCCGGTTCCCGGCCCCGAGTGGGCAGGCGGTGAGCAGATATATCCGCACGGTCATCACGGCGCAACAGTCCGGTCCTAGCCTTCCCTCGTTGGAGTGACCAGCGGACCCGGAGGCACAACGATGACCGACACCCTTGCACCGCAGGGAGGTGCCGCCCCCGACGCCGATCACCCGGCCGGGGTGGGCCTCATCAAGCCCGGGTACGACCCCAGGCTGACCAACGAGGATCTCGCGCCGTTGAAGAAGCAGAACTGGAAGGCGTACAACTTCTTCGCCTTCTGGATGTCCGACGTGCACAGCGTCGGCGGCTACGTCTTCGCCGGCAGCCTGTTCGCCCTGGGTCTGGCCGCCTGGCAGGTGCTGGTCGCGCTGCTCGTCGGCATCGGCATCGTCTACCTGCTCTGCAATCTGGTCGCCCGACCCAGCCAGGCCATCGGCGCCCCCTACCCGGTCGCCTGCCGGGTGCCCTTCGGTGTGCTCGGGGCCAACATCCCGGCCATCATCCGTGGGCTGATCGCGGTGGCCTGGTACGGCATCCAGACCTACCTGGCCTCGGCGTCCCTGGTCATCCTGGCCATCAGCGTGTGGCCGAACCTCGCCCCCTACGGCGACAAGGCCGCCTACGGGTTCGCCGGCCTGTCGCTGCTCGGCTGGATCGGGTTCGCGATCATGTGGGTCGCCCAGGCGCTGGTGTTCTGGCGCGGCATGGAGGCCATCCGCAAGTTCATCGACTTCTGCGGCCCCGCCGTCTACGTCGTCATGTTCCTGCTCTGCGGATACCTGGTGGTCAAGGCCGGCTGGTCGAACATCGATTTCAACCTCGCCGAGGACGGCATCACGCTGACCGGCTGGGCCATCGTGCCGGTGATCATCTCCGCGATCGCGCTGGTCGTCTCCTACTTCTCCGGCCCGATGCTCAACTACGGCGACTTCTCGCGCTACGGCAAGAGTTTCGCCGCGGTCAAGAAGGGCAACTTCCTCGGCCTGCCGGTCAACTTCCTGGTGTTCTCGGTCATCGTGGTGGTCACCGCCGCGGCGACCCGGCCGGTCTACGGCGAGCTCATCATCGACCCGGTCGAGACGGTCGGCCGCCTGGGCAACACCTTCGCCATCGTGCTGGGTGCGTTGACGTTCATGATCGCCACCGTCGGCATCAACATCGTGGCCAACTTCGTCTCGCCGGCCTTCGACTTCTCCAACGTCGCCCCGCAGCGGATCAGCTGGCGGATGGGCGGCATGATCGCGGCCGTCGGTTCCGTCCTGCTCACCCCGTGGAACCTGTTCAACTCGCCCACCACGATGCACTACACGCTGGACATCCTCGGTGCGTTCATCGGGCCGCTGTACGGGGTGCTCATCGCCGACTACTACCTGGTCCGCAAGCGCCAGGTGATCGTCGACGACCTGTACACGATGAGCGAGAAGGGGGCGTACTTCTACACGAAGGGCTACAACCCGATCGCCATCGTCGCCACCGCGGTCGGCGCCGTGGTGGCCCTGCTGCTCGTCTTCCTGGGCACCGCCTACTGGGCGACGTTCAGCTGGTTCCTCGGGGCGGCACTGGGCTTCGTCATCCACGTGGTGCTGAGCCGCCGCGTGAAGCCCACGTCGCCGGCCGATGCGGAGGTCGTCACCCTCTGAGCCGCGCCCCGGCCCGCCGCCCGTCCAGGACGCCCACGCTGCCCGCCGGTTCACCCGGCGGGCAGCCCCGGGTGCGGACCGGCCCCGACGGGACGATCATGGGCGGGCGCGGCACCGGGCGGCGGGGGAGGATCACCGTGGTCGCTGCACCCCGACGATCCGCGTTGCTGGCCCTGCTCGCCCCGGAGCACCCCGGCGGCTCGCAGCAGGCCATCCTGGCCGAGCTGCGGCGGGTGATCCTGTCCGGGGACGTACCGCCGGGCACGCCCATCCCGCTCGACGAGGTGGCCGAACAGTTCGGTGTCAGCCGCATCCCGGTGCGCGAGGCGCTCAAGACGCTGGTCGGGGAGAGCCTGGTCGACCACCGCCCCCGGTCCGGCTACGCCGTCGCCCGGTTGACCCGGGCGGAGTTCGCCGAGCTGTACCTGGTGCGTGGGGTGCTGGAGTCCGCCGCGCTGGCCGCTGCCGTGGGCCGGGCCGGGCCCGCCGACGACGCCGCAGCGCAGGCGGCGCTGCGGGCGATGGACCGGGCCATCGGTGCGGACGACGTGCGGTCCTACCACCGGGAGAGCCGGGTGTTCCACCTGGCGCTGATCCGGCCCGCACACATGCTTCGGCTGCAGACCATGCTCGAATCCGCGTGGAACATGACCGAACCGTTCCGGCCGATGACCCTGCTCTCCGGGGCGCAGCGCACCCACCTGCACGCCGAGCACGCGGAGATGTTCACCGCGTTCGTGGCCCGGGACCGGGCGGCCCTGCTGGAGATCTCCGGACGGCACATGCAGGGGCTGGAGACGGTGCTGGCCGATCTGCCCGACGACACCGGTCCGTTCGACCGCCCGCCGGACAGCAAGCCCGCACCTGGGATGCTGGCCGGGCCGCCCCACCCCGACCCCACCCCGGAGGACGACCCCATGAGCGCCCCGACCCCGCCCGTGATGAGCCTGGCCGAGTTCAACTCCGCCGACCCCGCGACCGTTCGCGAGCTGCTCACCGCCTGCCTGGACGTGCCGAGCTGGGTGGACGCCGTCGCCGCCGGACGGCCCTACCCCGATCGCGTCGCGTTGGACGCCTCGGCCACCGGGCGGACCGCCCTGATCACCTGGGAGGAGGCGGCCGCCGCCCTGGCCCGCCACCCCCGGATCGGCGAGCGCGCCGGCGGGTCCGGTGTCGACGCCGCCTGGTCGGGGAATGAGCAGTCCGGCGTGCAGGCCGGCCAGATCGACGACCTCGCCGCCGGGAACGCCGCCTACGAGGAGCGGTTCGGGCACATCTTCCTGATCTCGGCGGCCGGGCGCAGCGGGGACGAGATCCTGACCGCCCTCCGGGAACGCCTGACCCACACCCCCGAGGAGGAACGGGACGTCGTCCTGGGTGAGCTCGGCCAGATCGGGGCGCTGCGGCTGGACAAGGCGGTCGGGGCGTGAGCGGCACCGTGGAGCGGCTGTCCACCCACGTGCTGGACACCGTCCGGGGCCGGCCGGCCGCGGGGATCCCCGCCGTGCTGGAGGGCGTCGGTCCGGACGGATCGGTCCGGGTGCTCGGCCACGGCAGCACCGACACCGACGGCCGGGTCGGCCGGCTGAACCGGGACCCGCTGCCGGCGGGGGAGTACCGCATCGTGCTGTCCACCGGCGGGTACTTCGCCGCCGAGCACGGCAGCGTCTTCTTCCCGACGATCGCCGTCCAGGTCTTGCTCGACGGCGCCCGGGAGCACTACCACGTGCCCGTCCTGGTCAGCACGTACTCGTACTCCACCTACCTGGGCAGCTGACCGAGCGGGGCAGCGGATCGTTCCGAGCGCTGACGCCCCGGACACCCGCCCGACACACGGCTGCGGCACCATGCGGCACAGGTCGTCGGGACGGGCCCGGCCGATCACGAACGCGGGAGGCGCGCCATGGGCATCGTCCTGGGACCGAACCAGTACGGCAAGGCCGAGGTGCGCATGGTGCACGTCGACCGGAGCACCCCGGTGCACGTGATCACCGACGTCAACGTCACCAGTCAGCTCATCGGGGACTTCTCGTCCACCTTCGCCACGGGTGACAACAGCGCGATCATCGCCACGGACACCCAGAAGAACACCGTCTACGCCCTGGCCCGCACCGGCGGCTTCAGCACCGTCGAGGAGTTCGCGCTGCGCCTGGCCCGGCACTTCGTCGGCCCCTACCCGCAGGTCACCGGCGCGCGGATGGAGATCGAGCAGTACGGGTGGGACCGCATCCACACCCCCGACGGTGCCCACGACCACTCCTTCGTCCGCGGGTCCGCCGAGGTGCGGACGGCGCTGGTCATGAAGGACGGCGACGACGAGCAGGTGATCTCCGGGGTGGCCGGCCTGGTCGTCCTGAAGAGCACCGGCAGCGAGTTCTGGGGCTTCCCGGACGTCCCGTACACCTCGCTGGTCGAGACCACCGACCGCATCATGGCCACCTCGGTCACCGCCCGCTGGCGGTACACCGGTGTCGACGTCGACTGGGACGCCGCCTTCACCGCGATCCGCGCGGTCATGCTGGAGAAGTTCGCGACCGTGCACAGCCTGTCCCTGCAGCAGACGCTCTTCGCGATGGGCGAGGCCGTGCTGACCGCGCACCCCGAGGTCGCCGAGATCCGGTTGTCCATGCCGAACAAGCACCACTTCCTGGTCGACCTGGAGAAGTGGGGCCTGGACAACCCGAACATGGTCTTCTACGCCGCCGACCGCCCGTACGGCCTCATCGAGGCGTCCGTGCTCCGGGACGACGCGCCGCCGGCCCCGACCGCCTGGGACGGCGTGGCCGGCTTCGTCTGATCCGTCCGTCCCCCGCGCCCGGTATATCCGCTGCTTAACGCGTCCTTCACCCGGCGGGGTCGGCACCGGCAACATCCGGGCGGGACCGTCCTGACCCGGAGGGGGCGGACCGACCGCCCCGGTCGGGTCGAGGGGGTCGTCATGGGATTCAGGCGCAGGATGGGCGCGGACGGCAGGCCGCTGGAGTCCGTCGACGAGCTGCCCGGCTGGCGGCAGCTCATCCCGCTCGGCCTGCAGCACGTCCTGGCCATGTACGCCGGGGCCGTGGCCGTTCCCCTGGTCGTCGGCGGGGCGCTGATCGCCGCCGGCAAGCTGAACCCGGACGACCTCGGCTACCTGGTCACCGCCGACCTGTTCGTCGCGGGCATCGCCACCCTGATCCAGTCCATCGGGTTCAAGTGGTTCGGCGTGCGGCTCCCGCTCATGCAGGGCTGCACCTTTGCGGCGGTGGCGCCGATGATCGTCATCGGGTCCACCTACGGCGTGGCCGCCATCTACGGGTCGGTCATTGCCTCGGGCGTGTTCATGATGCTGATGGCCCCGCTGTTCGCCAGGCTCGTGCGCTTCTTCCCGCCGCTGGTGACGGGCACCGTCATCCTCATCATCGGCCTGTCGCTGATGGGCGTGGCCGCGAACTGGGCCGCCGGCGGCATCGTGACCGAGGACGGGGCCGAACCGGCCGGTGTCGCACTGGCCGCCGGGGTCCTGCTGTTCATCGTGCTCATCGAACGGTTCGGTCCGCCCGTGCTGGCCCGCATCTCCATCCTGCTGGGCATCGTGGTGGGCACCCTGGTCGCCATCCCCTTCGGCCAGGCGCACTGGACCAAGGTGGGCTCGGCCGACTGGGTCGGCGTCACCACCCCGTTCCACTTCGGCTTCCCGATCTTCGAGGTCTCCGCCATCGTCTCGATGTGCATCGTTGCGCTGGTGATCATGACCGAGACCACCGGCGACATCCTGGCCATCGGCGAGATCGTGGACGTGCGGATCGACGGCGGCCGGCTGGCCGACGGCCTGCGCGCGGACGGCCTGTCCACCGTGCTCGGCGGGGTGTTCAACACCTTCCCGTACACCGCGTTCGCCCAGAACGTCGGCCTGGTCTCGATCACCGGGGTGCGCAGCCGGTTCGTCGCGACGTTCGCCGGCGGCGTCCTGCTGATCCTCGGGCTCACCCCCAAGATGGGCGCGCTCGTCGAGGGCATCCCGCAGCCGGTGCTCGGTGGCGCCGGCATCGCCCTGTTCGGCATGGTCGCGGCCAGCGGGGTGCGCACGTTGTCCACCGTGAAGTTCAACAACCGCAACATCCTGGTGGTGGCGATCGCGCTGGGTATCGCCATGATCCCGGTCGTCCGCGACGACTTCTACAACGCCTTCCCGACCTGGTTCAAGACGATCTTCCACTCCGGCATCAGCGCCGGCGCCATCGTCGCGATCCTGCTCAACCTGCTGCTGAACTCCGACAAGCAGCGCAAGCAGCTCGAGAACGAACCGCTCGCGGCCTACGACGCCGTGCGGGAATCCCCCCAGGTGGAGCCACGGGGCGAGGCCGCACGCATGCCGCAGCACTGACCCGGGTCGGTCCGGGTCGACACCGACCCGGACCGGCTCGTCCTGCCGGTCAGCCCCGGCCGGACAGCACGCAGAACTCGTTGCCCTCCGGATCGGCCAGCACCGTCCACGACGGGTCGCCCTGGCCGACGTCCACCCGGCGGGCGCCCAGTTCCAGCAGCCGGGCGACCTCGGCGGCCTGGTCGTCCGGCCGGAAGTCCAGGTGCAGCCGGTTCTTCACCGTCTTGCCCTCGGGTACGCGGATGAACAGCAGGCCGGGCAGCTGGTCCGGAGCCGGGCGGATCTCGCAGAGGTCCTCCGGATCGTCGGCGCCGGCGGTGTCGGCCGGATCGGTCACGTCGACCCAGCCCAGTGCGGTGGCCCACCACCGGGCGAGGCCGACCGGGTCACGGGCGTCGATGTTCACCTGTTCCAGGATCAGCGGCATGGCGGCATCGTAGGAAGTCGCCGGTAGGACGGGAAGGGAATTCCGGCCGGGCGTCATCTGGCGGTAACCCGGCTCGCGCAGACTGCCCGGGCAGTGCGGGAGGCGATGCCCTAGCGTGCTGCTGACGTGATCGGCCGCGGTGCCCTCCGGGGACGGCGGCGCAGGCCCGGACGCGCCGGGTCGTGGGCGAGAAGAGGCGGCACGTGCACCTGACCCCGTCGGACACCGAGAAGCTGTTGCTCTCCGTGGCGGGCATGGTCGCCCGCGACCGCCTCGACCGCGGTGTGAAGCTGAACTACCCGGAAACCGTTGCCCTGCTGACCACCTGGGTCATCGAGCGGGCGCGGGACGGCCGCACGGTCGCCGATCTGATGGAGGCCGGTCGCGAGGTGCTGACCCGCGAGCAGGTGATGGACGGGGTCGCCGAGATGCTCCCCGACGTCCAGGTGGAGGCCACCTTCCCCGACGGTCGCAAGCTCGTCACCATCCACCACCCGATCGCCTGAGAGGCCGGACATGGCAGGCACTTCCGCCCAGGGACCGGGCGCCGTCCGCGTCGCCGAGGGCACCATCGAGCTGAACGCCGGGCGCACCGCCGCCGAGCGCATCGAGCTCACCATCACCAACACCGGCGACCGCCCCGTGCAGATCGGCTCGCACCTGCACCTGCCGGACGCCAACACCGCGCTGGACTTCGACCGCGACGCCGCGCACGGCTTCCGCCTCGACATCCCCTCGGGCACCTCCCGCCGGTTCGAGCCGGGTGCCTCCCGGACCATCGACGCGGTGGCTCTGCAGGGGGCCCGCCGGGTACCCGGCGGACAGCTGAAGACCGCCGAGCAGATCGACCTGGACGGAGCCTCCTGATGGTGCAGATCTCCCGGGCCGAGTACGCGGCCCTCTACGGCCCCACCGTCGGCGACCAGGTCCGCCTGGGCGACACCGATCTGTGGATCGAGATCGAGCAGGACCTCACCGCGGGCGGTGAGGAGGCCGTGTTCGGCGGCGGCAAGTCCATCCGCGAGTCCATGGCGCAGGGCGAGACCTCCCGCGCCGACGGCGCGCTGGACACCGTCATCACCAATGCGATCGTGCTCGACCACTGGGGCATCGTCCGCGCCGACGTCGGGATCCGGGACGGCCGGATCGTCGCGCTCGGCCGTTCCGGCAACCCGGACATCGCCGACGGCGTGCACCCCGATCTGGTCATCGGACCGGGCACCGATGTCATCTCCGGCGAGGGCAAGATCCTCACCGCGGGCGGCATCGACACCCACGTGCACCTGATCTCCCCGTCGCAGATCGTCGAGGCGCTGGCCACCGGGCTGACCACGTTGGGCGGCGGTGGCACCGGGCCGAGCGAGGGCACCAAGGCCACCACCGTCACCCCGGGGGCCTGGCACCTGCGGCAGATCCACCGGTCCATCGACCCGTACCCGATCAACCTGCTGCTGCTCGGCAAGGGCAACACCACCTCGGTGGCGGGCCTGGCCGAGCAGGCGTTGGCCGGCGCGGGCGGGTTCAAGGTGCACGAGGACTGGGGTTCCACCCCGGCCGCGGTCGACGCGGCGCTGCGTGCGGCCGACGACTGGGGCCTGCAGGTCGCCCTGCACTCGGACTCGCTGAACGAGGCCGGCTACGTCGCCTCCACCATCGACGCCATCGCCGGACGTTCCATCAGCGCGTTCCACGTGGAGGGGGCCGGCGGCGGGCACGCGCCGGACATCCTCACGCTGGCCGGCCTGGCCCACGTCATCCCCGGGTCGACCAATCCGACGCTGCCGCACACCGTCAACACGGTGGACGAGCACCTGGACATGCTGATGGTGTGCCACCACCTGAACCCGGCGGTCCCCGAGGATCTGGCGTTCGCCGAGTCCCGCATCCGGGCGACGACCATCGCGGCCGAGGACATCCTGCACGACATGGGCGCCATCTCGCTGACCTCCTCCGACGCCCAGGCGATGGGCCGGATCGGTGAGGTCATCGCCCGGACCTGGCAGGTGGCGCACGTCATGAAGGCACGCCGGGGCGATATCGGCGGCGGGCTGCCGGCGGACAACTTCCGGGCCCGGCGGTACATCGCCAAGTACACGATCAACCCGGCCATCGCCCACGGCCTGGACGACGAGATCGGGTCGGTGGAGGCCGGCAAGATGGCCGACCTCGTGCTGTGGGAGCCGAAGTTCTTCGGCATCCGGCCGTCCGTGGTCATCAAGGGCGGCGGCCTGGTCTGGGGCGCGCTCGGTGACCCGAACGCCTCCATCCCCACCCCGCAGCCGGTGCTGATGCGCCCGGCGCTCACCGCGGACGTGGGCGCCGACCTGTCCGTGTCCTTCGTCGCTCCGCGGGCCCTGGAGGACGGGCTCGCCGACCGGCTCGGGCTCCGCCGGAAGCTCGTCGGGGTCAAGCCCACCCGCGACGTCGGCAAGGCGCAGATGATCAACAACGACGCGCTGCCCCGCATCGACATCGATCCGGAGACGTTCGCGATCGACGTGGACGGCGAACGGGTCGAGCCGGCGCCGGCCTCGGTGCTGCCGCTCGCCCAGCTCTACTCGATGTTCTGACCGGGCCACCGGGCCCCGGGGGCGTCACCTACCCTGGGCCCGGTGACCGATCTCCAGCGCAACGCCCGCACCCTCCTCGACCTGCACACCGCCCCCGAGATCCTCGTCCTGGCGAACGTGTGGGACGTCATCTCCGCGACCACCGTGACCGCCGTCCCCGGGGTCACGGCACTGGCCACGGCCAGCCACTCCATCGCCGCCACCTTCGGCTACGAGGACGGCGAGAACATCCCCCTCGAGCTGCACCTCGACATGGTCGGCCGGATCGTGCGTGCCGTCGACGTCCCCGTGTCGATGGATCTCGAATCCGGTTACGGCGATGCCGGCGCCACCGCCGCCAAGGCCATCGAGCTCGGCGTCGTCGGCGGCAATCTTGAGGACCGGATGAAGCCGCTCGACGAGGCCGTGGCCGCCGTCGAGGCCGTGCTGAAGGCCGGCCGGGACGCCGGTATCGACTTCGTGCTCAACGCGCGGACCGATGCCCTGGTGCTGGCCGACGAGGACGCCGACCGCACCGCCCTGCTGGATGAGGTCATCCGCCGTGGGCAGGCCTTCCTGGCCGCCGGCGCGCCCGTCGTCTTCGTGCCCCGCCTCGTCGACCGTGACGAGATCCGGGTGGTGGCCGATGCTCTCGGGCCCCGCAAGCTCACCCTGATCAGCCCGCCCGGCGCGGCGCTGCCCGCCCGCGAGCTGCAGGAGTTGGGCGTCGCCCGGGTCTCCACCGGCCCGTTCACCCAGCGCGTCGCGCTCACCGCGCTGCAGGACGCCGCCGCGGACATCGTCGGCGGCGGCGTGCTGCCGGCGAGCACCCGGGCGCTGAACTGATCGTCGGCCGGCCCCGTCCGTCGTGACGGGGCCGGCCGCATCCGCTCCGTACGGTGGAGGGATGTTCTTCCTCTTCGGATTCGGCAGCAAGCAGCGCGATCTGGGTGCGGGGCAGGTGCGCACCTGTGGGCGCTGCAACAACACCACCCAGTGGTCACGAATCCAGCAGTCCAAGCAGTTCACCGTGTTCTTCATCCCGCTCGCCCGCTGGGCCAAGCAGACCGTCGAGGTCTGCGGCATCTGCGGCAACGCCGTCCAGGTCTGAGCCGCGCCGCTGCGCGCCCTAGGGTGCAGGGGTGCCCGCCCCGACCGAGCCGTCGACCCTTCCGGCCCGAACGTCCGCGCCCGCCGAGACGGGCGGCGCGGCCGAGCTGATGATGATGCTGCTGGCCGACGCGCGTCTGCCGACCGGCGCCCACACCCAGTCCGCCGGGCTGGAACCCGCTCTGCGGGCGGGGATGTCCATGGCCGAGTTGCCCGGGTACCTCACCGCACGTCTGCGCACGGTCACCGCGGTCGAGGCCGGCGCCGCCGTGGTCGCCCGTCGCGTCGCCCTGGACGACCCCGATCCCACCGATCTCACGGAGCGTCTGGCCGCCGTGGACGCGGCCTGGCGGGCACGCACCGTGTCACCGGCGCTGCGCGAGGTCTCCGCCATGTTGGGCCGTGGCTACCTGCGGCTGGTCCGGCGGGTGTGGCCGACCGACGCGGGGATCTGTGCGGTGGCCGCCCTGACCCGACCGGGCCGGGCGGTCGTACTCGGTGCGGCCGCGGCCGCCGCCGGCCTGTCCGCGGCGCAGCTCGTGCGGCTGATGGGCTACGAGGACGTGCAGACGGTGAGTGCCGCCGCACTGAAACTGGAGCCCACCGACCCCGTGCTCGCGACGCTGTGGGTGGTCCGGGCCGCCCCGGAGATCGAGCGTATGGTGAGCGCCCTGTCCGATCTCCGCGAGGTGGCGGAGATCCCCGCACGCGGTGCGCCCCTGCTCGAGCAGTGGGCCGAAGTCCATGCCCTGTCGACCCAGCGGCTGTTCCGTGCCTGAGAGGCCTGAGATGACCGACATCCACGACCACGTCCACGAGGCCCCCGTCGCCACCCGGTCCTTCCGGCTCGGTGTGGCCGGCCCGGTGGGCACCGGCAAGTCCTCGCTGATCGCGTTGATCTGCCGCGAGATGAACGGCGAGCTCAACCTCGGCGTCATCACCAACGACATCTACACCGACGAGGACGCGCGGTTCCTCAAGTCCGCCGGCGTGCTGGACCCCGAGCGCATCCGCGCGGTGGAGACCGGCGCGTGCCCGCACACCGCGATCCGCGACGACGTCACCATGAACCTGCTCGCCGTCGAGGACCTCGAGGCCGACTTCGACCCGCTGGACGTCGTTCTCGTCGAGTCCGGTGGCGACAACCTGACCGCCACGTTCTCCCCGGCCCTGGTCGACGCGCAGATCTTCGTGCTCGACGTGGCCGGCGGCGGCGACGTGGCGCGCAAGGGTGGGCCGGGCATCGGCCGGGCAGACCTGTTGGTGGTCAACAAGACCGACCTCGGCCCGTACGTCGGGGTCGACGTGCCGCAGATGGTCGCCGACGCCAGCGCCGCCCGCGACGGGCGCCCCGTGCTGGGTCTGTCCCGCCTGGACCGCGACTCCGTCGACCAGCTCACCGCCTGGCTGCGCGGCCTGCTCGCCGAGTTCCGCGGCGGCTCCCACGTCCCCGTCGACCCGGGCCCGATGGCCCCGCACTTCCACGCCGACGAAGAAGGCGGGGGACATGTGCACAGTCACGCCGACGAAGAAGGCGGGGGGCATGTGCACAGTCACGCCGACGAAGAAGGCGGGGGACATGTGCACAGTCACGCCGACGAAGAAGGCGGGCACGCGCACAGTCACGACGAGCCCCATACGCACGAGCCCCACACCCACGCCGACGGCACCACCCACCCGGTCGCGGGCGACGAGCCCCCGGCGACGGGCCCGGCGTTCGCCCTGCGCGACCGCACCCGGCACGCGCACGGTCCCGCTCAGGCGTGATCGAGGTCGGCGTCCGGGCGGCGCCCGGACGTGCCCGGGTGCACCTGCGCGGTGGGCAGCTCAGCCCCCGACCGATGCGCGTCACCGACACCGGTGCCTCGGTCGCGCTGGTCGCCACCGGGGCACTGCTGCTCGGCGGTGACCACGTGGATGTCGCGCTGACGGTGGGCCCGGGAGCCTGGCTCGAGGTGGTGGAGATCGCCGGCACGGTGGCCTACGACGCGGCCGGGGAGGCGTCGTCCTGGACGGTGCGGGCGTCGGTCGAGGCGGGCGGGACCCTGGTCTGGTCCGGGGAGCCGTTCGTCGTCGCCGACGGGGCGAACACGGTGCGCACCCTGGACATCTCCCTGGCGCAGGGCGCCACGGCCACCGTGCGCGACGTGCTGGTGCTCGGGCGGACGGGGGAGCGGGGCGGGGCGGTGCGATCGGTGACCCGGGCCGACCTCGCAGGCCATCCGCTGCTGGCCGAGGACCTCGACCTGGCCGACCCCGTCGACCGCGGCCTGACCGGCGTGCTCGGCGCGGCCCGCGTGCTCGACACCATCGCCGTCCTGGGACGACGGCTGGCCGAGGTCCCCGCCGACGCTCCGGCCGACCCCGGTTCCCGCTTCGAGCTGGCCGGGCCGGGCACTCTGCTGCGCAGTGTCCGGTCGGAGACGGCCGGCTCGCCGCTCCTGGGCGTCTGGCCCGGTGTGCGCGCCGCGGCACTCAGCTGATCGCCCTGCCCGTCCGTCCGACTGCGCACAGTGACGACTGGGATGTGGTGAGGTCTCCGACGGCGCCGTGCAACGTGGCTGTTACGTGGGCTTCACGCCACCGGCGCATGCCGTTCCTAGATTCGGACAGTCGGAACACGGGGTGGGTCGCCCACGCGCGCGGCCCGTCCTGATCGTCCCGCCCAGATCGTCCGAAGAGATCGTCCCGCCCAGATCGACCGAAGAGTTCGTTCCGCCGAGTCCCACCCGTCCGTCCCCGCCCGGGGCAGGGACGCCCGAAGCCCCAGGAGTCGCCCGCATGTCCCCTCGTGACCCGCAGTCCCCGGCGCGTCTGGCCGCCCACCTGTCCAGTCGCCGCTCGTTCCTGCGGCTGGCCGGCCTGAGCGCCGCCGGTGTCGGGGCCCTGGCCGCCTGCTCGTCGGGCGGCACCACGGCCACCAGCAGTGCCTCGTCGGCCGCCTCCTCCGCAGCGAGCAGCGCCGCGTCCTCCGGCGCGACCGCCGCGAGCTCGGCCGCCGGGGCCGTCGCGCCCGGCACCTACGGCGACATCGCCGTGCAGCTGTCCTGGATCAAGAACATCGAGTTCGCGGGCGAGTTCTTCGCCGATTCGAAGGGCTACTACACCGAGGCCGGCTTCTCGAAGGTCGACCTGGTCACCGGCCCGGTGGACAGCGCGGACGCCCTGGTCCTGGCGGGCACGGTCGACGTCGGCCTGTCCGCCCCGGACGCGACCGCCCGCTTCATCGTCGAGCAGGGCGCGCCCCTGAAGATCATCGGCAGCACCTTCCAGAAGAACCCCTTCTGCATCCTCTCGCTGGAGGAGGGCAAGCCGATCCGGACGCCGGAGGACCTCAAGGGCAAGACCCTGGGCATCCAGGCCGGCACCAACCAGACGATCTTCGAGGGCTTCCTGAAGGCCAACGGGATCGACCCGTCCGAGCTCACCCAGACCGTCGTGCAGTACGAGCCCAGCCCGCTGACGGAGAAGACCGTGGACGGGTTCATGGCCTACACGGTCAACGAGCCGTTCATCGTCAAGGCCCAGGGCTTCACCCCCGTCGTGCTCGCGTTCGCCGACAACGGCCTGCCGCTGACCGCGGAGACGTTCACCGTCCTGCAGGACACCATCGACAGCGACCGCGAGAAGCTGAAGGCGTTCCTGAAGGCCGAGATCCGCGGCTGGACCGACGCCGTGGCCGATCCGGCCGGCTCGGCCAAGCTGGTCGTCGAGACCTACGGCGCCGACCTGGGTCTGAACGTCGAGGGGCAGACCGAGCAGGCCACCGCGCAGAACGAACTGGTCGCCAGCGCCGACACCGCGGCCAACGGTCTGTTCACGCTGACCGAGGCCCTGCAGGCCCAGATCATCGAGGCGCTCGCCCTCGTCGGCGTCACCATCGACGCCGCCACCCTGTTCGACCTCAGCCTGCTCGACGAGGTCTACACCGAGAACCCCGACCTGATCACCGGTTGACCCCCACCCCGCCGCGGCCGATCCTGGTCGCGGCGGGGACGGCCCGGCGCGGACCACCGCACGACCCCAGAAGACTCGACAGGGAAGAGGCCCGGACGATGCCGGAGACCGAGATCGCCCCGCAGGCAACACGGTTCACCGACGGTGCCCACGGCGCCGGCACCGCTCCGGCCGGCGCGAACGACACCACGGCGTTGAGCACCACCGACCCGGACGCCCAGCCCTGGGCCGCCACCGGGATCAACATCCAGGGCCTGAGCAAGGTCTTCACGATGGGCCGCAAGTCCGTGACGGCGCTGACCGACACGCACCTGGGCACCCGCCGGGACTCGTTCCTGTCCCTGCTCGGGCCGTCCGGCTGCGGGAAGTCCACCATCCTGCGCATCCTGGCCGGCCTGGAGACGCCGACCTCGGGGGCGGCCCTGATCAACGGGCAGTCCACGACGGAGATCCAGCGCAACCACGAGCTGGGCATCGCCTTCCAGGAAGCCGCCCTGCTGCCGTGGCGGTCGGTCACCAGCAACATCCGGCTGCCGCTGGAGGTCGCCGGCATCCGCCCCGAGCCCGGCCTGATTGAGGACCTGATCAAGCTGGTCGGGCTGACCGGGTTCGAGGGCGCCAAGCCGGCGCAGCTGTCCGGCGGCATGCGTCAGCGGGTCGCCATCGCGCGCTGCCTGGTCGTCAAGCCCACCGTCATGCTGCTGGACGAGCCGTTCGGCGCCCTGGACGACATGACCCGCCAGCGGCTGAACGTCGAGCTGCTCCGCATCTGGACCGAGAAGCCCGCGACCACCCTGATGGTCACCCACGGGATCAGCGAGGCCGTCTTCCTGTCCGACGTGGTCGCCGTGATGAGCCCCCGGCCCGGCCGCGTCGCCGAGGTCGTCACCATCGACCTGCCCCGGCCCCGCACCCCCGACCTCATGCGCACCCCCGAGTTCCACGCCTACGTCGACCAGCTGTCGGAGATCCTGTTCGGTCGCGGCGCGTCCGGTGGGGCGGCCGGCGATGAGTGAGGCGCGCACCCTCGCGCCCGCACCGGTCACCACCCCGCCGTCCGGACCGGCGCCCGCGCCGGGTCGGGGGTTCACCGTGCCCGCCTGGGCCGGTGGCCTCGTCGGCGTGGTCGTCATCGTCGGTGTCTGGTGGCTGGCCTCGGCCACCCTGTGGCAGGCCAGCGGCTCGGTGCCCAGCCCGACCTCGGTCCTCGCGCTGTTCCTGAACGGCGACGAGTGGCAGACCCTCTGGAACAACGCGAAGGGCACCATCGGGGCCGCGCTCTGGGGCGCCCTGTGGGGCAACCTGGCCGCCGTCGTGCTGGCCACCGCGGTGCTGCTGATCCCGGTGCTGGAGGGCGTGGTCACCCAGATCGCCATCACCACGTACTGCATCCCGCTGGTGGCGATCGGTCCCATCCTGGTCATCGTGGCCGGCCGGGACGCGCCGCAGGGCGCCTCCATCGTGCTGGCCGCGCTCAGTGTCTTCTTCACCACCGTGGTCGGCTGCCTGCTCGGGTTCCGGGCCGCTCCGCGCGCCAGCATGGATCTGGTCCGGGCCTACGGCGGCTCGCGATGGGCGCAGCTGCGCAAGGTGCAGATCGTCTCGGCCCTGCCGAACCTGTTCGCCGCGTTGAAGATCTCCGCCCCGGCCGCCTTCCTCGGCGCCGTGCTCGCCGAGTACCTCGGCAGCGGTGGGGACTCGAGCCTGGGCCGAGCGCTGATCGCGGCGCAGACCCAGTCCGACGCGCCCCGTCTGTGGTACCTGGCCATCGCCAGCGGCCTGATCGCCGGAGCCGGCTACGCCGCCGTCGGCCTCGTCGGCCGCTTCGTCACGCCGTGGTCCGGCGGCTCGACCTCCCGGAGCGGCTCATGACCACCACCGCGTCCCCCGTCACCACTGGCAGCGCCCCGACCCCGGCGTCGACCCCGGCGGCGGAGTCGACCCGGACGCCGTCGGTGGTCGGCGCCGCCGCCAAGCGCGCGGGCGTCGCCGTGGTCACCATCGTGGTGTCCCTCGGTGCCCTCTGCCTGCTGTGGATCGGCCTGCTCAAGCTGTTCGACGTCAGCAAGTTCGTTGGCAAGGGGCCCGGCGACGTGTGGGCGTACCTGTTCAGCGCCAAGCCCGCCGCGGGCATCCGCCCCGCCTCGATGACGGCCGAGATGGCGCGGTCCGGGGCCTTCGACGCCCTGGGCACCACGCTGCTCGACGCGGCGATCGGCTTCGTCACCGGACTGGTCATCGCCCTGGTCATCGCGGCCGGCTTCGTGCTGCTCAAGCCGTTCGAGGTCGCGTTCATGCCCATCGCGATGCTGCTGCGGTCCGTCCCGCTGGTGGCCATGGCGCCGGTGCTGCTGCTCATCTTCGGTCAGGGCAAGCTCGGCATCGCGGCCATCGCGGCCATCGTCGTGCTCTTCCCGGCGTTGGTGAACATCACCCTGGGGCTGCGGTCCGCCTCGCCCCAGTCGCTGGACGTCATCCGGGTCAACGGTGGATCGCCCCTCACCGCGCTGCTCAAGGTGCGGGTTCCCTCCGCGCTGCCGCAGTTCCTGGCCTCGGTGCGGATCTCGGTCCCCGGCGCCATCGTGGGCGCGATGCTCGCCGAGTGGCTGTCCGGGTTCGACGGGCTGGGCGGCGTGCTGTCCACGTACAAGGGCCAGGGCAACTACGGCGGGGTGTGGACGGTCGTCGTCCTCGCCGTCGTCTCGTCGATCGTGCTGTACGCGGTGGCCGCTGTCATCGAGACGGCCGTGCTCGCGGCCTGGGGACCGGACGCCGGCAAGCGCTGACCCCGGGGTCAGCGCGCGCGGTGGTGCCCCACGACCCGGACCTGGAGACCGCGACACCATGAACGCCGCATCACCCGCCGCCGCGTCGGCGGAACCCGTGCTGCCCCCGGCGATCACCGGCGGGCGGGAGTGGCGGCGGCGCACCGCCGGGGCCCTCGCGATCGTCGCGGCCCTGCACGTGCTGGCCTTCGGCGTGCTGTTCGTGGCCGTCCTCCCCGGCGGGTTCACCGTCGGTGACTCGGTCTTCGGGATCGGCCTGGCGCTCACCGCCTACGTGCTCGGTGTCCGGCACGCCTTCGATGCCGACCACCTGGCCGCCATCGACAACACCACCCGCACCCTGGTCGCCCGGGGTCGGCCGTCGGTCAGCGTCGGGCTGTTCTTCTCCCTGGGTCACTCCAGCGTGGTCTTCGTGATGGCCGTGCTGGTGGCCGCCGGCGCCTCGGTGGTCAGCACCCTGGTCGACGAGGGGTCCACCGCCCACGAGACCCTGGGCGTCATCGGGGTGTCGGTCTCCGGGCTGTTCCTCGTCCTCATCGGCCTGATCAACCTGGTCGCCTTCCTCGGCATCCTGCGGGTGTGGCGGAAGGCCCGCGGCGGGGAGCTCGACGAGGCCCGACTCGAGGAGGCGCTGGAGTCCCGGGGCCTGCTGACCCGGCTGCTGCGACCGGCGCTGCGGCGCATCCGCCGACCGGGCCAGATGTACCCGCTGGGGTTCCTCTTCGGGCTCGGCTTCGACACCGCCACCGAGATCTCCCTGCTCGTGCTGGCCGGCACCGGCGCGGCGACCGGGCTGCCCTGGTACGCCGTGCTCGTCCTGCCGCTGCTCTTCGCCTCCGGGATGAGCCTGTTCGACACCCTGGACGGCGCCGTCATGCAGGCCGCCTACCGCTGGTCGGTCATCCGGCCCGTGCGGCGGATCTACGTCAACCTCACCACCACCGGGTTGTCGGTGGCCGTGGCCCTGATCATCGGCCTCATCGAACTCGTCTCGGTGGTCCACGACCGGGCCGGCCTGACCGACCCGCTCACCACCTGGATCGCCGGGCTCGGGCTGGATCTGGTGGGCTATCTCGTCGTCGCCGCGTTCCTCGTCGTGTGGGGCGCGTCGGCCGCCTACTGGCGGTTCGGCCGGGTCGAGGAGCGGTGGACGGGCGGGGGTGCCGGGGCGGCCGGCTGACCCGCGGAGGCACGGCCGGCACCGGCCGGTCGGACCCATGGCGGACAATGGGGCGGTGAGCACCGCCCCCGCACGTCCGACCCCGTCACCGGGCGGCCTGACCGCCCCGCCCCGGATGATCGCCACCGATCTCGACGGCACCCTCCTGGACGCCGACGGCCGGGTGTCCCGCCGCAACGCCGACGCCCTGCGCCGGGCGGAGGAGGCCGGGGTGCGGGTCGTCGTCGCCACCGGCCGCCCGATCTGGTGGCTGCAGCCCGTGCTGGACACCGGCTTCACCGGCACCGCCGTCTGCCTGAACGGGGCCGTGGTCTTCGACGTCGGCCGCCGCGACATCGTCGGCACCTCCCCGTTGACCACCACGGTGATGACCGACTTCGTCCGCGCCCTGGACGCGCGAACGGGCCGCACCGCGCTGGCCGTCGAGCGCCTCGGGGTGGATGCAGGATCGTGCTGGGCCGAGCGCAGCTACGACCACCCGTGGGGTGATGCGGAGTTCCAGCTCACCGACCGCGACGACCTGCTCTCCGAACCGGCGGCCAAGCTGCTGATCCGGTTGGGGCACGACTCCCGGGCCCTCGCCGTCGCCGCCCGCGAGGTTGCCGGGGACGACGTGCACGTCACCTACTCCTCCGACGACGGACTGATCGAGGTGGCCGCGGCCGGTGTCAACAAGGGCGCCACCCTGTCCCGGCTGGCCGGGCAGTGGGGGATCAGCGCGGCCGAGACGATCGTGTTCGGGGACATGCCCAACGACCTGGAGATGCTGGCCTGGGCCGCCCACGGGGTGGCCATGGGCAACGCGCATCCGGACGTGCACGCCGTGGCCGACGAGGTCGCGCCGGAGCACCACGAGGACGGCGTCGCGCAGGTGCTCGAACGCTGGTTCTGAGCGCGGCGCAGCCGGGCGCGGCCGGCGACGGCGGGGCACACTGGCCGACATGACGATCCCGCAGAGTCCGAATCCGGACGTCCCCGGCCCGCTGCCCACCCCCGGCCTGCCGACGCCGGGCACCGATCCGGTGACGCCGGGTCCGGCCCAGCCCGGTCCGGCTCCGGACCCGGTCGGGCCGCCCGTGCCGCTGCCGCCCGCCGAGCCGCACCCGCTGGAGCCGGCCCCGGGCACCTTCCCGGACCCGACCGGGCCCGAGCCCGACCCGACGGCTCCGGGTCCGCTGACCGCGCTCTGACCGTCGCCGCCGTCCGCGCTCCGAGCCGTCGGCCGGGGCGCGGACGCTCGGGTGGGGTCAGACGGACGTCACAGCCGGTTCCACGCGTCGGTGAGCACGGTCCGCAGGATGCCGGCCATCTCGTCGAACTCGGCCGGACCGCAGATGAGCGGCGGGGCGAACTGCACCACCGGGTCGCCGCGGTCGTCGGCGCGGCAGTAGAGCCCGTGCTCGTAGAGGCCCTTGGCGACCATGCCCTTGAGCACCCGCTCGTTCTCGGCCTTGCTGAACGATTCCCGGGTGCCCTGGTCCTTGACCAGTTCGATCGAGAAGAAGTAGCCGTCCCCGCGCACGTCGCCGACGATGGGGATGTCCCGCAGCCCGTCCAGGGTGGCGCGCAGCACGTTCTCGTTGCGGGACACGTTGCCCAGCAGGTCGTCCCGCTCGAAGAGGTCCAGGTTGGCCAGACCGACCGCGCAGGACACCGGGTGCCCGCCGAAGGTGTAACCGTGCGGGAAGACCGTGGTGCCGGTGCGGAACGGCTCGAAGATGCGGTCGGAGACGATGGCCGCGCCCAGCGGCGAGTAGCCGGAGGTCAGACCCTTCGCGCTGGTGATGATGTCGGGGAGGTAGCCGTACTTGTCCGCCCCGAACAGCGTGCCCAGCCGGCCGTAGGCGCAGATCACCTCGTCGGACACGAGCAGCACGTCGTGCCGGTCGCAGATCTCGCGCAGCGTCTCGAAGTACCCGGGCGGCGGCGGGATGCTGCCGCCCGCGTTCTGCACGGGTTCGACGAACACCGCGGCCACCGAATCCGGGCCCTCCATGAGGATCGCCTCCTCGATCCGGCCGGCGGCCCACCGGCCGAACGCCTTCTCGTCGTCGGCGAGATGCTCGGGGGCTCGGTAGAAGTTCGTGTTCGGCACGTGCACGGCCCCGGGCACGAGGGGCTCGAACGCCTGCTTGAAGCCGGGGACGGCGGTGAGGGCCAGCGCTCCCTGGGTGGTGCCGTGGTAGGCGACCGTGCGGGTGATGACCTTGTACTTGCCGGGCTTCCCGGTCAGCCGGAAGTACTGCTTGGCCAACTTCCAGGCCGTCTCCACCGCCTCGGCGCCGCCCGAGGTGAAGAACACCCTGTTCAGGTCGCCGGGAGCGGCGGCCGCGAGCCGTTCGGCCAGCTCGACGGCGGGCGGGGTGGCGTAGGACCAGATGGGGAAGAACGGCAGCTTCCGCATCTGCGTGGTCGCCGCCTGCACGAGCTCCTCGCGGCCGTAACCGGCCTGCACGACGAAGAGTCCGGAGAGCGCGTCGAGGTACCGCTTGCCGTTCGAGTCCCAGATGTACGCGCCGTCGCCCCGCTCGATGGTGGGGACCGGAGCGTGCTCGTAGGTGCCCATCCGGGTGAAATGCATCCACAGGTGCTCGGCGGCCCGGCTGCCGATCTCGGCGGCCCCGGCCGGCTCCCCGACCAGGCTGGACAGGTCGTGCAGATCGGTCGTCGGCGTGCTCATCGCGGCCCCCTGGAGTGCGCTGGATCAGGATGCGGCCAGCATGGCACGCCCCCGGGTCGGTGGGCCGGGGGCGGTCAGGACCGCCGCGACCGGGCCCGGGAGATCAGGGCGGCCGGGACCTCCTGGAAGAACATCAGGGCGAACAACCACTCCGCGGTGGACGCGTCGAACCAGGACACCGCGATCACCAGCAGGGGGACGGCGAGGATGGTCAGGGCCCGGACGCGGTTGCGGGCCCAGGACTCGTCGTCGAACCCGGTGAGCACCCCGGCCCGGCGGGCCGCCACCGACATCATCTGCAGGCCGAGCGAGGACAGCACCAGGTTCGCCGCGAAGAGCGTGACGGCCACCGGGTTGTCGCTGTTGTCGGTCAGCAGGTTGGCCGTGGACGGCAGCACCACGATGGCGCCCAGGTAGAGGAAGTTCCACCAGGCCACCGCGGCGGGGATGGCGGAGAAGTGCGGCAGCACCCGACGGTGCACCATCCACAGCTGCGCGATGAGCCAGAACGAGAACAGGAACGTGACGTACTCCCGACCGTTCAGCACCAGTGCGGCCCACAACTGCTGGGGTGAGCCGCCCACCGTGGGCACGGTGAGGGTCAGCGCGAGCACCGTGAGGGCGATGGCCACCACGCCGTCGGACAGGGCACCGATCCGGTCGGTGTCGCCGCCCTCGTCGTTCTCGCGCAGGACCGGTCGAAGTCGCATGCCCGGCAGTGTCGGGGAGCGTCGGGGGTGCCGGCGCCCCGACACGCCCGGGTGACCCACGACGCCCCCCGGCCGGGACCTTGCCGTCCCACCCGGCCAGCGGTCACCATGGGTCATGACTCCCCGGCCCTTTCCCGCCGGCGCGTCGGTCTCCGCCCCACCGGGTCGAAGACCGAGTGCCCCGGCCGCCGCCTCGCTCCGTGACGCCCAACCGCTCTGCTGGTGGCTCGACGACGTCGACGCCCCCGATCCCCGCCCCCCGCTCGCCGGGACGGCCCGGGCCGATCTGGTCGTCGTCGGGGGTGGGTACTCGGGCCTGTGGACGGCGCTGCTCGCCAAGCAGGCCGACCCGTCGCGCGACGTGGTGGTGCTCGAGGGGGAACGGCTGGGTTGGGCGGCGTCCGGCCGCAACGGGGGTTTCTGCACCGCCTCGCTCACCCACGGCCAGGCCAACGGGATGGAGTGGTACCCGGCCGACATGCCCCGGCTGGAGCGGTTGGGCCGGGACAACCTGGCCGGGATCGTCCGGACCATCGAGGACTTCGCGATCGACTGCAAGCTCGAGCGCAACGGCGAGATGAAGATCGCCACCGAGCCCTACCAGGTCGAGGACCTCCGCGTCGACTACGAGCGGATGCTCGATTTCGGCGACGACGCCGTCCTGCTGGACCGGGACGCCACCCGCGCCCAGGTGTCCTCCCCGACGTACCGGGCCGGACTGTGGAGCAAGGACAACACCGTGCTGGTCGACCCGGCCCGGCTGGTCTGGGGGCTGGCCGACGCGTGCGCGTCGCTCGGGGTGCGGATCTTCGAGGACAGTCACGTCGACACGTTGACCCCGCAGGGTCCGGGCATGCTGTTGACGACCGCCCACGGCAGCATCCTGGCCGACCGGGTCGCGTTGGCCACCAATGCCTTTCCGCCGTTGCTCAAGCGCATCCGGCCCTACGTCGTCCCGGTCTACGACTACGCGATGGTCACCGAGCCGCTCACCGCGGCCCAGCTGGAGTCCATCGGCTGGAAGGACCGGCAGGGGCTGTCCGACGCCGGCAACCAGTTCCACTACTACCGGCTCACCGAGGAGAACACGATCCTGTGGGGCGGCTACGACGTCGTCTACCACTACGGCAGCCGCATCGACCCGTCCCTGGACCAGCGCCCGGCCACCTTCCAGACCCTGGCCGAGCACTTCTTCCAGACCTTCCCGCAGCTCGAGGGGTTGCGATTCAGCCACACCTGGGGCGGGGTCATCGACACCTGCTCCCGCTTCTTCCCGTTCTTCGGCTCGGCCTTCGGCGGCCGGGTCGCCTACGCGGTCGGCTACACCGGACTGGGGGTGGGCTCGTCGCGGTTCGGGGCGCAGGTGATGCTCGACCTGCTGTCGGGTGCGCGCACCGAGCTGACGAGCATGCGAACCATCCGGGAGAAGCCGGTGCCCTTCCCGCCCGAGCCGCTGCGGTCCGGGGTGATCAACCTGACCAAGTGGTCGGTGGCCCGGGCGGACGCGAACGAGGGTCAGCGCAATCTGTGGCTGCGCACGCTGGACCGGTTCGGGCTCGGCTTCGATTCCTGAGCCACCGGACCGGTCACGCGGCGGCCAGGTGGAAGGTGCTCGCGAACCGGTCGAGCAGTTCCCCCCGTCCGTGCAGCACCTCGACCACCCCGGTGGCGATCGCGCGGTCCGGGGCGAGCTCGCCGGAGATCAGTCGGCGGATGCCCGGACCTGCGGCGAACGTCAGATCGGCCGGTCCGTCCCCGCGGGTCACCGCCAGAGCGGCCCCGTCCACCCGGACGAGCAGCTCGGCGGGGCCGAGCCGGGTCGCGTAGACGGTGGCCGGCAGGTCCGCCGCCACCAGGGGGCGGAATGCCGTCCGCAGGGCCATCGTCATCGAGTCGGGCGTGATGATCTGCTCGTCCCGCGGGTCGCCCATCGCCTTGAACCCCCACGCGCCCAGCGCCAGCACCACGGGCTCGAGCTCGCGGCCGTAGGGGGTCAGCTCGTAGACGATGACGCGGGAACGCGGTGCGCGACGCAGGATGCCGGCGTCCTGCAACTCCTTGAGCCGCGCGGCCAGGATGTTGGTCGGGATGCGGGGGAGCCCTGCGGCGAGCTCGGAATACCGGCGTGGGCCGACGAGCAGGTCACGGACGAGCAGCAGGGCCCAGCGCTCGCCGATCAGCTCCAGGGCCCGGGTGATCCCGCAGTACTGCCCGTACTCGCGAGCGGCCACGCAGTCAGGCCTGCTGCTCGGCGAAGGCCGCCGGCCCCTGGTCGGCGGCGACCGGGTCCATCCACCCGAAGTCGACGACGTTGCCGTCGGGGTCGGTGAGCCCCCGCTGGTACATGAAGCCGAAGTCCTGGGCCGGGGCCGGCTCCGCACCGCCCGCGGCGAGCCCGGCCGACACCGCCTCGTCGACCGCTTCCCGGCTGTCCAGGAAGATCGCCGTGGAGGACGAGGGACTCACCGCGGGGTCGCCGATGGGCAGCACCGACATGGACTGGAAGAACTCCCGCACCGAGATCATGAAGTAGCTGTGGTCCTTCTCCACGACGACACAGGCCGAGTTGTGGTCGGTGAACAGCGGATTGATGCTGAACCCGAGCGCCGTGTAGAACGCCTTCGCGCGCTCCAGATCGGTCACCGGCAGGTTGACGAACATCGAGATCATCGCGGTCTCCTTCTAGGTCGGCCCGGAGTGGGATGCGCTGACACTTGCAATAAACAAGTGCCGCGTCAAGAGTCGGGTCCGGCCTCGCCGGCGCCGATTGGGTTCCGTTGGGCCGCGCTGGCAAGCTGGGTCGGCGGCGGCTGGTCGATCGAGCGGCCCGCGAGAGGAACAGCATGGCGCGCTACGGCGTGATGTTCGGTCCCGATGTCACCTTCACCGGAGTTCCCCGATGCGACCTGGGGGATCCGACCTCCTACGCGGACGCGGCAGCGGTGATCCTCGGGGCCCCCTACGACTCCGGCACCTCCTACCGGTCCGGGGCGCGGATGGGCCCGCTGGCCCTGCGCACCTGCGACTACTCCGAGCACACCGGATCACGGCCGCACCTGGCCCTGCGGGTGGACCCGTTGCTCGACCTCGGCGTGGTGGACGCCGGTGACGTCGAGATGGCCCCGACCGAGACGCCCCGCTCGTTGCGTGCGCTGCAGGACGCGGTCCAGGTGCTCGCCGCGGCCGGCAAGATCCCGGTCGTGCTGGGGGGTGACCACACCATCGCCATGGCCGACATCACCGGCCTGGCCGAGCATTTCGGGTACGGGCGGATCGCGGTCATCCACTTCGACGCGCACGCCGACACCGGGGACATCCAGTTCGGTTCGCTGGTCGGCCACGGCCTGCCGATGCGGCGGGTGATCGAGAGCGGCGCCGTGCGAGGGGATCGTTTCCTGCAGATCGGCCTGCGCGGCTACTGGCCCGAACCGCCCGAGCTCGCCTGGATGGAGGAGCAGGGCATGCGCGGCTACGAGATGGCCGAGATCCGCCGCCGCGGCCTGGACGAGGTCCTCGGCGAGGCGATCGCCTCGGCCGGGCAGGACACCGACGGGGTGTTCCTGTCCGTCGACATCGACGTGGTCGACCCGGGAATGGCCCCGGGAACCGGCACGCCCGAGCCGGGTGGGTTCACCGGGCGCGAACTGCTGGACGCGGTGCGCCGGATCGGGCGGGAGAGCAACCTGGTCGGGTTGGAGATCGTCGAGGTCGCCCCGCCGTACGACGTCTCGGACGTCACCGCGATCCTCGGCAACCGGGTCGTGCTGGAGACGCTCGCCGGTATCGCCCGACGCCGGGCCGACGCGGCGGCCGGAACCGTCTGGGACGAGGCGACCCCCATGCTGCAGGGCCGCATCCAGGAGGTCGCCGCCGCGGTGGCCGCCGGGACGGTCTCGTCGGCGGTGCTGGATCCGGACGGCGACCACCAGGAGACCCGGGCGCTGTGACGGTCCCGGGCGCTACAGCGACGACAGCCGGCTGATCAGGAAGGCCAGCACGGTGGCGTTGAAGAAGAACGCCAGGCACGAGTGCAGCAGGACAGACCAGCGCATGCCCCGTTCGGTGACCAGCACGTCGGTGGCGCCGAACGACGTGCCGATGGCGTAGGCGAAGTACACGAAGTCCAGCTGCCGGGGGGTGGGGCGCGTGCTCGGCGGACGGGCCGGGTTCGGGGTGGCCACCGGCCACTCCAGCCCCCCGCCCAGCCGGGCGTACACGTTCCGGTAGTGCCGGGCGTGGCCGGCGTGCAGCAGCATCCAGGACAGCACCACGGTCAACACCCCGACCGCCGTGATCACCTCGGCGTTCTCCGGGTCCGGGTCGGACGCGGCCACGGTCAGCGCCGAGTAGAGCCCGATCAGCGCGGCGGTGACGGAGAACAGCAGGTCGAAGCGGAGCCGCTGGCGCAGCACGGCGCGGTCGAGGGGCGTGGGTCGGCGCTGGCGCCGGACGACGACCAGGCCCACCGTCAGGTAGACCATCGCCACCAGGTCGAACAGCAGGAGCAGTTCGACGTCCTCGATGTCCCACTCGGTGAACAGGCCGAACAGGCCGATGCCGATGAGGGTCAGCTCGGCGAGCCGGGTGAAGCCCTCGCCGGCCACCCTGGCGACTCGCCGGCTGACGGTGCTTGCCGTGCCCGGCGTGGGTGCCGTGACGGTCCCTGGCACCCGGTCCGCCTCGGTCGGCGGAGGGGCCTGGACGCCTGTGCCCGGCCCCGCCTCCGGGGCGGCTGTCTCCAGGATGGCTGTCTCCGTGCATGACGGTTGCGCTGCCGGCCCTCCCGGCCCGACGGCGCTGCTGCTCGGGATCGCGCGGTCGTCCGGGCTGGTCACCGGGTCAGTGTGACACCGCGTGACGTACCGCCCCGGTCAGCTCGGCGCCGGGTCACCGGCGGCGAGTGGTCAGAGATACTGGCCGGTCCCGCCGCCGAGAGCGCTGCCGCCCTGGTCGCCGGAGCCACCGCCGGGCGGGAGGCCGCGGCGCATCTGCTCGAGCTGGGCCCGGGCGGCCATCTGCTGGGCGAACAACGCTGTCTGCAGGCCGTGGAAGACGCCCTCCAGCCAGCCGACCAGTTGCGCCTGCGCGATGCGCAGTTCGCTGTCCGACGGGGTCGAATCCTCCGAGAAGGGCAGCGACAGCCGTTCCAGCTCCTCGCGGAGCTCGGGGGCCAGTCCGTCCTCCAGCTCCTGCACCGACTGCTGGTGGATGTGCTTGAGCCGGGCGCGGCTGGCCTCGTCCAGGGGCGCCGACCGCACCTCCTCCAGCAGTTGCTTGATCATGGTGCCGATCCGCATGACCTTGGCCGGCTCACCGATGAGGGCGCCCGGCCCGCCGTCCGGGGTGCCGTCGGGCTGGCCGTGGGCGGGGATCTCGGCCACTCCCACGGGCTGGCCGTCCTGGCCCACCACGACGACCCGTTGGCTGGTCGGTTCGCTCACTGCTGTCTCCTCGGTGTTCCGGTGTCGGTGCTGGGTCGGGTGTCGGGTGGGGCGTTCGACGTCAGGGTGTCGGACGGATCGTCCGTCGGCGGTGTGGCAGCGGGCGCCGTCACGGCATGCGCAGCAGGACCTTGCCGACGTGTCCGCCCTCGGCGACCCGCTGGTGCGCGGCCTGGGCGTCGGCGGCGTCGAACACCGAGTCCACGACGGGCCGCACGCTGCCGTCCGCGATCAGCGGCCACAGATGGCGGGTGACGGCGTCGACGATGTCGCCCTTGGACCCCGTCCCGGTGACCGGGCGGGACCGCAGGGCGGTGGCGGCGATCCGGCCGCGCTTGGCCAGCAGGGCCCCGAGGTCGAGTTCGGCGGTGCGGCCGCCCTGCATGCCGATGACCACGATGGTGCCGCCGTCGGCCAGCGCGGACACGTTGCGGGACAGGTACTTCGCCCCGACGACGTCGAGGATCAGGTCCGCGCCGCGGCCCTGGGTGGCGGCGCGCAACGCCTCGACGAAGTCCTCGTCGCGGTAGTTGATCCCGATCTCGGCGCCCAGCTCCCGGCAGGCCTCCAGTGAGGTGGCGCGGGAGGCGGTGACCGCGACGACGGCGCCGAGGGCCCGTCCGACCTGGATCGCCATCGTGCCGATGCCCGACGAGCCGCCGTGCACGAGCAGGGTCTGGCCGTCGCGCAGGCCGCCCAGCATGACCAGGTTCGACCAGACCGTGCAGGCCACCTCGGGCAGTGCGGCCGAGTGCAGAAGGTCGACGCCGGTGGGCAGCGGCAGCAGCTGGGCGGCCGGGACCGCGACCCGCTGGGCGTACCCGCCGCCGGCCAGCAGTGCGCAGACGTCCTGGCCGATCTCCCAGCCGGTGACGTCCGTGCCGATCTCGACGATGCGGCCCGAACACTCCAGCCCGAGGATGTCCGAGGCGCCCGGCGGCGGTGGGTACTGCCCCTGCGCCTGCATCAGATCGGCCCGGTTGACCGCCGACGCGGTCACCTCCAGCAGCACCTCGCCCGGCCCGATCGCCGGGTCCGGCACGTCCTGCCAGGACAACGTCGGGTTCTGCCCGTCCTGCGACGGGGCGGTCACCACCACGGCCTTCATGGGCCCCAGGCTAGCCCGGCCGACCGACGGCTCCCGGCGACGCCGGTGGTGGCCAGGTCGGCCGGGGCGGCGGTGGACGGGTCGGCGTCCGCACCGCCGTAGGGTGCCCGAGTGCCTCGATCTCGTCCTACGGGGGCGATCCCCGCGCCGGTGCTCTTCCTGGTCTCCGGGTTCACCCAGTACTACGGGGCGGCGCTGGCCATCGGGCTGTTCGCCGTCATCCCGGCCGTCTCCGTGGCCTGGTGGCGGCTGGCCGTGTCGGCGTTGGTACTGCTGGCCTGGCGCCGTCCGTGGCGGTTGGGCTGGTCGCGGCGGGAGCTGGCCGGTTCCGCGGTCTTCGGCATCGTGCTGGCCACCATGAACGTCTCATTCTACCTGGCGTTGTCGCACCTGCCGCTGGGCACGGCGGTCGCACTGGAGTTCCTCGGCCCGGTGGGCGTCGCGGCCATGACCGGGCGGCACTGGCGGGAGCGGTTGGGGATCGTGCTGGCCGCGTCCGGGGTGGTGCTGCTCGCCGGGGTCAGCCTGGAGACCGGCTCGGGGACGGGCACCCTCATCGGGCTGGCCGCGATCGCCGTCTCCGCGATCACCTGGGCCGGCTACATCGTGCTGGGTCGACGCATCGCCGGTGTCCGCAACGGGGTCGACTCGCTCGCGGTGGGCATGACGGCCGGCGCGATCGTCTGGTCGCCCCTGGTGGTGTTCGGCTGGGACGGCGTACGGGCCGATCCGCGGCGGCTGCTGGTGTTGCTGGGCATCGCCCTGCTGTCCTCGGTCGTGCCCTACGTGCTCGAACAGCTCGTGCTGCGGCGGACGGCCGCGGCGCGTTTCGCCATCCTGCTGGCCCTGCTCCCGGTGACCGCCGCCATCACCGGAGCATTCGCGCTGCAGCAGATCCCGTCCGCCGCCGAGGTGGTCGGCATCGCGGCCATCTGCGGGGCGATCGTGCTCTCCGGGCGCGGCTCCCGGCCGGACCCCGCCCTGCCCTGACCCGAGCCGTCCCCGGGAGTCGGCTCAGCCCAGGTCGGCGGTGTCGAAGGTGTTGCAGGCGGCCGGGTCCCCGCTCTGCAGGCCGGTGGTCAGCCACTTCTGCCGCTGCTCGGCGCTGCCGTGGCTGAACCGGGACGTGTCGACCTGGCCGCCGTTGCGGCCCATGATCGAGTCGTCGCCGATCTTGCCGGCGGTCTCCACCCCGGCGGCGATGTCGGCGTCGGTGATCTCGGTGATGAGCACCTCGCCGTCCGCACCCGGCACGGTGGTGGCGTGGTCGGCCCAGGTGCCGGCGTAGCAGTCGGCCTGCAGTTCCAGTCGCACCGAGCCCGAGTCGGGTCCGGTGGCCTGGCCGACCTGGTCGGAGGTGCCGAGCAGGTTCTGCACGTGGTGCCCGTACTCGTGCGCCAGGACGTAGGCCTGGGTGAATGCCGCGTCGTTGGCGCCGAACTGGGTGCGCAGGTCGTCCCAGAACGTCAGGTCGACGTAGACCGTGGTGTCGGCCGGGCAGTAGAACGGCCCCATCCCCGACGACCCGGTGCCACAGCCGGTCTGCGTCTGGCCGCGGTAGAAGACGGTGTCGGCCTCGCGGTAGGTGGTGCCCGAGGCGGCCAGGGCGTCGGCCCAGTAGGCCTGCACGGAGTTGATGACGGCCACCGCCGCGCAGGCGTCGTTGGTGTTCGCGTCGGCGCCCGTGCGGCACTCCTGGTCGAGGGTGGCGTTGTCCGCCGTCTGGCCCTGACCGACGGCGCCGAGCCCGTTGCTGAGCAGCCCGCCGAGACCACCGCCCGAGGTGTCCGTGGTGCTGCCGCCCCCGGACCCGCCGAACACGTTGAACAGCACGATCACCACGATGACGATCAGACCGATGCCGCCGCCGCCGGCGGCCAGACCGCCCTTGCCGCGGGGGAGACGGACACCGCCGCCGCCGAAGCCACCACCACCACCACCACCACCGTTGCCGCGGCGGTCCTGCACCTGGGAGGTGTCCAGTCGTGCGCGTTCGTTGAACTTCATGGATTCCCTCGTTCGCCGGTGCGCGGGCCGCGCGGACGAACCACTCTAGGCATGTCGACCGGCATCGTCGTCGTGCCTCGTCCTGCCGGATCGCACGAGGGTGCCCGTTGTGCCCCGGCTGTTACTGTGCGTCCGTGAAGGTCACGGACCGTGCTGGGCTGCGGGCGCGCAAGAAGGATGCGACCCGCCGTGCCCTGACCGCGGCGGCCGCCGATCTGGCCCTCACCCTCGGGTACGCCCAGTTCACCGTCCTGGACGTCACCGAGCGGGTGGGTGTCTCCCGACGGACGTTCTCCAACTACTTCGCGGGCAAGGCCGAATGCCTGGCCGCCCACGGCGAGGGCTGGGCCGACGACCTCCTCGATCTGGTCCGGGCCGCCCCCGCCGACACGGACCTCGCGGACCTGCTGCGCCGGGTGCTCGGGGCGCTGGCCATCCGGCTGGCCGAGGGCGGCGACGACTACATCGTGCTGATTGAGACCGAACCCGAGCTCCAGGCGGCCGCCCGGGCCAGCGACGAGGTCCTCGTCGGGATGATCAGCGCGGGGGTGGCGGAGCGGCTGGAGCGTCCCGCCGACGACCTGCGCCTGCTCCTACTGGCCGAGTTCGCCCTGCTGGCCGTCCATCTCTGCGTGCGGCGCTGGGTGATGGCCGGCCGGGCCGGCGGTGTCGACGCCCTGTCCGATCAGCTGGACCAGGCGTTCTCCCTGCTCGACCTCCACACCCTCACCGCACCGTCCGTGCGCTGAGATGCCTGTCCCCGACGGGGTGAGGCGGCGGCCGCGCAGACTCCGCCACGGGGCCGCCGTCGTCGTGACCTGTCGGGTCGGCCCATGAGCTAGCGTCTCCGCCAGGTGTGCGCGCGGTCCGTGCCGCGGCCTGCGAGCGTGGGAGTCAGCGATGGTGCCTCTGCCCAATGCGGTGGCGTTCGCGTTCGCCGCCGTCGTCCTCATCGTCATCCCTGGCCCCAGCGTGTTGTTCACCATCGGCCGCTCGCTGGCGTACGGGCGGCGCGGTGGGTTGTTGTCGGTGCTCGGGAACGCCATCGGGACGTTGCCGGCGACGGTGTTGACGGCTGTGGGGCTCGGTCGACTGATCGCCGAGTCCGTCGCGCTGTTCATCGCGGTGAAGATCGTCGGGGCGCTCTACCTGGTGTATCTCGGTGTCCAGGCCATCCGCCACCGTCACGGCCGGACGGGGTTGCCGTCGGGTGCGGCGCGGGTGCCCAGCAGTGGTCGACAGCTCTGGCAGGGCATCGTCGTGGGCGCGACCAACCCCAAGACGCTCGTGTTCTTCGTCGCGGTCCTGCCCCAGTTCGTCAGCCGCGACGCCGGTTCGGTGCCCGTGCAGCTTGCGGTCCTCGGCTGCCTGTTCGCCGCGATCGCCCTGTGCTGCGACAGCGTGTGGGCACTGATCGCAGGGACGGCCCGCGGGTGGTTCGGGCGTGACCCGCGCCGTCTGTCGCAGATGACCGCGGGCGGCGGCGTCATGATGGTCGGCCTCGGCGGGGTCCTGGTGGCCACCGGTAGCAACCACTGACGGCGCGGTTATTGCGGCTCACCCGCTCCATCGCATCCGCGTCTCCCGGACGTCCCTGCTCGTTCCGGGGCGCGCTGCTCGCGGCCGGCCGTGAGCACCGCTCCCTCCGCTGAGCAACGCCTGGTGCTCGGAGCAACGCGGGCCCGGCTTCCCCCCGGAGCTCACCCCTCAGCGGCCCCGCTCGTCCGCCGTGGCGTCGGCGGGGCGGGGCTGCACGGGGATGCGGCGGAGCCAGATGCGGATGCCCTGCCAGCGGATGAGTGCGCTGGTCCGCAGGGTGGACAGCGGGCGGAGCAGCGCAGTGGCGAGCTGGCGGCCCGCCGTGGCGGGGGAGCCGGCGCCGGTGAGGGTGGCGACGAACAGGGGTCGGCCGTCCTGCTCGAGGGTGACGGCCACGCTGAGCCGGTCACCGGGCACCGGTACCCGCATGCGGTAGCGCCCGCCGGAGGGCAGGAAGGGCGAGACGTAGAACTGTTTGTCGACCTCGTCCCGGCCGGTCGCGTCCGGACGCAGCACGTACACGTGCCGCCCGCCGTAGGTGTTGTGCACCTCGGCGAGCACGGCCACGGTCTCCCCGCCGCGCAGGCAGTAGAAGACGGACAGCGGGTTGAACACGTGCCCGAGGATGCGCGGGCCGGTGAGCAGCAGGATGGTGTCCGCAGCCATCCCGTGCTCGGCGAGCAGGGCGCGGGCGTTGCCGGCCAGGGTCGGCCCGGTGCCGAGGTGGTCCGCGGCCAGGAACCGGGCGAACGGGGCCAGCGGGCGTGGTGGCACCGGCGGAGCGTCCACATCGATGAGCCAGCTGGTCGTGGCGTATGCGAACCGTCGCCGGGTGGCGCCCGGCGCCTCGGCGAACCGCTGGTGCACCGTGCGGGCCCGGTAGATCATCGCCGTCCGACCCACCCGTGATCGTGGCCCGCCCACCGGCTCGCGCACGGGCAGTGCTGCCGGCTCCGCCTCCGGCAGCGCCGCCCCACCGGCCCGGGAAACGAGCAGGCTCACCAGGTCACCCCGTGGGCGGCGGCCGCCCGCACCCCCGACGCGCATCCGTCCTCGTGGAACCCCCAGCCCTGCCACGCCCCGGCGAACGCCGTCCGTTCGGTGTTGATCGACGGCACCAGCTGCTGGGCGGCCACCGACTCCCGGGTGTAGGTGGGGTGGGCGTAGGTCATCCGGTCGATGACGGTGGCCGGGTCGATGGTGCCGGGGTCGTTCAGGGTGACGAGGTAGTCGCGACGATCGTCCACCCGCTGCAACCGGTTCAGGTGATAGGTGACCTTGACCGCGCGGTCGTCGGAGGCGCAGGAATCCATCTGGTAGTTCCACGACGCCCGGGCGCCCGAGGCGAGGGGGAGCAGCCGGGAGTCGGTGTGCAGCACCGTGTCCGAGGTCGTGTACTCGAATGCGCCCAGCACCTGCTTCTCCTCGGCGGTGGCGTCACCGAGCAGGGCCAGGGCCTGGTCGGGGTGGGTGGCCACCACGATGCGGTCGACCTCGTGCACCCGGTCGGCGTCGTCCCACACGCTGACGCCGTCGGCGTGCCGGAGGACCGCGCGGACCGGGGTGGACGTCCGCACCGCGGTCAGTCGGGCGGCGACCGCGTCGACGTAGGTGCGCGATCCGCCGACGACGGTGCGCCACTGGGGGGAGCCGGTGACGGCGAGCATGCCGTGGTGCTCGAGGAAGGCGAACAGGTAGCGCGCGGGGTAGGCGCGGGCGCCGTCGAAACCGCACGACCAGACGCAGGACACCACCGGCAGCAGGAAGTGGTGGGCGAAGTACTCGGAGTACCCGCCGCGATCGATGAACTCACCGAGGGTCGTCAGCTCGCCGGTGTCCGGTCGGGCCAGCTCGGCACGGGCCTCGCGATGGAACCGCTTGACCTGGCCGAGCAGGGAGAGATAACGGGGCCGCAGCAGGGCGCTCGGTTGGGCGAACAGGCCCCGGACGCCCCGAGCGCCGGCGTACTCCAGTCCGCAGCCGTCGCAGCGGACGCTCATCGACATCTCGGAGTCCTGGGTGGCGACGCCGAGCTCGGCGAACAGCCGGATCAGGTGGGGATAGGTGCGTTCGTTGTGGACCAGGAAGCCGGTGTCCAGGCGGGCGACGCCGCCGTCGGAGGTGGTGACGTCGTGGGTGTGCGCGTGTCCGCCCAGCCGGTCGTCGGCCTCGAACAGGTGCACGTCGTAGTCGCGTTCCAGCAGGTGGGCGGCGGTCAACCCGGCCACACCACTGCCGATGACCGCGACGGTCGGGCGGGTGGTTCCGGTGGATGCCATGCGGATGCTCCTGTCCGTCCCCGGCCGGGGTGGTCGGTGGTGCGTGCGTCATCGGCCATTCGGGGACCGGGGGTGTGCAGATGGGTCATGGTGGCAGCGTCGGGGTGTTTCGCCCGTGATGTGCGGGGGAAGGAGCAGCCGCCGGCAGGGGCCTGCCGGTCCCGGGGTGTGAACGCTCGCGGTACCGTGCGGCTCCTGCCGCCGACGCCGTGCCCCGGAGGGATCCCGATGACCGCGATCTATGCGCCCGAACTCGTCACCGCCGAACTGATCGAGCTGACCCGCTCCCTCGGCCGTCCCGAACGCGATCTGGTGATCCTGGCCGAGGGCAACACCTCCCAGTTGCTGCCGGACGGCCGCCTGGCGGTCAAGGCCTCCGGGGTGCACATGGCCGCGGCCACGGCGGAGGACTTCGTGGTCGTCGAGGTCGAGGAGCTGCAGGCGCTGATCACCGATCCGGCCAGCACCCAGGCCGATCTCACCGCCGCGCTGGACGCCGGGGAGATCGCCGGCAAGCGGCGGCGAGGATCCATCGAGGCGCTCGTCCACGTTGCCGTGCAAGCGGTCTCGCCCATCGCCTTCGTCGGGCACACCCACCCCACCGCGATCGTCGGGCTGCTCAGCTCGGTGCACGCGGAGACGGCGTTCGACCGGCACGTCTACTCCGACGAGGCCGTGGTCATCGGGCAGCCGCTGTTCGTGCCGTACGCCCAGCCCGGCATCGACCTCGGCCGGGTGTTCCACCGGACCCTGGTGCAGCGCGTCGAGGAGACCGGGGAGCTGCCGGCGCTGATCCTGCTCGGCAACCACGGCATCGTGGTCACGGCGCCGACGGTCGGTGGGGTGGACGGCATCTCGGCCATGGCCGTGAAGGGCGCGCAGGTCCGCACGGCGGCCTACTCCGTCGGCGGCGTCGCTCCGCTCACCGCCGAGGCGGTGGCGAAGTACGTGGCCCGCGACGACATCGCCGAGCGCCGGGGCAACGCCGCCGCCGGGCAGTACTGAGCGAGCGCGACGTCAGCGGCGCAGGACGCGGGACTCCCACGGCTGCAGGGTGAGCCCGGCGCCGGCATCCACCGGGTGGGTGCCGAGCAGCAGTTCGGCTCGGGCCCAGTCGGCGGCGTCCGGGATGTCGACGGTCGCCGGTGATCCGGAGAAGTTGCCGACGACGAGCAGGGTGACGTCGTCGAGTCGACGGGTGAACGCGTAGACGGTCGGGTCGTCCGGCAGCAGCATGGTGAAGTCGCCGTGCACGACCGCCGGGACCGAGTGCCGCAGATCGGCCAGCGCCCGGTAGTGGTGGAACACCGAGTCGGGATCGGCCAGCGCGGCGGCCGCGTTGATCTCGGTGGTGTTGGGGTTGACCGGGGCCCACGGGGTGCCGGTGGTGAACCCGCCGTGGGGGGAGTCGTCCCACTGCATCGGGGTGCGGGCGTTGTCCCGGCTCATCACCCGGAGCGCGGCGAGGACGTCGTCGCCGTTCGCGCCGAGGGCGGTGGCCGCGGCGTAGTGGTTCACCGACTCGATGTCCAGGAAGGCGCCCGGGCCGTCGAACGGGGCGTTGGTCATGCCCAGTTCCTCGCCCTGGTAGACGTACGGCGTGCCGCGGTGCAGGTGCAGGACCGCGCCCAGGGTCTTGGCCGAGGCCACCCGGAACTCACCGTCGTCGCCGAACCGGGAGACCGCACGCGGCTGGTCGTGGTTGTTCCAGTAGAGGCTGTTCCAGCCGCGGTCGGCCAGCCCGTCCTGCCAGCGCCCGAAGCTCCGCTTGAGGGCGAGCAGGTCCCGGGGCAGCACGTCCCACTTGGTGGCGCCCTGGTCGAGCCCGACGTGCTCGAACTGGAAGACCATGTCGACCTCGGCCCGCTCGGGGTCGGTGAAGAGTGCGGCTTCCTCGACGGTCACCCCCGGCATCTCGCCGACGGTGAGCACCGCGTCCCGGCCGGCGAACACCTGCTCGTGCATCTCGTGCAGGAATTCGTGGATGCGCGGGCCACAGGTGTACGAGGCCGTGCCGTCACCCAGGCCGTCCCCGGTGGGCCGGCCGTCGGGCAGCGCCGTGTCCTTGGAGATGAGGTTGATGACGTCCATCCGGAAGCCGTCGACGCCGCGGTCCAGCCACCAGCGCATCATCGCGTAGACGGCCTCCCGGACCTGAAGGTTCTCCCAGTTCAGGTCGGGCTGCTTGCGGGAGAACAGGTGCAGGTAGTACTCCCCGGAGGCCTCGTCGAACTCCCAGGCCGGTCCGCTGAAGAAGGACGACCAGTTGTTCGGCTCGGCGCCGGGGGTCCCGGGCTCGAACCCCTCCCGGGCCGGACGCCACCAGTACCAGTCCCGTTTCGGGTCGCCGGTGTTCGAGCGGGACGCGGTGAACCACGGGTGCTCGTCGGAGGTGTGGTTGACGACCAGGTCCATGACCAGTCGGATGCCACGGTCGTGGGCGGCGGCCAGCAGCTCGTCGAACTGCTCGAGGGTGCCGAACAACGGCTCGATGTCCTGGTAGTCGCTGATGTCGTACCCGTTGTCGTCCTGCGGTGACGGGTACACCGGGGACAGCCACAGCACGTCGATGCCGAGCTGCGCGAGGTGGTCGAGCTTGGCGATGATCCCGCCGAGGTCACCGATCCCGTCGCCGTCGGAGTCGGCGAAGCTGCGCGGGTAGATCTGGTAGACCACGGCCGACTTCCACCAGCCGGGCCCGCTGAGCGGGGCCCGGCCGGTGGTGTCGGTGGTGCTCGCCGGGGCTGGGGAAGTGGACACGGGAATCCCTTCAGGCCCCGGAGGGGCGTCGATCAGGCCTGGACGATGACGGCGTAGGAGCCGATGCCGACGAGCCGGTCGCCCGGGATGCTCTCGGCGTCCAGCACCAGCGAGGTGATGACCCCGGTGGTCCCGTCGAACTCCACGTCACGGACGGAGCCGCGGCCCAGGCCCGTGGTGTCCAGGACGCGCTTCTTGAGCAGCACCTTGTTCTTGCCGCTGAGCGCGGTGACCTGGGCGTCGGGCACGACGAGGGTGTCGGCCTGCGTGACGGTGACCGCGTCCGCGCCGAAGCCCTTGATGCTCGACCACGGGAGGATGTTCCCGTCGCCCGGGGTCTTGCTCAGGCCCAGCGCGATGATCCGGTGCTCGGCCGGATCCACCACGAACTCGGCGACCTTGCCGACGGTCTCGGCGCTGTCGGTGGCGACCACCTTGTGGCTCTTCGTGTCGGAGAACAACATCACTGCCCCTTGATCCGTGCTCGGAAGTCTTCCACCGCTGCGCCGAACCCGGCCAGGTCGTCCCGGACGAAGTCCCGGGCCGCGGCCGGCACGATCAGGTGCTCGCCGGAGGCGGCCAGGGTGTCCGGCAGCGGGATGAGCAGTCGGTTCTTGCCGCGGCCCAGGCTCTCGGCCGGGTCGATCTCGTAGCCGACGACATCGGCCTGTTCGGACTTGCTGACCTCGATGATCACGTCGACGACGGTGCCCAGCGCCGTGCCGTCGTCGGTGAGCACCTGGGATCCCAGCACGTCGCCGCCGCCGGGGGCCGCGCCGGAGGCCACCGCGGACTCCAGCATCGCGTCGGTGGGGACCAGGCTGGACTCGTCGGCGATGATCACCGCGTCGGGGCCCAGTCCGACGACCGACGACCAGGCGATGGCCGTCTTGAGGGGGCCGGCGAACAGCCCGCGCCCGGCCAGGGTGAAGCCCTCGACGTGGCCGCCGTTGGCGCCGTAGACGACGTCCTTGATCTGGGCGACGTCCTCACCGCCGTAGGTGACGACGGGCTTCTTGGTGATCTCGCTGGAGCGGAGCAGCACGCTCATCGGCCGGATCCCTTGCCCTTACGGCGCGAGCGGTCGTTGATGATCACACCGCCGGACTTCCGCTTGGCCTGCAGGGCGATGAAGGCCCCTACCGCGATGACCACGATCACCACCACGATGATCAACCACACCCACCAGTCCATGGCTACCTCGTTCTCAGGATCGCGCTGCGCGAAGTATCGCCCGACGTGCCCGGAATGGGCGCCGGATCTGCAGCGAACTGTAACCGCGATCGGGGCCTGCGTACCTGGCGGGAGGGGGTCGGGCCGTCGACCTATCCTCGGCGACATGGCAGCCGACACTCCCACGATCCTGGCCACCTCGATCGGGCTCGATTCCCGGGGACGCGACCGCTACGACGCGGACGCCGGCCCGGTGTTCGACCTGGCCGCCGATCTGTCCGGCGCCACCGGGACTCCGAAGGTGTGTTTCGTGGGCACGGCCACCGGGGACGACGCCGCGGTGATCACCACGATGTACTCCGCGTTGTCCGCCCGGTTCCGGCCCTCGCATCTCGAGGTCTTCTCGATGCCCAACGTGGACGACGTGCGCGGGCACCTGCTGGCGCAGGACGTGGTCTGGGTCGGCGGCGGCTCGGTCGCCAACCTGCTGGCGCTGTGGCGGCTGCACGGGTGGGACGAGCACCTGCGCGCGGCGTGGGAGGCCGGGGTGGTGCTCGGTGGGGTGTCCGCCGGCTCGCTGTGCTGGCACCTGGGCGGCACCACCGATTCGTTCGGCCCGACCCTGCGCCCGGTGACGAACGGGCTGGGGTTCCTGCCGTTCTCCAACGGGGTGCACTACGACTCAGAGCGCCAGCGTCGCCCGCTCTACCACTCGCTCATCGCCGACGGCACCCTCGCCGACGGGTACGCCACCGACGACGGCGTGGGGCTGGTCTACCGGGGGACGGAGATGGTCGAGGCGGTCGCGGACCGGCCGAACTGCGCGGCCTACCGGGTGGTCCGCGAGGTGGACGCCGACGGCATCGGCACCGCCCGGGAGACCGTGATCGAGCCGCGTCGCCTGCGCTGAGCCCCGGGTTAGGCTTCGTGCTGTTGGAGGCGTGTCCGAGTGGCCGAAGGAAGCCGCCTTGAAAGCGGCCAGGTGTCAAAAGCCTCGGGGGTTCGAATCCCTCCGCCTCCGCTGAGTTCGATCGTGTCGGTGTCCCTCATGCCCAGGCGGTGAACTGGGGCCCGAGGGTGTCCAGCCAGGCCGCCGGATGGGTGGCCTCGGTGGCTTCTCCGGGCCGGGTGAACGCCTCCGCCACGGCGGCGAGCAACGCGCCCGCGGTGCGCTCCCGGGTGTAGCGCTCCAGGACCCATTCCCGGTTCGCCGCCCGGACCCCGGCCAGCTCACCGGACCGGGCCAGCAGGTCGAACACCGTGTCCCGCAGCAGGAGTGGTCGTTGTTCGGGGATGCGCCACGCCCCGGGGGCGTCGAACAACTCGTGCCCGCCGCCCCCGTCGTAACCGGCGACCAGGCACCCCGCGGCCAGCGCCTCGGCGACCGGCAGCCCGAAGCTCTCGCTGTGGCCCAGGGCGAGGAACACCGTCGCGGTGCCGAGGGTGCGGGCCACGTCCGCCCGCGGCAGATCGACCATCTCGACCAGGTCCACCCCGGCGGAGCGGGGGTCGTTGCGCAGCAGCAGGCGGAGCAGCGATGCCTCGCGGGGGCGCTTGCGGGGGAACCAGCAGACCCGCAGCCGATCAGCGGGTAGGGGGGTGAAGGTGTCCCCGTCCACGATGTTCGGGACCAGGGCGACGGGTAGGTGCGGCAGGGCTGCGGCGAGCACGTCCCGGCTCTCCGCAGTCACCGCCCACATCGCGGGCGGCCGGACCCAGCCGGGGAAATCGTCCCCGGGGACGCCGGCGGCGAACGTGTAGAAGTGGTTCTGGTCGAAGATCACCGTGCGGGCGCCGGGAGCCGGATCGAGGCCCTGGACGGTCGGGGTTTCCGGGACCACCAGCAGGTCGTCCGCCCCGACGGGCACCCGATCGCCGAACAGCACCGGCACGTCGGCGTCGAACCAGCCGGGCCGCTCGGCGCCGTCGGGCAGCCACAGCCAGGCCTGCTCCCCGGCCGCCCGCAGCAGCTGCACGTGCTGGGTGAGGACGTGCACGCCTCCGCTGTGCTGCCGGGTGGCGAAGCCTGCGTAGAGGATGCGGCGGGTGGACGCAGCGGTCGGCGGGGGCACGTGGCGACCGTAGCTGGGCGGGTCTTCATGCGACCTGGGTGGAGTCATGGCGGGTCGTCGAGCCTGCTGCCCCTATAGCGCGGGGCCGGCCGTCCCTTCCAGGACCGCGGCGCCGCCGCCACCTCACGAGCGCTCGAGCTCCGCCAACTCGGCCTCGACCGCAGCCCGTACGCCGACACGGTGCATGGTCCTCAACACCCGCGTGAAGCGGTCGGTGAACTCCGCGCACTTCCCCAGCTCGCCGAACATCGGGTTGCCGCTGATCAGCGCGAGGGGGTCGGCCTGCGATCTGCGTGCGCGCGCCGAGAGGTCGTCGGCTCTGGCGTCGGTCAGTGAAATGGGACGACCGGAGTCGTCGATGCCTTCCCAGGCGCGGGCCCAGCAGGCCACCACCACCGTCGCGGCGCCGAACGAACGGCCGGCGGCCACGAGGTCCCGGATGACCGGCACCACGAAGGTGGGCAAGGTCGTGGAGGACTGCATCGTCAACCGCTCGATGCTGTCGCTGATGGCCGGGTTGGCGAAGCGTTCGATCACCGCGGCGGAGTACGCCCGCAGGTCGGCGCCAGGTGGAGCGGGCATGCTCGCCGCCCCCTCGTGCAGCAGGTAGTGACCCAACAGCCGTCGGACGGTGGGATCGGCGGACGCGCCGGCCCCGTCGGCGTGACCCAGCAGCAGCCCGAGGTAGGAGATCGTCTGGTGACCGGCGTTCACCAGCCGCATCTTCATCTGCTCGTAGGGGCGCACGTCCTCGACCAGTTGCACGCCGACCCGCTCCCACGCCGGGCGTCCCTGGGGGAAGTGGTCCTCGACCACCCACTGCCGGAAGGGCTCGCACACCACGGGCCAGCTGTCGTGAAGACCGGTGGCCTCGGCCACGGCCTCGAGGTCGGCCGGGGCGGTGCGCGGGGTGATGCGGTCGACCATGGCGTTGGGGAAGGCGACGTCCTCGGCGACGTGGGCGGCCAGGTCGGGGTCCTGTGCCTGGGTGAAGGCGAGCAGGGTGCGCCGGGCGACGTCGCCGTTGGCGTGCACGTTGTCGCACGACAGGACCGTGAACGGCGGCACCCCCGCCGAGCGGCGGCGGCGCAAGGCCTCGGCCAGGAAGCCGAAAGCACTGCGCGGGGTGCGGGCGTCCGCGATGTCGTGTTGCAGGACGTCGTCGGAGAGATCGACGGACCCGGTGGCCGGGTCGTAGCAGTAGCCGCCCTCGGTGATGGTGAGCGAGACGATGCGCACGGCGGGATCGGCCATGCGCGCCAACACTTTCTCGCTCTCATCCGGGGCGAACAGGTACTCGACCACCGACCCGACCACGCGGCAGCGCTGCCCGTCCGCGCCCCGTTCGGCCACGACGAACAGCCTGTCCTGGGCGCGCATCATCTCGGCCATGGCGGCGTCCTGCCGGAGCAGATTGACCCCGCAGATGCCGTAGGCCCGGGCGCCGTCGTCGACGGCCAACAGGTCGTCGAGGTAGACCGCCTGGTGGGCGCGGTGGAAGCCACCGAACCCGATGTGGACCACCCCCGGGCTGACCAGGTCGCGGTCGTAGCCGGGTCGTTGTGTGTCCTGACTGGCCGACGAGGCGGTGGACGTGTTCAGCCGCGGCCGGGTGGGTGTGATGGGGGACATGGTCACCTCGGGTCCTGTGGTCAGCTGTCGGCGGGTATGCCGCCGACGCGGGTGGCGCACTCGGCGGCGGCGGCGGTGGCCCCGGCCACGCATTGGGCGATGGGCAGTCCGCGCGCCAGGGCAGCGGCGTAGGCGCCGTGGAAGACGTCCCCGCACCCGGTGGTGTCCTTGACCTGGACGGGGGGAACCGACTGGTGCTGTATGCGGTCCAGGACACCGGTCCCGAGGGCGGTGCCGTCGTCCGCAGAGACGAAGTAGGCGCCGCGGTCCCCGCAGGTGATGACCACCGCGCACCGGTCCGCCCGCCAGAGCGCCGCGATGGCTCGGGCGGGGCTGTTCGTGCCGGTCCACTGGACGGCGAAACTCTCCGGGAGCACCAGGTGATCGCTGAGGTCGACCAGCAGTTCGGTCTCCGGGTGGTGCACCTTCTCCAGGTCGAGCACCACGCCGCGGCCGGCCTCCCGCGCCGCTCGGGCGGCCCGGACGCCGGCGGGCACCGCGTAGCCGTCGAGCAGGAGCACCTTGGCGTGGCGGACCAGCTCCAGATCCAGGTCGTCGGGGAGGCCGATGGGTGCGTCGTCGTCGACGGCGATGAACCGCCGGCCATCGGGATCCACCAGGATGGTGGCGCGTATACCCGGCTGGCCGGGGGCGGTACGGGCCAGGTCCAGGCGCACCCCGTTGTGCCGGAGGCACTGCCACAGGCCGGGCTCGACGTCCCGCGCCGGGAGGTGCCCCACGAACGCGGTCGTGGCGCCGCCTCTGGCGGCAGCGACCATCGCGGTCGCGACGTTGCCGCCGTAGCGCTCCTGTTCCAGCAGCACGCGCCCCTTGCTGTCACCGAGGGGGGCGTCGACCAACAGGATCCGGTCCACCGAGGCGGCGCCTCCGCCGATGACGTCCAGTTCGTCGTATGCGCTCAGCGACACGTGTAGCCACCGTCGATCGGCAGGGTGATGCCGGTGATCATCGCGGCGCCGTCGCTGAGCAGGAAGGTGATGGGGGCTGCCACCTCGTCAGGGGTGGCCCAGCGGCCCAGCGGCATCGCACGCAGGACCGGTTCGGCGACCTCGGGCTGACTCCAGTGCCCCTCGGCGATGGGTGTCATGACCACGGTGGGGTTGACGCTGTTGACGCGGATGCCGTGTTTGCCCAGCTCGAGTGCGCTCACGCGGGTGATGCTGTCCAGAGCTGCCTTGGACGCGGCGTAGGAGATGTGACCGTCGAAGGCCACGAGGCCGGCCTGGCTGGAGACGTTGACGATGGCGCCGCCGCGGCCGCCGCGGATCATGGAACGTGATGCGTACTTCGTCGCCGTGAGCGCACCGCGGGTGTTGACGCGGATGACCTTGTCGAAGACGTCGAGGTCGGTGTCCATCGGGGTGGCGATCTCGCCGCCGAAGCCGGCGCAGTTCACCAGGCCCCACAGATCCAGATCCGCGATGGCATCGCGGACGCTGTCCTCGGAGTCCAGCTCAAACACCAGGGGTCGAGCGCCGGTCTCCTCGGCCAGGGCCGCCAGGGCTTGCTCGGAGCGGCCCGCGGCGACCACGGCGGCCCCGGCGGAGACGAGGTGGCGCACTGTGGCGCCGCCGATGCCGCCGCTCGCACCGGTCACGAGAATGGAGCGGCCGTTGAAGTCCATGGTTGTTCCTTCCTGCCACCACGATGAGTGTGTGGAGGTGCGAATACTGCTGGGAGGGGGAGAAGGGGACCGGAGTCGGGCTGACGTGCGGCCGCAGAGCCGCGCAGGGGGCTTACTTGACCGCCCCGGCCAGGCCGTTGACCAGGTATCTCTGCACGGCGACGAAGACCGCGACCACCGGCACGGAGATGAGCACCAGCACGGCGAAGAGTGCGCCTGGCTGGCTGAGGAAGATTCCGCGGTAGGCCAGCGGGACCAGGGTCAGGGGTTTGATGTCGTTGTTGCCCAGGGTCACCAGTGGCAGCAGGAAGTCGTTCCACGACATCATCACCTGCCAGATCACCACGACCGCGAGAGCGGGTTTGGCCAGCGGGAAGTACTGCCGCCAGAAGATCTGCCAGACGTTGGCCCCGTCGACGTGCGCGGCCTCGAAGATCTCGATGGGGATCGCCAGGTAGGCGGTCCTGATGATGATGATGGCGAACGGCAGACCCAGCGCGGAGTAGACCAGCACCAGGCCCACCAGGGAGTCGTAGAGCCCCATGGCCTGGAGGATCTTGAACACGGCCACCACGATGCCGGACATGGGCAGCACCAGGCCCAGGATCAGGACGGCGAACAGCAGTGCCTTGAGCGGCACCCTCAGCCGGGCCAGTGCGAAGGCCGCCATCGAGCCGACCACGACGACGATCACGACGGACGGGACGGTGATGAGCAGGCTGTTGAGCAGGTGCTTGAGCAACGGGTTCTGCTGCCAGACCAGGACGTAGTTGGACAGTGACGGAGCTTCGGGCAGCAGGCCGAGCGCCGTGGTGGACGGGTTGGACGCCGGCATGAGGGACAAGCCGATCGTCATGATCACCGGCACCATCCACAGCAGGGCCATCGGCACCAGCAGGGCATGCACCCAGCGCGAGGGGCCGCTGCGGCGCGTCCGTCGTCGCTGCGCGGGGCCGGCGTTCTCACTTCGCGGTGGGTTGATCGGGCGGGCGGCGGGGTCCTGCACCGAGCTCATCGCTTGTCTCCTGTCACGAAGCCGGAACCGAACACCCGGACCATCCCCAACGAGCTGGCCACGGCGATGATGATCAGGACGACGCTGATGGACGAGGCGTAGCCGACACTCTGGAGCTGGAAGGCCTGCAGGAAGCCGTAGGTGGGCAGCATCTGGCTGGAGTTGTTGGGCCCGCCCTGGGTGAGGACGTAGACCAACTCGAAAGTCTTGAGAGAGCCGATGATGCCGAGCAACAGCAACGACAGGTGCGTCGTCCGGAGCAGGGGGAAGATGATGCGGGTCACGGTCTGGAGCCCGCTGGCGCCGTCGATCTTGGCCGCTTCCAACACGCTGGTGTCCACCAGCTGCAGCCCGGCGAGGTAGAAGAGCATCGAGAAGCCGGTCCACATCCAGATGTTCACGGCGATGACCGCGAAGATGGCCGTGTGGGGGTCGGAGAGCCAGTCGGTGGAAATCCCCGTGAGCCCGAGCGCGCGGGTGGCTGCCGTGATGACACCGCTGGACGGGTCGAGGATCCGCTGCCAGACGATCCCGACCACCACGGGCGAGAGCACCGCGGGGATGAAGAACAGGGCCCGGTAGACCGAGCTGCCTCGCAGCGTGGAGTTCAGGGCCATCGCCAGCAGGAAGCCGATCACCGCCTGCGGCACGATGGTCAGGGGGATCCAGTACGCCGAGTTGCGCAGGGCGGTCAGGAAGATCGGATCCTGCAGCAGCTTGACGAAATTGCCCAGCCCCACGAAGGTGCCGGCGTTGACTCCGTCCCAGTCCAGCAGGCTCGCCTGGACGTTGTAGATGATGGGGTAGAGCACGAAGACGAGGAACAGCACGAGGGCCGGGAGCAAAAATCCCAGGCCCGGCAGTCCCTGCCGCAGTCGGTGAAGCATGCTGGCTCCCTCTCGGGGTGGCCGTGCCCCGGCGATGCCGGGGCACGGCCTCACAGTGGTCAGGGCGCGGTCAGGACAGGGAATCCTGGACGGCCTGAACCGAAGCGGCGGCATCCTGGGGCGTCTGCGAGCCGGTGGCGACCGCAGCCAGTGCGTCGGCGACGGCCTGGTCGATCTTCGGGTCGTCGAAGTACCGCGAGTACTTCACCTCGGGCAGCCACTGGTTGGCCAGTTGGTCCCACATCTGCTTCTGCTTGTCGCTGGTGAAGTTCGTGGGATTCAGGCCTGTGACGGCGGGAATGTCGTTCATGGTGTCGACGAGCTTCTGCGCGCCGCCGCCGGCGATCCAGTCCGTCAGCACCTTGCAGGCGAGGTCGGGGTTGGCACTGTTCTTGGAGATGCCCATGGCCAGGTCGATGCCACCCACCAACTGCGACTCCGCCGCCCCACCGGGGATGGTCGGGAAGAGGAAGGGTTCGTAACCCGACATGCCGACCGACAGCGGAGGGATCTGCGACTGATCCTTCGTGGGGTCGGACTGCTGGATCCACCAGGCACCGAGGGGGATCATGGCCGCCTTGCCGGCCTCGAACTGATTGGCGCCGGAGGGGTAGGCGTCCAGACCGATGGCGCCCTGCTGGGCGATGCCCTCGGTGAACAGCTTGCCCCAGTAGTCGATGGCCTCGACGATCTTCGCGTCGGTCCACTTGACCTCCCCGCCCTCGGCCTGCTGGACGATGCCGGGAGAGATGTTGTTGGCGATCTGCATGAAGACCACGTTGCGCAGCCAGCTGTCCTTGGCCGGCAACAGGAACGGCGCCGCCTGGTCATCAGCGGCAGCGAGCTTGTCGACGGTGGGCTTGAGCTCGTCCCAGGTCTTGGGGACCGTCGCCCCCGCTTTGTCGAAGATCTCGGTGTTGGCCCACATATTGACGGTCTGGGTGAGGACCGGTAGTGCGTAGTAATTCTCGTCGCCCTCAGGGTTACCGGCCCGCGCCTGGTCCAGTCCCACCGGGTAGAACTTGTCCTCCCAGTCCGCGCCCCAGGTCTTCACCGCGCAGTCGTTGAGCGGCGTGAGGTTCGAGCGGTACTGCTGTGTCAGGGCGCCGGGCTGCAGGCCGACCAGATCGGGCATGGTGCCGGAGCTGGCGCGGGTCTGCAGGTCGACGATGTACTCGGGGTAGTTGAAGATCGTCGCGTCGATCGTCGAACCCGGGTTGGCGTCCTCGAAGGCCTTGACCATGGCGGCTGTGGTCTGGTCGACGGGGCTCCACGACCGGAATGTCACGGTGTTGCTGGCCCCGCTGCTCGTGGCGGCCGTGCTCGGCGAGGAGGAACCCGCGCACGCGGTCAGGCTCAGGGCGCTGACTGCGGCCAGAACGGTCAGGGTGAACGATTTCGAGTGATTCATGATCCTCAGACTCCATTGTGTGAAGGGACCGGCCAGGACGGGCGCAGCGTGTGCTGCGCGGTGCATCAGGACAAGGCGGAGGCCAACTGCTGGAAGTGGGCAGCGGCACCCTCGGCGCCGAGCAGGCGGATCTTGTGGGCCGCGACGTCCTGAAGTGCCTGGCTGCAGGCGGGGACGATCGCGTGCGGCTCGCGGAGGCCCTTGTCCTGCAGGACCTCGCGCATCGTGTCGTAGTAGCGGCTCTTGATGTCGCTGGAGATGTTCACCTTGGCGACGCCGTGCGCGACGGCCTGGCTGATCTCCGCGTCGGGGTTGTCCGAGCCGCCGTGCAGGACGAGGGGCACGTCCACCCGCTGGGCGATCTTCTCCAGCAGGTCGATACGCAGTGCGGCGCGCAGAGTGGCCGGGTACAGGCCGTGTCGGGTGCCGATGGCCACCGCCAGGCTGTCGACCCCCGTGGCCTGCACGAAGTGGGCCGCCATGTCCGGGTCGGTGTAGATGATGTCGTCACTGCCGGCTTCCGCGTAGCCGTCCGTTGCGCCGATGGTACCGAGCTCGGCTTCCACCGAGATGCCCGCGGCATGAGCCAACCGGGTCACCTCCTGGGTGACGCGGATGTTCTCCTCGAACGGTTCGTGGGAGGCGTCGATCATCACCGAGGTGAAGCCCGTCCGGATCGCGTTGGCCACCTCCTCGTACGTGGCGCCGTGGTCCAGGTGGACGGCAACCGGGACCGGTGCCTTGTGGGCCTTGGCCACCACGGCGGCCACGAACTCCTCACCCACCAGGGCGACTTCCAGGGGGTGGATGGCGATCATGATGGGGGCGCTCAGAGCGGTGCTGACCTCGAAAACGGCGTTGAGCATGCCGTAGTCGCTCATGTTGAAGGCTGGGACGGCGAAATGGTGTCGACGCCCGGTCGAGAGGATCTCAGCGCCGGTGGTGAGCATGGTGGTGGTGCCTCCTGAGGCAGGAAGAGGGCATGGGGCAATAGCGCCGGGACTCGGCCCTGGGCCGACGGCGTCGCAGTTGCTACGGGCGGTGCAGGTTCTTTCACCAGCGGAGCGAACCGAACAGCGGGACCTACGCGTCGCTTCACAGGTCGACGCCTTGGTGGCTACGGCGGGCTGGGCCAGCCGTCTCAGCCTAAGTGCAAAGAATCGAAAGGGACAAGGCCTCAGAACCTTCCGGATTTCATCAGAAAAGAGAAAGGTCTCAAGCGATGACGAGCGTGACGCCCAGGTCCTGCACTCGCCTGCGGTCTTCGGTCGACAGGCCCGAGTCGGTGATGACCACGTCGACGTCACGCAGTGCGAGTGCCTTCACCTCACCGCTGCTGTGCCACTTCGTCGAGTCGGCCAGGAGGACCACCTGGCGAGCCATCTTCGCGAAGCGATGCTTGACCTGGGCCAGGTCCAGGGAGATGTCGATGACGTCCAGTTCGTCGTCGATGCCGCGGGCACCGAGGAACACCTTGTGAACGGGCAGGTCACTCAGGCCCATCTCGGGCACGGATCCCACCGTCTCCAGCAAGGTGGGGTGGAGTCGGCCGCCGAGGACGAACACCTCGACGCCTTCGACGTCCATCAACGTCTGTGCGATGTTGAGTCCAGGGGTCAGCACGGTGAGCTTGTCCACCGGGGGGAGGAGCTGCGCCAGGTGGTGGGTGGTCGTGCCGGCATCGAAGATCACTGTCTCGTCACCCACGACCATCTCGGCGGCTGCCACCGCGATGCGCCGCTTCTCCTCCCGTTGCTGTGTCATGCGCGCGCTGAAAGCCGTGAGGGCGCCGGCGTCGTCGAGGGACGTCATGGCGCCGCCATGCGTCCGCACCAGGCGGCCTCTGCGTTCCAGCACGATGAGGTCATTGCGGATCGTCACTTCGCTGACCCCCAGGCGCGAGGAGATGTGCGATGTTCGGACCTGCCCGAAGCGGTACAGCTGCTCGAGAATCTTCGTCCGGCGCTCTTCGGCGAGCTCGCGGTTCAGCATTGAGGTCCCTTCGTCTCGCTCAGCCCTCCGGTCATGGAGGTTCGCACGATCACCCTGGTGGCGTGCACGTCCAGAAGTGACACTCGGGTTACACCACACGGCCGAGGCCCGATGGCGGTCGAACGGAGCCGCGATTCTGGGGCCATCCTGGTGATCGCCTCTACCGAACGAGTCTGCCCACCCCCACCCTGGAAGACCTCAGGGGCAGGCTCCCGCATCGACGGACCTCGAGGCCCCGGGGCTCGGAGGGCCGGCTCGGCCCTTCTCACGGATGGAAGGGGCATGCCCACTCCGTGATCCGCGTGGGCAGGCAGAGACGTGCTCGCGGCTGGATGTGGCACGAGGGTGGTCAGCGCCCTCGGTGCATCGCACCGGTCCCTCGATGGCTTGCACACGGGAGGCAGTCCCCATCCTCTCGTGCCCCAGACCGATCGATCGCCACCTCGGCCGAGTTCACTGGGCAGGACACCTAGGCTGCGCCGGTGCCCTGGTACGAGATCGTGCTCATCGCGCTGGCCGGGGTCGGCGCCGGGACCATCAACACCATCGTCGGGTCCGGCACGCTGATCACGTTCCCGACCCTGCTGGCATTCGGGTACCCGCCGATCACCGCGACCATGTCGAACTCGGTGGGTCTGGTCACCGGCGGCCTGTCCGGGACGTGGGGGGTACCGGCGGGAGCTGCGCGGGCAGGGTCGGCGCCTGCGCTGGCAGATCCCCGCCTCGTTCCTCGGGGCGCTGACCGGCGCCTGGCTGCTGCTGCACCTGCCCGCCGCGGCTTTCGAGCGGGTGGTCCCCGTCCTGCTCATCCTGGCGCTGGTGCTGGTGGTCGCGCAGCCATGGATCCAGGGCCGGGTGCGGGCCCGGGCCGAGCGGTCGGGGCGCGACGTGCGGCTGCTCAGCCGCGGCCGGCTGGCCGCGCTGGCGGTGGCCACCTACGCGGTCGGGGTGTACGGCGGCTACTTCGCCGCCGCCCAGGGCATCCTGCTCGTCGGGCTGATGGGGGTGCTGCTGCCGGAGACGATGCAGCGGATGAACGCGGCGAAGAATCTGCTGTCGCTGATGGTCAACCTGGTCGCCGCCATCACCTACACGATCGTCGCCTTCGACCGGATCAGCTGGGCGGCAGCCGGTCTCATCGCCGCCGGCTCGCTGGTCGGTGGGTTCGTCGGGGCGAAGGTGGGCCGGCGGCTTCCGCCCGCCGTGCTGCGCGGGTTGATCGTGGTGCTGGGCCTGGTCGCGCTCTGGCGGTTGTTCTGAGCCGGATTCAGCTGAGCTCGGCGGCCAGTGCGGCCCCCGCGGCGGCCAGCAGGGGAACGGCTCGTTCGATCAGCTCCGGGGTCATCCGGCCGGCCGGACCGGACACCGACACGGCCAGCCGTCCGGGGGCGCCTGGGACGGCGACGGCCACGCACCGCACCCCCACCTCCTGCTCGCCCTCGTCCACCGCGTACCCGTGCTGCGCCGCCCAGTCCAGGGCGGCGTCGAAGGCGTCGGGGTCGGTCAGCGTGTTCTCCGTGTACCCGGGCATCCCGTTGCGCCGCAGGATCTCCCGGACGTCCGCCCGGGGCATGCGGGCCATGATGGCCTTCCCGACGGCGGTGCAGTGCGGCAGCACCTGCCGGCCGACCTCGGTGAACATCCGCACCGAGTGACGGGACGGGACCTGGGCGACGTAGACGATACGTCCGGCGTCCAGCGACGCGAGGTTGGCCGTCTCGCCGAGCTCGTCGACCAGCGCGGCCAGATGCAGCCGGGCCAGGGACCCGAGCATACCGGTGGCGTTCTCGGCCAGCAGCAGCACCTTCGGCCCCAGGCTGTACCGCCGGGAGGCTTCCTGCCGCACGTAGCCCAGGTCGACCAGGGTGCGGGTCAGCCGGTGGATGGTGGGCAGCGGCAGCCCGGAGTCGGCGGCCAGGGCGGACAGGCCCACCCCGCCGTCCTGCCCGGCCAGCGCTTCGAGGATGGCGAAGGCCCGTTCGATGGACTGCACGCCGCCGGTCCGGGCCTTCCCGGTCGAGCCGTCCTCGCGGTCCCCGCCCGTGCTCGTCATGACCCCTCCTTGACTCCGGCAGTCCCATCCACAAGAATCCACATTACAGAAGATAACTTCCGCATGGTGAAAGTAACCTGCGGACGGAGCGGTCGACGAGAGGCGCGACATGAGTAGCGGGACGACGAACGGCATCATGGTCACCGGAGCGGAGGTTCCCGGCGGGGAGCTCATCCTCACGCCGGAGGCGCTTGCGTTCGTGGGTCTGCTGCAGGAGCGCTTCGGCGCCCGTCGGGACGAGCTGCTCGCCGCCCGTACCCGCCGGCGCGAGGAGGTCGCCCGCACCGGTCGGCTCGACTTCCTCGCCGAGACCGCGCACATCCGGTCCGGCGACTGGCAGGTCTCGGTCGACCCGTCCCCGCTGCAGGACCGGCGCGTCGAGATGACCGGCCCCACCGACCGCAAGATGACCATCAACGCGCTCAACTCCGGGGCCAAGGTGTGGCTGGCCGACATGGAGGACGCCAGCACCCCGCACTGGGCCAACGTCGTCGGCGGCCAGATCAGCCTGTTCGACGCCATCCGCCGGCAGATCTCGTTCACCAACGAGGCAGGGAAGTCCTACGCGCTGCGCGAGGACGCCCCGCTGGCCACCATCGTCATGCGGCCCCGCGGCTGGCACTTCGACGAGTCCCACATCCAGGTCGACGGCACCCCGGTGGTCGGTGCACTCGTCGACTTCGGCCTCTACGCCTTCCACAACGCGGCCGAGCTGCTCTCCCGCGGCAGCGGCCCGTACTTCTACCTGCCCAAGATGGAGTCGCACCTCGAGGCCCGACTGTGGAACGAGGTGTTCACCCTGGCCGAGTCCGAGCTGGGCATCCCGCACGGCAGCATCCGCGCCACCGTCCTCATCGAGACCATCCCGGCCGCGTTCGAGATGGACGAGATCCTCTACGAGCTGCGCGATCACGCCTCGGGGCTGAACGCCGGCCGCTGGGACTACCTGTTCTCGATCATCAAGTACTTCCGGGACTCCGGCCCGCAGTACGTGCTGCCGGACCGCAACCTGGTGAAGATGACGGCGCCGTTCCTCAAGGCCTACGCCGAGCTGCTGGTGCAGACCTGCCACAAGCGCGGCGCGCACGCCATCGGTGGCATGTCGGCGTTCATCCCCAGCCGCAAGGACGCCGCGGTCAACGAGCGCGCCTTCGCCCAGGTGAAGGCGGACAAGGAACGCGAGGCCGGCCAGGGCTTCGACGGTTCGTGGGTCGCCCACCCCGATCTCGTCCCGGTGTGCCGGGAGGTCTTCGACTCCGTGCTGGGTGACCGGCCCAACCAGCTCGACGTCGTCCCCGACGTGCAGGTCACTGCCGACGATCTGCTCAACGTCGCCGCGACCCCGGGGGAGATCTCCGAGGACGGGCTGCGCGCCAACATCGAGGTCGCCGTGCTGTACCTGGAGTCCTGGCTGCGCGGCGGCGGCGCCGTCGCCATCCACAACCTCATGGAGGACGCGGCCACCGCGGAGATCTCCCGCTCGCAGATCTGGCAGTGGGTGCACAACGCCTCCACCCTCCCCGACGGCACGGTGATCACCGCCGAGCTCGTCCGGCAGATCCTCGCCGAGGAGCTGGCGAAGATCGAGACCGCCGTCGGCGCCGAGCGTTTCGCGGCCGGGCAGTTCGTGACGGCCAGCGAGGTGTTCGAGTCCGTCGCCCTGGACGAGGAATACGTGGCGTTCCTGACGCTGCCGGCCTACGCCGCGATCGTCTGACGCCGTGACCGACCCGCTCGCGGACCGGCTCGACGCCCACCTGGCCCAGGCGGACGCGGATCTCACCCGCCGCTATCCCGGGGATCGCGGGGTTCGTCAGCCGGTGCACACCGTGTACGTCCCGGCCGATCGCTTCGACGCCGGGACCGTGCCGGCGTGGGGCGAGCGCGCCCTCGCGGCCCTGGCCGAGCACGGCGACACGGCCGACACCTTCGCCGCCGCCACCGGGCTGGACCCGCAGTGGGTGCACGCCGGGTACGACCGGGTGCTGGCCAAGCTCGCGGTCGAGCCGATCGAGGATCTGCGGATCGACTTCGAGGACGGCTACGGCCCCCGCCCGGACGCCGAGGAGGACGCGGCCGTGGTCGCCGCCGCCGCGGCCCTGCGACAGGCCGTGGACGCCGGGACCGCGCCGCCGTTCGTCGGGATCCGGTTCAAGAGCTTCGAGCAGCCGACTCGACGGCGCGGGCTGCGCACCCTGCGGCTGTTCCTGGCCGGCCTGGGTGCGCTGCCGGCCGGTTTCGTCCTCACCCTGCCCAAGGTGACCTCGGTCGAGCAGGTCGAGGCGATGGTGCTGGCCTGCGAGGCGCTGGAGACCGAACTGGGCTTGGCGGCCGGCGCCCTACGGTTCGAGATCCAGGTGGAGACCCCGCAGGCCGTGCTCGGCGCCGACGGCCGGGCCGCCATCGCCCCGATGATCCACGCGGGCGCCGGGCGGGTCACCGGACTGCACTACGGCACGTACGACTACTCGGCCTCGCTGGGCATCTCTGCGCAGGACCAGAGCATGGAGCACCCGGCCGCCGACCACGCCAAGGCCGTCATGCAGCTCGCCGCATCCGGCACGGGCGTGCACCTGTCCGACGGCTCGACCAACATCGTCCCGGTCGGTGACGCCGACGCGGTCCGGGCGGCGTGGGCGTTGCACGCCCGGCTGGTCGGCCGCTCGTTGCACCGCGGCTACTACCAGGGCTGGGATCTGCACCCGGCCCAGCTGCCCACCCGGTACGCGGCCACCTACGCCTTCTACCTGGCCGGGATCCCGCAGGCCTGCGTGCGATTGCGGGCCTACGTCGAGCGGCAGGAGTCCGGGTTCATGGACGAGCCGGCCACCGCGGTGGCCCTGGCCGGGTTCCTCGTCCGCGCCCTGGAGTGCGGGGCCGTGGACGCCGACGAGATCACCGAGCGCACCGGTCTGCACCGCAGCACCCTGGACGTCCTCGCCCGCCGTGTCGCGGTCTGACCGGGCGGCGGCGAGGTCGGCCGCGCACGACAGGATGACCCCATGACGCTCGTGCTCATCGCGCCCGACAAGTTCAAGGGGTCGCTGCCGGCCGCCGGGGTGGCTGCCGCGGTGGCCCTGGGGCTGGCCGACGCCCGGCCCGACGTGCGGACCCGGCAGGTGCCGGTGGCCGACGGCGGGGACGGCACCATCGAGGCCGCCCTGGCCGCGGGGTACCGCTGGGTGCCGGTTCGGGCGGCCGGCCCGACCGGGGACCCGGTGGACACCGGATACGCCCGGCGCGGATCGTCCGCGGTGCTGGAACTGGCCACCGTGTCCGGCTTGGCCCAGCTGCCCGGCGGCACCCTCGCCCCGATGACGGCGTCGAGCCGCGGATTCGGCGAGCTGATCGCCGCCGCGCTGGACGCGGGGTGCACCGACCTCGTGCTGGGCATCGGCGGCAGCGCCTGCACCGACGGCGGCGCCGGCATGATCGCCGCGCTCGGTGCCCGGTTGACCGGCCCGGACGGTCGGGTTCTCGCCGATGGTGGTGGTCCGCTGGCCGACCTCGCCGCCGTGGATCTCACCGCGCTGCACCCCGGCCTTGCTGCGGCGACCGTCACCGTCGCCTCCGACGTGGACAACCCGTTGACCGGCCCGTCCGGGGCGGCCGCGGTGTACGGACCGCAGAAGGGCGCCGCTCCCGCTCAGGTCGCCGAGCTCGACCGGGCGCTGGACCTGCTCGCCGACCGGATCGCCGCCGCCACGGGTGCGGACCTGCGCACGACGCCCGGAGCAGGCGCCGCGGGCGGGGTCGGCTTCGCCGCGGTCGCGGTGCTGGGTGCCGCTCTCGCGCCCGGCATCGACCTCCTGCTCGAACTGGTCGGATTCGCCGACGCGCTGGCCGGAGTCGATCTGGTCATCACCGGGGAGGGGTCGCTGGACGAGCAGTCGTTGTCCGGCAAGGCCCCGATTGGGGTGGCCACGGTGGCCGGCGCCCGCGGCATCCCGGTCGTCGCGGTGTGCGGCCGGTCGCTGCTCACCCCGGAGCGGGCCGCGGCCGCGGGTATCCGCGCGGTGTACGCGCTGACCGACATCGAGGCCGATGTCACCCGGTGCATCGCCGGGGCCGCGGGACTGCTGCGCGAGTTGTCCGCGACACTGGCCCGGGAACAGCTGCTCCCGTCCGGTGATCCGGCGTGATCGCTCGCCCTGCCTGGATCGCACCCGTCCCGACCCGCCGGAGGCCCCGATGACCGATCAGCTCGACCTGGTGATCCATGCCGACCGCGCCGTCCTGCCCGACGGCGAGGCCGCGGTGACCGTCGGCGTGCGCGGCGGCGTCATCGTCTCGGTGCAGGGACCCGCCCCCGAGCTGACCGCCGACCGGGTCGTCACGCTCGGGCCCGACGAGGTGCTGCTGCCCGGTCTGGTCGACGCGCACGTGCACATCAACGACCCGGGCCGCAGCGAGTGGGAGGGTTTCCGCACCGCCACCCGCGCCGCGGCCGCCGGTGGGGTCACCACCGTCATCGACATGCCGCTGAACAGCATCCCGCCCACGGTCGACGTGGCCGCGCTGGAGGTCAAGCAGCAGACGGCGGCGGGGAAGACGTTCGTCGACGTCGGGTTCTGGGGTGGCGCGGTCCCGGGGAACACCGCCGATCTGCGGCCGCTGCACGAGGCCGGGGTGTTCGGGTTCAAGTGCTTCCTGCTGCACTCCGGCGTGGACGAGTTCCCGGCGCTGCAGGGGGCGGAGCTGGAGACCGATCTGACCGAGCTGGCCGGGCTCGACGCCATGATGATCATCCACGCGGAGGACGCCGAGTCCATCGACCGGGCGCCGGCCACCGACGGCGGGCGTTACCAGGCGTTCCTGGAGTCCCGCCCGCGGGGCGCCGAGAACCTGGCCATCGCCGAGGTGATCGAGCTGGCCCGGTGGACCGGCGCGCGGGTGCACATCCTGCACCTGTCGTCGGCCGACGCGTTGCCGATGATCCGTTCGGCCCGGCGCGACGGGGTGCGGATCACCGTCGAGACCTGCCCGCACTACCTGACCTTCGCCGCGGAGGAGATCCCGGACGGGGCCACGCAGTTCAAGTGCTGCCCGCCGATCCGGGAATCGGCCAACCGCGACGAGCTGTGGGCGGCGCTGCAGGACGGCACCATCGCGTGCATCGTCTCCGACCACTCGCCGTGCACCCCGGAGCTGAAGCGTTTCGACGTGGGTGATTTCGGGTTGGCCTGGGGCGGGATCTCCTCGCTGCAGCTGGGCATCTCGGCCATCTGGACGCAGGCCCGCGAGCGCGGGATCCCGCTGACCGACGTCGTCCGCTGGATGGCCCAGGCGCCGGCCGAGCACGCCGGGCTGACCACCAAGGGGCGCATCGCCGAAGGGGGCGCCGCCGACTTCGCGGTCTTCGCGCCGGAGGACACCTTCACCGTCGACCCGGCCGAACTGTTCCACCGCAACGCGATCACCCCGTACGCGGGGCGCACCCTGACCGGCCGGGTCCGGTCCACCTACCTGGCCGGCCGCGACATCAGCGTCGACATCACCACCGACGGGGGACGGCACGGTCGTCTCCTGCGCAGAGGAGAAGCATGAGCACCCCCGCCGACTTCCGGCACCTGCCCGATCTCGCGTCCCGGCTGCTGGCCGGCAGCGTCGTGTACGCCAACGACGAGACGTTCGCCGAGAAGGAGAACCTGATCACCCCGGCGGCGTCGGTGTTCTCCACCGACACCTTCGGGCACAAGGGGAAGATCTACGACGGCTGGGAGACCCGCCGGCGCCGCGAGCCGGGCGTGGACATCGCGATCGTGCGGCTCGGCGTACCCGGCGTGGTGCACGGGGTCGTCGTGGACACCGCCTGGTTCAAGGGCAACTACCCGCCCGAGGTGTCGGTCGAGGCCACCAGTGTCGAGGGTTACCCGTCCACCGACGAGCTGCTGGCCGCCGAGTGGGCCACCCTGGTACCCCGCTCCCCGGTGGCCGGGGACAGCGAGAACCCCTTCACCGTGGCTGATCCGCACCGCTGGACGCATGTGCGGCTGACCATCTACCCGGACGGCGGGGTGGCCCGCTTCCGGGTGCACGGTGTCGCCGTGCCCGATCCGCGGGTGCTCACCGGCACCGTCGACCTGGCCGCGCTGGAGAACGGCGGCACGGTCATCGAGTGCTCCAACATGTTCTATTCCTCGCCGGCCAACCTGCTGCTCCCGGGTCGGGCCCGGATCATGGGGGAGGGCTGGGAGAACTCCCGCCGCCGCGTTCCCGGCAACGAACACCTGGTCATCGCCCTCGGCGCGCGGGGCAGCATCCGCCGCCTCGAACTGGACACCTCCTACTTCGTCGGCAACGCCCCCGGGGCGGCGTGGATGACCGGGATCGACGCCGCTGCAGCCGATCTCACCGACACGGAGGCCTGGGTGCCGGTGCTGGACCGCACCCCGCTGCAGCCGGACACCCGGCACGTGTTCCCGTCGCTGACCGCCGCCCCGCTCACCCACGTCCGGCTCGACGTCCACCCCGATGGCGGGCTCGCCCGGGTGCGGGTGCACGGGGAGATCGATGCGGTGACGGCGGAGCAGCAGACGGCGGCCTTCGCCGGGCTGCTGCCCTCGGTGCACACCCGGGCGGCGGTCAGCCCGACCTGGTGAGGGCGGCCGGTCCGTCGGCCTCGGAGGCGTCCGGGTGGTCCTGCCGTGCCTGGGCCGCCCCGCCGCCGTCGGCTTCCGGCAGGGCGCCCACCCGGACAGGGAGCGCAGGGGGAAGGGCAGATCGGGTGCATGCTGTCGGACAATTGAAGCGGGGGGAGGCCCCATGAGTGAGTCCCGTGTCCGCACGTCGAGCATCGATCTGAACAGCGACGTCGGGGAGTCCTACGGCCGCTGGGTGCTCGGTGACGACGCCGCGCTCATGCCCTACGTCACCAGCGTCAACGTGGCGTGCGGCTTCCACGCCGGCGACCCGACCACGCTGCGGCGCACCTGCGAGGCCGCCGCGGCGGCCGGGGTGACGGTCGGCGCGCAGGTCGGCTACCAGGACCTCGGGGGGTTCGGCCGCCGGTTCATCGACATGGATCTGATCGAGCTGACCGATCACGTGGTCTACCAGATCGGTGCCCTGCAGGCGCTCGCCGCCGTGGCCGGCACCTCGGTCCGGTATGTGAAACCCCATGGTGCGCTGTACAACACGGCCGTCCACCACCGCGGCCAGGCTCGGTCCGTGGTCGACGCGGTGCGCGCGGTCGACCCGTCGCTGCCGCTGGTGGGCCTGCCCGGATCGGCCCTGCTGGAGCTGGCCGAGGCGGCCGGGCTGCGTCCGGTCACCGAGGCGTTCGCCGACCGCGGGTACACCCCGCGGGCCACCCTGGTGTCGCGCAGTGAGCCGGGCGCCCTGCTCTCCGACGCCGCCGAGGTCGCCGCCCGCATGGTGCGGATGGTGACCGAGAGCGTGGTCACCGCGGTGGACGGCAGCGATGTCGCCGTCCGCGCCGAGAGCATCTGCGTGCACGGCGACAGCCCTGGCGCGATCGCCATGGCCGCGGCCGTGCGTGACGCCCTGCGGGGCGCAGGCGTCGACGTGCGGGCCTTCGCGTGAGCGGCTCCGCGGTGACAGCCGGGATCCAGCCGGCCGGCGACCGCGCCCTGCTCATCGATACGTCGGACCTGAACGCCGTTCTCGCCCTCACCGACCACCTGAGCGCCGCCCTCTCGGCCGGCGAGTTGGCCGGCGTCGAGGACCTGGTGCCCGCCGCCCGGACGGTGCTGGTCCGCCTCGCGGCCGACGCCGACCTCGACGCGACCGCCGATGCGCTGCGCGACCTCGTCGGGGTGGTCGGTGCCGGGACCGCACGGGGCGACGGTGCCCCGTCCGACGCCCTGGTGATCCCGGTGCGCTACGACGGGCCCGACCTGGACGACGTGGCCGAGCTGACCGGTCTCGGCCGGGACGGGGTGATCCGGGCGCACACCGGGACCCCGTGGCGGGCCGCATTCGTCGGTTTCGCCCCGGGCTTCGCCTATCTGGCAGGAGGCGACCCCGCCCTGGCCGTGCCCCGCCGCGCCGAGCCGCGTACCTCGCTGCCCGCCGGGTCGGTCGCCCTGGCCGGCGAGTTCTCCGCGGTCTACCCGCGGGAGTCGCCCGGCGGGTGGCAGCTCATCGGCACCACCGACCTGGGCATGTGGGACGTGACGGTCGAGCCACCGGCCACCATCCAGCCCGGGCGCTGGGTCCGGTTCGTCGACGTGGCTGACGGCGGGTCGCGGTGACCGGCCGGCTCACCGTGCTGCGCACCGGGCCGCTGGCGCTGCTGCAGGACACCGGCCGCACCGGCCACGCCGCGGACGGCGTCGGTCGATCGGGTGCCGCCGATCGCGCGTCCGCCGCGCGGGCCAATGCGCTGCTGGGCAACGATTCCGGCGCCGCGGTGCTGGAATGCACGCTGGGTGGGCTGCAGGTCAGGGCGGAGACCGATCTCGTCGTCGCGGTCGCCGGGGCCCCCGCCCCGGTCGAGGTGGACAAGGAACCCGTCCCGCACGCGACCCGGTTCGACCTGCGGGCCGGGCAGACGCTGCGGATGCGCGCCCCGCGGACCGGACTACGGACCTACCTCGCCGTGGCCGGCGGGTTCGCCGTACCCGCCGTGCTGGGGTCGCGCAGCACCGACACCCTGTCCGGGATCGGCCCACCCCCGGTCGCCGCCGGGGACGTGCTGCCCGTCGGGGCGTCGGACGAGCCCCCGCCGTCGACGGTCCCGGACGCGGAGATCCCGGCGGACGGACCGGTGACCTTGCGGGTGCGGTTCGGCCCACGGGACGACTGGTTCACTGATCCGTCGGCCCTCACCACGGGGGAGTGGACGGTGAGCCCGCGCAGCAACCGGGTCGGGCTGCGCCTACAGCGGACCGATCCCGACGCCCCGGGGCTGATCCGCGCCGTCGAGGGTGAGTTGCCCAGCGAGGGCATGGCTCTCGGCTCCGTCCAGATCCCGCCCGGCGGCGAACCCGTGCTGTTCCTCGCCGACCATCCGCTCACCGGCGGGTACCCCGTCGTCGCCGTGGTTCTGGACGCCGACGTCGACCGCGCCGCCCAGCTCCGCCCGGGTCAACGGCTCGCCTTCCGCGCCAGCTGACCGCACCGCCGTCCGACCGCCCATCCGTGAAGTCCAGCCAGAATCCGGAGAACCCGATGTTCGACAGCCTGCTCGTCGCCAACCGCGGCGAGATCGCCCGCCGCATCCTGCGGACCGCCCGGGAGATGGGCATCCGCACCATCGCCGTGCACTCCGACGTGGACGCCGGCCTGCCGTTCGTCACCGAGGCCGACGAGGCGGTGCTGCTCGGTGGGGCGGCGCCGGCCGAGTCGTACCGCAACATCGAGCGCATCCTGCAGGCCGCGCGGGACACCGGGGCGCAGGCCATCCACCCCGGTTACGGGTTCCTGTCGGAGAACGCGGCGTTCGCCCGGGCCGTGCAGGACGCCGGGCTGATCTGGGTCGGCCCGTCCGCCGACGTCATCGAGAAGATGGGCGACAAAATCAACGCCCGCAACCTCATGGAGGACGCCGGGGTTCCGGTGGCCGCCGGCACACGCGAGCCCGTCGCCGACCGCGATGCCGCGGTGCGCGAAGCCGAGCGGATCGGCTACCCGGTGATGATCAAGGCTGCGGCCGGCGGCGGTGGCATGGGGATGAGCGTGGCCGAGGACGCCGCGCAGGCGGCCGAGCAGTTCGACCGGATCGCCGCGTTCGCCGAGCGGATGTTCGGCGACGGGTCGGTGCTGCTGGAGCGGTTCCTGCCGGTGGCCCGGCACGTCGAGGTGCAGATCCTCGGGTTGGCCGACGGACGCGTGGTGGCGCTGGGGGAGCGGGACTGCTCGGTGCAGCGCCGCAACCAGAAGGTCGCCGAGGAGACCCCGTCACCGGCGGTGTCCCCGGAGCTGCGGGCGCGCATGCTGGCCGCCGCGGTGCGCGCCGGTGAGGCCGTCGGCTACCGCAACGCCGGCACGGTGGAGTGCCTGGTCGACGAGTCCGCGCAGGACTTCGTCTTCCTGGAGATGAACACCCGGCTGCAGGTGGAGCACCCGATCACCGAGGCCGTCACCGGGCTGGACCTGGTCGAGCAGCAGTTCCACATCGCCGCCGGCGAGGACGTCACCTTCGACCCGGACGCGGTGACCGTCACCGGGCACGCGCTCGAGCTGCGGATCAACGCCGAGGACCCGAAACGTTTCCTGCCCGGACCGGGTGTGGTGCGCGAGTGGGTGGAGCCGTCGGGCGAGGGGGTCCGGGTGGACGCCGGGTACGGCCCGGACACCACCGTCACCCCGTCCTACGACTCGTTGATGGCCAAGCTGATCGTCTTCGGGGACGACCGGGAGCAGGTGCTGGCCCGGGCCCGGGAGGCTGTCGCCGGGTTCACCGTGGTCGGCCCGAAGAGCAATCTGCCGTTCTTCGCCGAGCTGCTGGACGACGCGGAGTTCGTCTCCGGGCACTACGACACCGGCATCGTCGGGCGGATGCGCAGCTGAGGGTCAGCCCGGGTAGCTGCCGGCCGCGGCCAGGAACTGGTCGTTCTCCTCGGGCGACCCGATGGACACCCGCACGCCGCCGGCGGCGTCGGCGAACGGCCGCACGATGACCCGGTGGGTCTCGCAGTGCGCGGCGAACCGGGTGGCTTCCTCCGCCAGGGGCAGCCAGACGAAGTTCGCCTGCGACGGCGGCACCTCGAACCCGAAGCCGCGCAACGCAATCGACACCCGGTCGCGTTCGGCGACGACCTGCTCCCAGCGGGGGACGAACTCCGCTCCGTGCTCCAGGGCGGCGAGGGCAGCCACCTGGGCCAGGCTGTTCACCGCGAACGGGATGGCCACCCGGCGCAGCGCCGTCACCACGTCCAGCGGCCCCACCGCATAGCCGACCCGCAGACCGGCCAGGCCGTAGGCCTTCGAGAGCGTGCGCAGGGCCAGCACATTCGGCCGGGTCAGTGCCAGTTGCACCCCGTTGGGCGACTCCGGGTCCCGGTCGAACTCGCGGTAGGCCTCGTCCACCACGACCAGCACGTCCTCCGGCACCGCGTCCAGCAGCGTGGTCAGCTGGTCGGTGCGCACGGCGGTGCCGGTCGGGTTGTTCGGCGTGCACACGAAGATCAGCCGGGTGCGGTCGGTGACGGCGTCGGCCATCGCGGCCAGGTCGAGCTCCTGGGCGGCGGTCACCGGGATCTGCATCGCCCGGCCACCCATCAGACCGGTGACGATCGGATAGGTCTCGAACGAGCGCCAGCCGTAGATCACCTCGTCACCGCGGTCCACGGTGATCTCGGCGATCTGATGGCACAACGCGACCGATCCGCCACCGACGACGAGGTTCTCGCGCGGCGCGCCGGCCAGCGCGGCCAGCTGCTCGGCAAGCAGGTTCGCGGCGTTGTCCGGATAGCGGTTGAGCCCACCGGTGGCGCCCTGGGCGGCGTGCGCGCCGATGGCCTCGGCCACCGACGGCAGGGTGGGGAAGCTCAGCTCGTTGGAGGCCAACTTGACCGCGCCGGGCACGTTCCGCCCCGGGGCGTAGGACGGCAGACCGTCCAGGGCCGATCGCAACCGCACCGTCATCCCACGTGCCCCGTTCCCGTACGAGTCATCCACGAACCGTTCCGGACCAGGCTATGTGGTGCGCCGTGGCAGCCTGACCGGCCCGGCCCGCTCGTGTAGGAACGAGCCATGAGCAGGACAGATGTCGTCCCCGAGGTGCTGTGGACTCCCCGGCCCGAGCGGGTCGAGGGGGCCGCGATCACCGCGTTCGCCCGGCTGGCCGGCGACCGGGCGGGCCGGGACCTGACCGGGTACGACGACCTGTGGCAGTGGTCGGTCGACGACCTGGGCGGGTTCTGGACGGCGGTGGCCGACTTCTTCGCCGTGCACTGGCACACCGCCCCGACCGCGGCGCTGGCCGACGCGCGGATGCCCGGCGCGGTGTGGTTCCCCGGTGGCACGCTGAACTACACCGAGCACGCCCTGGCCGACCGGCCGGGCCGCGGCCCCGACGATCTCGCCGTCATCGCGGTCGACGAGTCCGGCGCCGAGCAGATGATCACCTTGCGCCGGTTGCGGGAGCTGGTCGGCGCGGCCCAGGCCGGGCTGCGCCGGTACGGCGTCGGACCGGGCGATCGGGTCGCCGCGCTGCTGCCCAACGCCCTGCCCGCACTCGTCGGGTTGCTGGCCACCGCCGGTCTCGGCGCGGTGTGGTCGAATTGTTCGCCGGACTTCGGCGCCGGGGCGGTCATCGACCGGTTCGCCCAGATCGAGCCGACGGTGCTGCTCACCGTGGACGGCTACCGCTACGGCGGCAAGGACTATCCCGTCGCCGACACCGTGCGCCGTGTGCAGGACGCCCTGCCCGGCCTGGCCGCCACCGTGTGGCTGCCCGTGCTCAGCACCACCTCGGACGAGGCCGTCCGCTGGACCGATCTGCTCGCCGAACCCGGCCCGGTGATCGCGGAGCCGATAGCGTTCGACGCGCCGCTGTGGGTGCTCTGGTCCTCGGGGACAACGGGCCTGCCCAAGCCGATCGTGCAGTCGCAGGGCGGGATCCTGCTCGAGCACCTCAAGGCCGTCGGGCTGCAGTGCGATCTCGGCCCCGCCGACCGGTTCCTGTGGTTCTCCACCACCGGCTGGATGATGTGGAACTTCCTCGTCGGCGGACTGCTGACCGGCGCGACCGTCGTGCTGTACGACGGCAGCCCCGCCCACCCGGACCTCGACGCCCTGTGGCGGCTGGCCGAGCGGCACCGGGTCGACTACCTGGGGGCGTCGGCCGCGTACGTGCACTCCTGCCGAACCGCCGGTCTGCATCCGGCGGAGCGGTACGACCTCACCGGGCTGCGGACGTTCGGTTCCACCGGCTCGCCGCTCGGGCCGGACGGATTCCGCTGGCTGCACGACCGGGTCGGCGGCCACGTGCAGATCGCGTCCATCTCCGGCGGCACCGATGTCTGCACCGCGTTCGTCGGGGCCGCACCGACCGTGCCGGTGTGGTCGGCTGAGATCTCCTGCCGGGCCCTGGGTGCCCGGGTCGAAGCGTTCTCCCCCTCGGGTGAGGCGCTGATAGACGAGGTCGGCGAGCTGGTGCTCACCGCTCCGCTGCCGTCCATGCCCGTCGGGTTCTGGGGCGACGCGGACGGCAGCCGGCTGCGGGAGGCGTACTTCGCCGAGTACCCCGGGGTGTGGCGGCACGGCGACTGGATTCGGCTCACCTCCCGCGGCTCCTGCGTGATCGAGGGCCGGTCGGACTCGACGCTGAACCGGGGCGGGGTGCGGATGGGCACGGCGGAGTTCTACCGGGTGGTCGAGGCCGTGGACGGCGTCTTGGACGCCCTGGTCGTGGACACGTCGTCCGGCGCCCACTACGGACAGCTGGTGCTGTTCCTCGTCCCCGCCGACGGAGTCGACCTGGACGCATTGACCGCGGCGGTGCGGGCAGCCGTACGGCAGGAGCTCTCGCCGCGCCACGTCCCCGGCGCGGTGGTCGCCGTCCTGGTGATCCCGCGGACGGTCAACGGCAAGAAGTGCGAGGTGCCGGTGAAACGGGTGCAGACCGGGACGCCTATCGATGAAGCCGTCTCCCGAGACGCGCTGGCCGACCCGGACAGCCTGCAGGCCCTGCTGGACGCGGCCCGGACCGCCGGGGTGACGGCATGAGCGGGCGAGTGCGGGCCGGGCTCGCCGCGCTGGCCGTCGCGGCCTCGGTGGTGCTGGCCGGATGCGGAGGAGCGGCGAGTGGTGCGCTGACCGCGACGAGCTCTGGGGTGGGTGCGTCGGTGCCGACTGTGCCGTCAGGCGCGACGTCCTCAGCCGCGAGCTCCGCTCCGGGGGCGGCGGTCACCGTCACCGTGCCCGACCTGGGCGGCGCACCCGTCGCGTCCCCGCCCGCCGAGCCGGCGGCGTCGCCGGCCGAACCTGCCGCCCCGACGGAGAGCAGCTCTGCACCGGCTCAGGAGCCCGCAGTGACTGCCCCGACGCCGGCGGCCGACCCGACCCCGGAGTCGACGTCGCAGGCCGCCGCGTCGGCCGCCCCCAGCGCCGAGCCCGCCCCGCCCGCGGCGGGGGACGGCAACACCGTGCCGGTGACCTTGGCCAACTGCCCCGGCTGCACGGTGCTCGCCACCCACGCCGGTGTCACCGGAGACCTGTCAGCGGCGCTGGTGGCCAGCGGCACCGGCCGCGCCCTGCTGCTGTCCGTCGGGCCCGACGGCGCGGTGCGCGGGTTGATCAACATCCCCTACGGCGCGGAGTTCCCCGCCCCGACCGGTGAAGTGCTGCCCTGCGACAGCCAGGCCCGGTGCGTGGTGACCGCGCGGCAGTCCGACGGCCGCGCGATCCTGTCCGCGTTCGAGCTCACCGGTACGGGGGCCTGGCGGGACGTCTCCGGCAACGACGCCTTCCCGTCGGCGACAGCGGAGGGCCGGACGGTCGACCTGGACGGTGGACTGGGTATCGCTGTGCAGGACGCCGCGGACGGGGCGACGGTGTGGATGGTCTTCGGCTGGTCCGGTGAGCGCTACGTGGTCGTGGGCTGCTCTGCGGACACCGCCGCCGACCCCGGCGCGGTGGGCCTCGACCTGGCGGCCTGCCTGTCCTGATCGAGGCCTGACCAGGGGCGATGGGGATGGGTCGGGCCGTTTTGCTTCCGGCCACATCCCCCGGGTACTGTCAGCACCCGGCGGCCTCCGCAGGTGGCCCCAGGAAGCGTGCCAGAGCGGCCGAATGGGACACACTGCTAATGTGTTGTGCTCGTAAGAGTACCGAGGGTTCAAATCCCTCCGCTTCCGCGCTGACCGGGTGCCTTCGGGCTGCCGAGAGGTGGTAGTACCCAGCAGGACCGCACCACAGCACGAAAACTGAACACGCGCCCGTAGCTCAACGGATAGAGCATCTGACTACGGATCAGAAGGTTGGGGGTTCGAATCCCTCCGGGCGCACTTACAGCAGGCCGCCGACCTGCACTGATGAGCTTTCATCCTTACCCTGAACCACCTGCGAGCGGCGGGTTGGTCACCGATTAATCACACAGCCCCCCGCCGTGCCCATTGATGTCCGCCAGACCTTATTAGATTCCGATCTGTGGTCGCGCACTTCTCCCCAGCCGGGGTGTGGCGGCGGACGTCAGGCGGGTGGGCTGCCCTGCGTGAGCCGGCTGCTGCAGGGGTTGGCTGCGCTGCCCGCCCAAGTCGTTGGCATGCACCGACTGGCGGGGCTTGCGGTCGACAAGCCCAGGAGTGCCTCCGGTGCCAGCTCAGCTGTCGGAAGTGCGCGTGCGCGGCACCAAGGCCGCCGCGGCCTCCGCCGCCTGGTGCCCGACGCCGTCCAGCAGGTGGCCGTAGATATCGGCGGTCGCACTGATGGAACTGTGGCCTAGCTGTAATCCCCAGGTGGGTTGCTGACGGTCGTGCGGCTGATGGGTGGGTTTCCGCCCAGGGCGGTGTGGTTGCGGTGATGGTTGTAGGTGTGGAGCCATTCGGGCAAGGCCGCAGCGCGTTCTGCTGAGCTGGCGAAGGGCCTGACGTAGGCCCATTCTTCGGCCAGGGTCCGGTTGAACCGTTCGGCTTTGCCGTTGGTCTGGGGTCGGTAGTTGCGGGTGAAGCGGGCTTGGGCGCCCACGTCGGCCAGCGCCTGCCGCCAGGCCTGGCTCCGCCGGTAGGCCAGAGCGTTGTCGGTCATCACGCGTTGGATGCCGGTGACGCCGACGGTGGCGAACCAGGCCGCAGCCGAACGCAGGAAAGCCGCGCAGGTCACCGCGCTCTCGTCGGGGTGGATCTCGGCGTAGGCCAGTCGGGTGTGGTCGTCGATCGCGCAGTGCACGTAGTCGTAGCCGGCTCGCCGGCCGGCTTTGAGGGCGGCCTGCGCGGCGAGGTGCTCGAGCGATCCGCGTCCGTGCACCCGCCACCCTCCGCCCTGCCGAATGGCGCCCAGCTTCTTGACGTCCACGTGCAGCAGCTCCCCGGGAGCAGCCCGCTCGTAGCGGCGGATCACCACCCCGCTGGGGCGGTCCATCCAGGCCAGTCGGTGCATGCCGTGACGGCGCAGCACCGCGTGCACCGTGGAGGGCGCCAAACCCACCAACGGTGCGATCCGGGCCGGTCCGAGCTTGCGCGCGGCGCGCACCGCCAGGATTTTGTCCTCCAGTCCGCGCGGGGTCCGGCCCGGCAGCCGGTGCGCCCGACTGGATCGATCGATCAGTCCGGCCGGACCTTCGGCCCGCCAACGGGCCAACCACTTGTAGCCCGTGGCGCGGGAAATGTTCATCTCGACCACCACGTGGGCCACCGGGCGTCCTTGCTCGATTACCCGCCGGATCAGCTCAGCACGGCCGTGAACGGTCAGACGGGCATTAGCGTGGGACATCGAGACCTCCGGGTTGTCGGTGAGGCGTCAGCACCCACACCTTCACCCGGAGGTCTCCCCGATCACCAGACCCAACTGTCAACAACCCTCGTGGGCATTACACCTAGCCTCTTCGACACGACTTCGATGGGGACGCCGGCTGCGATGCCGAGTGATGCCGCGCCGTGGCGGAGGTCGTGCAGCTCGATCATCCTCAGCGTGGCGGAACCTTCCGGCCCAGCGGTGGCAGTTCTGGCGACGATGGACGCGAACCGGTGGGTCACCACCGTCGGATACAGGGGCAGGCCGTTCTCACGCGCGAACACCAGACCGTGGTCGGTGTAGACGCCGGCCCAATGATCACGCTCGATCTGCTGAGCCTTGCGGTGGCCGTGCATCATTGCCGCGGTCTGCTTGTCCATCTCGACGATCCGGGTCCCGGCGGCAGTCTTCGGTTCGCGCCAGGCGACCTTGTGACTACCGCCGCACCACTGGCAGATGGGCGTCTGTCCCTGCACCACCTGGCGGCGCACCTGTAATTGTCGAGTGAACAGATCGACTTTGTCCCAACGCAGCGCCAGCGCCTCGCCGCGCCGCATCCCGGTGAAGGCCAGAGGCTCGAAAAGTACGCCGAGGCGGTCGGTCTGGGCTTCGGTCAGGATTGCCGCGAGTTCGCCCGGCTCCCAGGGGTTCGCTCGGGCGGTGGTGCGGCGGGGGAGCTCCACATCTCGCGCTGGGTTGGTCGGGATCAAGCTGGCTCGAACTGCAGCTGTCAGGGCCGAACGAAGTGCAGCAACGCATCGATGGATCGTCGTGGGGCCGTCGCCTGCTTCGACCAGCGCACGGATCATGGCAGCCACCGCGGGCCGCTTGAGGTCGCGGAGCTCCACCGAAGCCAGGTGCTTACGGATGCGGCCCTCGGCATAGAACCGATACATCGTCACGGTGGACGGCCTGAGGGTGCCTAGGTAGTGAGATCAGCACACGGCTTTCCCGGGGTGGTGTCACACTGGTCCCTGTGGTCACCCTTCTGGAGCAGGAGATGTACACCGAGGCGGGCGCAGCGTCGCTCCTCGGTGTGCCCCAACCGACCCTGCACTACTGGCTCGAAGGCAAGGCGTCAGGCACCAAGACCTACCGTCCGGTGATCCGCGAACATTCGACCGGCAACAAGAACGTGACCTGGGCGGAGTTTATCGAGGCTGGCTTGCTGCGCCAGTACCGCCGCGTGCACAACGTGCCGATGGCGGAGCTCAGGGCTCTCATCACCCATCTTCAGGATAGTTATGGCATCCCCTACCCGCTTGCGCACGCCAAGCCGTTCATCAGCGGCCGCGAGCTCCTGCTCAACGCCCAGGATGATGCGGACCTCCACCCGGACTTCGCGCTAGTGGCGACGGTCAACGGGCAGCTGGTGCTGACACCGAGTGCCGAGCAGTTCTACCAGCGCGTGACCTGGATCAACGATGTCGCGGCCAAGTGGCGGCCGGCAAGCGCGGATCGGTCCACGGTCGTCATCGACCCAGAGATCCGCGGAGGTCGTCCGTCCGTCGGCGGAATCAGCACCGCCGCCCTCTGGGAGCAAGCCGAGGACGGAGCCGCTGTACCTGATCTTGTGGACCTGTTCGGTTTGACGATCCGGGACGTTCGATGGGCGCTGAGCTATGAGTCCGAAGAGGCTGCGCGGGCTGCGTGAGCCGCCCGCAGCTCGCTACCGTCCGCTTCTTCATCGACGCAGACCTGCGCGGGCTGGCCAGGCTTGTCTGCCAGGAGCGCCCTGACATCACCTACCTTGGGGATGAAGGCGCCTTGATCCGCAGACGGTTTCGACCGCCGTGTCCCATCCCGGCGACGGCCATCAAGGACGTGGAGTGGATTCCCGAGGTGGCAGCCCGTGGCTGGCTCATCATCACCAGAGATCGCAAGATCCAGCAGCACACCCGGGAGCGTCATGCCGTACGAGACCACCGGGCGAAGATGGTCAACCTTTTCAGTGACGACGCGGCAACGATCTGGACGCAGCTCGAGGTGCTCCTCACCCGCTGGCGAGAGATCGAGCAGATGCACGCCGAGCCCGGCCCGTTCATCTACAGCTTGAGCCGGACAGGGCAACGCCGGCGCATCTCTCTGGACTGACCAGGCTGAGCCGGGCGCTCCGCTAGTAGCCATTCGAGGCCGACGGACCAGGCCCTGCAGGTGTCGGCGTTCGCCTCACCTGACAGGGCGGGCTCGCCTTGTGGCCCGCCAATGGGTGGCAGCTGGGCCAGTGCGTAAACGAGCATCACGCCTGAATGGCGTGGGTCAGGCGTCTGTCGTGACAACGACTTTGCGTGACCGGCTCGTGTCTAAAGTGTATGAGGTGTGTGGCAGGTGAAGTGGAGCTCGCTGGGAGTACACGTCGTGGCGACGGGTACGCGAGAGGGGGCGCCGTTGACACGATCCGGACCCACTTCGCGCTGTGCCGTTGTGGCGTTTGGGGCCACAGACTGGGCGCCACGCGCACAGCCCGCCCGCCGGCGTCCCCGGCCAGCGCCGTCCTGGTGGGGGTGTGCTGTGGAGGCTGATCGGATCGGGGAGCGCACGGTGGGTGGTGAGTCGTTTCGGGTGAGCAGCCCGGGACGGGTGCCAAATACGGCGACGGGACGACCGAGGCGCAGTTCATCGACTACTATTTGGCCGCAGCGCCGGTTGTGTTGCCGCACCTGGCCATTCGGTGCAGATGCCGACAGCCTGGTCGATGGCGCAGTTGGTCAGCGCGGCCTGCAGGTTCGCGGCCAGGCGTTTGACCTGACCAGGATCGAGCCTGGCGTTTGCCTCGCTCGCCTAATCAATCCGGTCGTCGCCGAGCCCCGCGAGATTGTCGTTGGAGCTGGACAGGTCGCGCTGACACCCGGTGTTGGCGGGGTCAGTGTGGGCCTGGCGCTGCCTGACGGCCAGGTCAGCGGTGAATTGGGGGACTGGTTGCGGGCCTTGCAGGGGATGAGCGGTGTAGTGGCCGACCTGGCGTTGGACGCACTGGACCACGTGATTGCGTTGACCGGGCAGATCAACGCGTCGCAGGCCGGAATCGGCGAGCGGTTAGGGAAGGGGGCGCCGGCGCTGCTGGCGATGCCTGGTTGTGGGGCGGTGACCGCGGCGGAGCACTGGTGAGTCCGCCGGTATCGCCCGCTTCTCCCGCGAGGCCAAGTTCGCCCGCCACGCCGGGGGTGGCGCCGATCCCGGTGTGGTCCGGGAACAGCGCGGGCCGGGTCCGGATGACGCCGTCGGGTAACCGGCGGCTCAACGCCGCGCTCCACCGCATCGCGGTCACCCCGATCCGCCTGCCCGGCTCTCAGGGCAAGGCCCAACTACGAACGAAAGAAGGCCGACGGCATGTCGACCGCCGAAGCCCTACGCTTGCCTGGAACGACGCCTTGCCCGCATCGTGTTCAATCACCTGCAGGCCGACCAGCAGACCCGCCCGGCGCACCTGCCGACCGCGTCTCGACTCAGGAGAAACGCATGTCCGGCTGGGAGTCATGACCATCGCGAGGTACAAGCACGAAGCTGTTGCCGGTCGTGACTGGGCTGGCGGCGTAGCGAAGGACGCTGATGACTATTCGGCGTGTGCGTCGAACATGCATGAAGTATGTAAGCACGTTAGAACGTGTATCCGGCAAGCCTGAGAGGCGATCGTGGAATTGCGAAGCGTTGACAAGATGCGCGAAATCCTGGCCCGGGGAGGCAACCCGTATGAGGTCGACTCCGCCAATCAAGCTGCGTACAACGACGCGCTGGCTGCCCGACTCAGGTTTCTTCCAGACGACTTTGTATTCGGAGAGACCAATGAGAGCCTGATCGATGCCTTTGAGGCTGCAGAGCGAGCTGAGACCACCTACAACCACAAGCAACGCGTCTATGCCGAGCTGGAAGAAGAGGCCGACAATAACCGGGTCGATCCCGAGATGCTGGACAGGTTGAATGTGAGCGACTGGGAAAAGGGTGGACTTCGGAAGAAAGAAGCGGGCAAGCTTCCCGGCACTGAGGTGTGGTTCTCGGTGGCTGACTTCAAGGACAAGAGCATGGGCATCGTCTGGACCAACCTCGTGCTGCTGTTGGGGTTGCACCTAGCCGTGCCGATCGCCCTCCCCGTCAGCGTCGCAGTCAACGCCGTGCGCAGCGTCAAGCGAATGACGGAACCTCAGATGGAGGTCTACCGCACCTTCGTCCGGCTGTCCCAGGAGAAAGGTCAAAACCCCTACAGTTGTCGCCTCAAGATGGCCGAACTGCTGCAGGCGCTCCCTGAAGAGTCTGAGTCTAAGAACAAGGTGCTGCTCGACGAGATGAAGCAGGCAAAGATCTTGGCCAGCGCAGGCGATGAGTGGTGGTTCCAGCGATGAAGCTCTTTATGTCTCACAACCACCGGGATAAGCCTCGTGTACGGGCGCTGAGCCGGCAGCTCCAGTTGGCCGGAGCTGATGTTTGGCTCGACGAATGGGAGATGCGCCCCGGTGACTCAATCCCACTCAAGGTCAACGAGGGGCTGCAGACGATGAACCAAATCCTCGTCTGCTGGTCGGCCAACGCGAACGGTGCTCGCTGGGTAGAGACCGAGTTCGCCAGCGGGCTGTCACGGAGCCTTGCGCCGGGGTCAGATGTCCGCGTGATCCCGGTGGTCCTCGACGACACACCACTGCCGACAATCATCAGCCACCTGCTGTGGGTTGATCTACGTGCCGACGCCGTAGACGCAGCGGTCAACTCGATCATGGGCTTCCAGAACGATGCTGAGCGGCTGAAGGCGATCCAAGAGGCGCTCGTTGAGTCAGACATCGAAGTCCTGACGCTCGCTGATGGTCAAGTGTACGTGTGTTGCGACAACTGCGGTGCTCCAGTCTCGGAGCTGATTGTCCATGAAGACATCGATGAGAAGCATGACGACATCTACTACTCGGTGAGCTGTAGAGCGTGCGGCCGTTAGGCCTAGCGATGCCCAGTTGTCTGAAGGGGTTGAGATTGCGCCGTGCCTAGCGCTAGGGAGCTGGCGGGGGAGTCTGCACTCATTGATCGTTTCTGGCATCACCGGGTCCGCTCACCCACCGCTCCCGCCTGGGGTGACAACAGCCGCAGGTTAGCTCGACGGTCGGTGTTGTTCGGGGTAGGCCAGCGTCATGCGTACGCAGCGACCGCCGGCGGGCAGTCTCTGGATCGGGCAGCGGGGTGGTGCCTGACGTCGACGAGGTGATGCTGGCGTTGTAGGCAGGGTCTGACCACCGGGGAGATCAGCGCGCCTTCCGCCGACATCTTCGGCGCGATGGCGAGCACGGATATCGTCACCCCGATTCCCGGCCGGGTGGTCGAGGAGATGCAGGCGTGCGGCAAGGCATGAGCCGGGTCCCGCCATTCGGCCGCACAGGCCAGGCGTGGTGAGATTGCCATCTTGCGATGCTGGGCCGAGTGCCCGGCGACGAGCATTGCGGAGTGGAGCCTGACTTGCCGATCACCCTCTTCAAGGACACGACGTACACGCTAAGCGGGCTGATCGGCGACATCAGGCGCGGCGAGGTCGCGCTACCGGACATTCAGCGACCGTTCGTGTGGCCTGCTGCGAAGGTCCGGGACCTGTTCGACTCCATGTACCGCGGCTTCCCCGTTGGTTACCTGCTGTTTTGGGAGACCGGCGCCGGCGCCGGCACCCGGCAGATCGGCACCGACGTCAAGCAGGCCGCGCCTCGGCTGTTGATCGTCGACGGGCAGCAGCGCCTGACCTCGTTGTTCGCGGTTCTGACGGGGACACAGGTCGTCCGCGAGGACTACACGGAGTGGCGCATCCGCATCGCCTTCCGGCCGACGGACGCCACCTTCAGTGTCGCGGACGCGGCGATCGAAAAGGACCCGGAGTTTATCCCAGACGTGTCTGCTCTTTGGGGCTACGCGGGGCGTAAGAAGACCGTCCGCGCCTTCCTCGACCGTCTGCGCACCAAGCGTGACATCACCCAGGCTGAGGAGGACCGTCTCGACGACGCCATCGACCGGCTGTACGACCTGCACAACTACCCGTTCAAGGTCGTGGAGCTGTCCCCGGACGTCGACGAGGAGCAAGTCGCCGAAGTCTTCGTGCGCATCAACTCTGAGGGCGTCAAGCTCAACCGCGCCGACTTCATCCTCACGCTGATGAGCGTGTTCTGGGACAAGGGCCGCGCTGAGCTTGAGGACTTCTGCCGGGCGGCAAAGCAGCCGTCCATCGCTAAGGCATCACCTTTCAACTGGTTCATCCAGCCACAGCCTCCGCAGTTGCTGCGCGTGTCGGTGGCCCTGGCGTTCCGTCGCGCTGTGCTGAAGACCGTCTACACGCTGCTGCGGGGCAAAGACCTGGACACCGGGCAGGTGTCGGTCGACAAGCGTGACGAACAGTTCCGGGAACTGAAGGCGGCCCAGGAGCACGTACTCAGCCTCACCAACTGGCACGAGTTTCTTCAGTGCCTGGAACGAGCCGGCTACCGCAGCGGGAAGATGGTAACCAGCGAGAGTGCCGTTCTGTACAGCTACGGGCTGTGGCTCATCGGTCGCGTCGACTACGGCATGAGTGTCCAGCAGTTGCGTGAGGTCATCGCCCGCTGGTTCTTCATGGTCCAGGTGACTGGCCGCTACACCGGCTCGTTCGAAAGTCAAGTCGAATCCGACCTTGCCCGCTTCGCCAACTTGAATACCGCCGACGGCTTCATCGAGGTGCTGGACCGCATCGTCGACGACACCTTGTCAGCCGACTACTGGAGCATCACGCTGCCCAACGACCTGGCGACCTCAGCTTCACGCAGTCCTGCGTTGAGTTCTTATATCGCCGCTCTGAACATCCTCGACGCCGATGCGCTGATGGGCACCGGCAAGGTGCGTTCCCGGCTCGACCCGGCCATCGTCGCGCAGAAGGGCATCGAGCGGCACCACCTATTCCCCAAGGGGTATCTGCGCGAGGCCTTGAAGATCACCGACACTAAGCAGGTCAACCAGATCGCCAACATGGCGCTGGTCGAGTGGGCGGACAACATCGCTGTATCTGACGATCCGCCCGCGAAGTATTGGCCTGCGCAGGTCGCCGCCCGCAACTTCGGCGAAGAGAAGCTTGCCGAGCAGATGCGGCTTCACGCGCTGCCCGACGGCTGGACGGAGATGACCTACGGCGATTTCCTCGTCGCCCGTCGCAAGCTCATGGGAGCCGTCGTCCACGACGCCTTCGCGAAGCTGCGCAACAGCTCCTACACGCCCAGCTACCCGCAGCCTTCGAAGGCGCCGACTGCGACTAGCGACCTTCAAACGCACGCCGAGACGCCCGTGCTGGTGTCACTGGCCGAGATGATTGAGCAGGGACTGGTCGCTTCCGGGGCGGTGCTCCTGCCTGCCGACTCTTCCTTCGACGTGCTCGCGACGGTGCTCGACAACGGTGACCTGGAAGTAGAGGGACAGGTCTACGAAACGCCTACGGAGGCGGCCGTGGCGTCAGCTGGGTTCAGCGTCGACGGTTGGCACTTCTGGTTGGCAGACGGGCCCTCGGGGCCGGTCTCGCTCGCCCATCTCGCCGCTGGTTGACTCCCGCGCGCTTCCAGTGCCGGTCGTCGCTCTCGCGACCAGTGGGAGCGTCGCACCGGCCGCAATCCACGATTGCTGGCCTTTCGATGGATTGGCATGGTTGGGGCAAGCGTTATCGGATGCCCCGGCGCGGAAGAGCAGCGCCCGTCGAGGAAGTGTCAGGGGGCATCGCTGCGGGTTCCAGCACCCTCCCGTTCGTTCACGTATGCCTGGATGCGTCCGCTTCGACGATGTCGTCGGGGGACGCCGGTGAGCTCGCGGAGCCGGTAGATCGGCCCTTCGCACCAGTTCTCCCAGGTGTCGCGGAGCTGGCAGCTGATGTCGGCCGGTTGGACGGCGACTATTCGGTCGATCGGCGGCGCACTACACCGATGATCGCCGCCAAGGCCCGTTGCGGCGCGCCGGCTTGCGCCAGCGCGATCGCCATGGACTGCAGGTTCCGCAGAGCAGTGAGGTGCCGCTCCACTGCGACGAGTCTCTCTATCTGATCTCCATGGCGTCGGCGGCCAGGCTCTGATGATCTTTATACACTCGCTGCCGGCGCTCAGAGGGGTAGCCATGGGGGATGTGCAGGTTAAGCGCGCTTATCCTGCTTCAGCCCCATACGCAAGATAATATGTCGTTATCGGGCAGGGTTGTCGGTTGGGCAGCGGTTGCAAACCGGGGGCCAGCGGCCTGAGCGGTAGACGTCCCCAGGTGACCACCAGGCGACCCTGACTGGTCACCGATCGGTCACAGAGCTTTCGGCAACCGTCATATTCAGCCGGACCATGCCGACACGCTGCAGCACGCTGACCAGCGCATATGAGTCCGGAGCCACCTCGAGCGAACCGTGTTGACACCCCCTCCTCGTGTCTACGGATCAGAAGGTTGGGGGTTCGAATCCTTCCGTGCGCACCAGTTCTCGACGATGCCCGGCTCCTCAGGAGCCGGGCATCGTTCGTTCCGGCGGGCGATCCCGTGGCGTGATCGACCTTTCCCCCATCGCCGACCGACCGTCGGTACCCCGCCCTAGGGTGGCTCGCATGGGGGAGCGCTGGACCGTCGAGCAGGTGATGGCGGCTGCCCCGGACTCCACGTCCCAGGTCGCCGGTCGGCGCCTGGCCCAGCCCGGCCCGTGGCGGGACATCGGGCATTCCGACGGTCTGCTGTGGGGGGAGTGCCAGGGGTCGGGGACGACGCCGTACCGGGTCACGGTGGACACCGCCGGTCGGCGCTACCAGTGTTCGTGCCCGTCGCGGAAGTTCCCCTGCAAGCACGCGGTGGCCCTGCTCTACCTGTGGGCCGAGGACCGGATCGGGGAGTCAGGCGAGCCCGACCCGCGGGCGCGGGAGTTCGGCGAACGCGGCCGATCCGCCCCGGACGGCGACGAACCGGGACTGAGGACGCCTGCTGAGCAGACCGAGGCGCAGCGTGTGGCGGCCGCGGCTCGCGCTGCGGAGCGGGTGCGGCGTGTCGACGACGGGCTCGCCGAGCTCGACCGGTGGCTCGCCGACCAGGTCGCCGGCGGGCTGGCCCGGGTCGCCCAGGATCCCTATCGCTGGTCGGAGGGCATGGCGGCCCGGATGGTCGATGCGCAGGCCCCCGGGGTCGCGTCGTGGCTACGCCGGTTGGCCGAGGTCATCGCCTCCGGGCACGGGTGGCCCGGCCGGCTGCTGGACGAGCTGGCCCTGATCCACCTGCTCATCAGCGGCTGGACCCGGCGCGCCGAGCTGCCTGCCGATCTCCTGGCCACCGTCCGCGACCACATCGGGTTCACCATTCCTCGGGCCGAGGTGCTCACCGCTCCGCCCGTCCGGGACTGCTGGACGGTGGTCTCGTTCCGCGATCTGGACACCGAGACCGTCTCCACCCGCCGAGTGTGGTTGCGCGGCAGCACGTCCGAGCGATGGGCGCAGGTGCTGTTCTTCGCGGCCGGCGGGGCCGGCCCGGATACTTCATTACTACCCGGCACCGTCCTCGACGCCGACCTGCACTTCTACCCCGGCCGGGCCGGGCTGCGCGCCGCCGTCGGCACCGGCCACGCCGACGCCGTCCCGCTCGTTGACTGGTGGCCCGTGGGCAGCACCGTCGCCGGGGCCGCCGACGAGTGGGCGGCCGCCCTCGCCGCCGACCCCTGGCAGCAGGACATCCCCGCCCTGCTCCGCGGGCGGATCGACGTGGACGACCGGTGCTGGACCCTCACCGACACCACCGGGCAGGCCGTGACCGTCGTCGGGACCGAGGCCGACCTGTGGCGGCTGCTGGCGCGGACCGCCGGCAGCGTGGTCGACCTCTCCGGTGAATGGAGCACGCGAGGCTTCCGGCCGGCCGCCGTGCACACCGACGGCCACCTGGTGGGCCTGTGACCACCCGGACCGACCTGGTCACCGCCGCGACGGTGGGAACCGCCCACCGCTCCGTCGATCTCGCTGCCCTCCCCGTCGATCTGCGCCCCGACCCGCTGCCCGCCGAACCCGCGTTCGCCCTGCTGGACGCCGCCGCCCTCTCGGCCCTGGCCGCCCGCACCCTCCCCCCGGTGGCCGCTGCGTCCAAGGCACCGACGGTGTTGTCTGTGCTCCCGGCCGCCGACGACCGTCCCGTCGTCCCCACGGTGGTGGCCCAGGTGGTCGACCGGGTGACCGGCCAAGCGCCGCTGCTCGTCGAGGCCTTCACCCTGATCGACCGGGCCGGCCTGCGCCTCCCGCCCGAACTGGTCCCCGGCCTGCTGGACGACCGGAGGCCGGAGGTGGTCGCCGCCACCCGGCCGGTGGCCGGTTCGATCGGCCGACTCCTGATGTCCAAGAACCCGCGGTGGGCGCCGCCGCAACAGCCGGACCCGCGCGACCGCACCGTGTGGGAGCACGGCACCCTCGCCGAACGGACCGCCTGGCTCCGCGCCCTGCGGCGGATCGACCCCGACGAAGCGCGGGAGGTGCTCGCGGCCGGGCTCTCCCGGGAGAGCGCCGCCCACCGGGCCGAGCTGCTGGCCGTCCTGCGTGAGCGACTCGGACCGGCGGACGAGATCTTCCTGATGACCGCCGTCGGCGACCGGAGCCGGGCGGTGGTGACGGCGGCGCTGGATCTGCTCACGCTCCTGCCCGCCTCACAGCTGCGGGGCGACCTCGAAGCGGTGGCGGCCCGGACGGTCCGGATCCACCGGCTGCTGCTCCGCACCGTCGTCACCGTCGAGACCCCCGCGGCGGGCGACCTGGCGGGCTGGCCCCTGGGCGAGGCGGATCTCGCCGGAGCGGTGTTCGCCCGCATCGATCCGGCCGAGTGGACGCGCCTCCTCGGGGGCGACGTGCTGGCGCTGATCACCCGGCGGACCGAGGAGCTGCGCCCCCTGCGCCCGGCGTTCCGTCGGGCGGCCCTCACCTTCCGGCACCCCGGACTCGCCGACGCCCTGCTCACGGCGTCCGCCGAGGGCCGTGACCCCAGGTTGGCGCCCGTGATCGACGCCGAGCTGTGGTCGCTGCTGGCCCCGGCCGACGCCGCCGGGCAGCTCGACCGGCTGCTGCGCTCGCCGCAGGTCCGCCCCGACCAGGTGGCGGTCGCGGCGGCCGCCCTGCCGCTGCCCTGGACGTTCGCGGCGATCACCCGCCTCACCGCCTGGCTGCCCACCGGCGGAGCGTCCGGAGTGCCGGCGCCGCGCGGCCTGTGGGAGCTGTGGGCGACGGCCACCGCGCCCGCCGACTGCCGTGCGGTGGCCGAGATCGCCCGGGGCATGATCGCCACAGCGACCGGTGACCAGGCCCCGACCCTGACCACTCGCGCGAGCGTGGCCCTCAACCTGCTCACCCTGCGGTCCGTCCTGCACGAAGCCCTGGCCCCAGCCCTGAACGAGACCCCGCCCGACCCCAGCGCCACCCGAGGAGCCCGGTGACCGAACCGATCGACGCCCCCGCATCGCCGCCCGACGTCGAGGTCCTGCGACCGCACGCCGAGCAGCAGTTCGCCGGGGAACTGGCGGCCCTGCGCGCGACCGACGACCGACCCCGCCCGGCGAACTGGCTGCTCTCGCCGTGGGCCGTCGTCACCTACCTGCTGGGCGGGACGGTCGGCGAACACCTGATCACCCCCAAGTACGTCGGCTCCCGGCGCCTCATCGAGGTGGCCGTGGCCACCATCGCCACCGACCGCGCCCTGCTCCTGCTGGGGGTGCCGGGGACCGCGAAGTCCTGGGTCTCCGAACATCTCTCGGCCGCCATCAGCGGCTCCTCCACGCTGCTGATCCAGGGCACCGCCGGGACGGCGGAGGAGACGATCCGCTACGGCTGGAACTACGCGCGGCTGCTCGCCGAAGGCCCGACGGAGGGCGCTCTGGTCCCGTCGCCGATCATGACGGCCATGCGCACCGGGGCGATCGCCCGGGTCGAGGAGCTCACCCGGATCCCGTCCGACGTGCAGGACGCACTGATCACCGTGCTGAGCGAGAAGTCCCTCCCCGTCCCGGAACTCGGCACCGAGGTGCAGGCCCGACCCGGGTTCAACGTCATCGCCACGGCCAACGACCGCGACCGCGGGGTCAACGAACTGTCCGCGGCGCTCCGGCGCCGGTTCAACACCGTCGTCCTGCCGCTGCCCGCCGGGGTGGAGGAGGAGGTGCGCATCGTCGCCGGCCGGGTCGCCGACCTGGGCGGGTCGCTGGACCTCCCGTCCGCGACCGACGCCGTCGCCGAGATCCGCCGGGTGGTCACCGTGTTCCGCGAGCTGCGGACGGGCGCCACCGAGGACGGGCGGACCTCGCTGAAGGTGCCGAGCGGGAGTCTGTCGACGGCGGAGGCGATCTCGGTCGTCATCGGTGGGTTGGCCCTGGCCGCCCACTTCGGTGACGGGATCCTCCGGGCCGCGGACGTCGCCGGAGGCATCGTCGGCGCCGTCGTCAAGGACCCGGTGGCCGACCGCATCGCGTGGACGGAGTACCTCGAGGCCGCGGTGCGCCCGCGCGAGGAGTGGAGGGACTTCTACCGGGCGTGCCGGGAGGTCACCGGATGACCGGCCCGGCCCGATGCGCCCGGCCCACCCGATGACCACGACCGGCTCAGTGAGCACGAGCGGCCCGGCGACCACGACCACGGCCGCCCGACCGTCCCCGACGGTCCAGGTGCTGGGGGTGCGCCACCACGGGCCCGGTTCGGCGCGCGCGGTGCGGGCCGCGCTGGACCGGCTGCAGCCCGACCGCATCCTCGTCGAGGGCCCGCCCGAGGCGGACTCTCTGGTGGGCCTGGCCGGCGACCCCGATCTGGTGCCGCCGGTCGCGCTGCTCGTCTACCGGAACGACCGCCCCGCGGCGGCCGCGTTCTGGCCGTTCGCCGTGTTCTCGCCGGAATGGCAGGCGCTCACCTGGGGCGCCCGCCGCGGGGTGCCCGTCACGTTCATGGATCTGCCCGCCGCGACCATGCTGGCCGGCGACGACAGCGAGGAACGCCGATCAGGTGGGCCGGTGCACACCGACCCGATCGCCGTGCTCGCGGAGGTCGCCGGGTACGACGACCCGGAACGCTGGTGGGAGGACGTCGTCGAGTCGCGGGGACACCGTGCACCGGCAGACTCCGGCACCGACCTGGACCCGACCCAGCAGCCGGGGTCGGACCCCGCGCTCAGCTCAGCAATCGACCCCTTCAGTGCCTTCGAGGCCATCACCGAGGCGATGACCGCCGTCCGCGACGACCAGCCGGAGACCGACCCGCGCACCCTGCAACGCGAGGCGCACATGCGCCGGTCGCTCCGTTCCGCGATGAAGACCGGGGCGCAGCGGATCGCGGTGATCTGCGGGGCCTGGCACGCTCCCGCCCTGACCGGCAAGCTTCCGTCGGCCACGTCCGACACCGCCCTGCTGCGGGGGCTGCCGACGGCCAAGGTGACCGCGACCTGGGTGCCCTGGACCCACTCCCGCCTCGCGCTGTCCTCCGGCTACGGCGCCGGCGTCGACTCGCCCGGCTGGTACCGGCACCTGTTCACCGCCGGGGAGCACGGGCTGGAACGGTGGATGACCCGGTCCGCCGGGGTGCTGCGCGCCCACGACCTGCCGACCTCGACCGCGCACGTCATCGAGGCCGTGCGGCTGGCGCGATCCCTGGCCCAGCTGCGTGACCGGGCCGAGCCGGGGCTCTCCGAGGTGGTCGATGCGACCCGGGCGGTGCTCTGCGAGGGGAACGAGGCCGCCGTCGGGTTCGTTCTGCGGGACGCCGTGGTGGGGGAGGAGCTGGGGCGGGTCCCGGACTCCGCGCCGATGGTGCCGCTCGAGGCCGACCTGCGGGCCACGGTGAAATCGCTGCGGCTGCGGTACGACCCCACCCCCAAGGAGGTCGTGCTGGACCTGCGGCAACGCAATGACCTGGGCAAGTCCCGGCTGTTCTGGCGGCTGCGCATCCTCGACGTCCCGTGGGCCGTCCCCCTCGCCGTCGCCGGGACGGGCACCTTCAAGGAGGGCTGGACACTCAGCTGGCGTCCCGAGCTCACCGTCCGGCTCGTCGTCGCGTCGATGTGGGGGACCACCGTGGCTGCGGCCGCCGCCGGCCGGCTGGTCGACCGGGTGGATAGCCTCGCCGCCTGCACCGCGGCCATCGCCGACTGCATCGCGGCCGATCTCCCCGACGTGCTCGACGGCTTGCTGGCCGCCCTGGACCGGTTCGCGGCCGGCTCGGCGGACATCGCCGCACTCCTGGCCGCGCTGCCCGAGCTGGTCCGGGCACAGCGCTACGGGACCGTGCGCGGCACCGACGTCACCGCGATCGCCGGTGTCGCGCAGGGCGTCCTCGTCCGCATCTGCGCCGGGCTGCCGTCCGCGCTGGGCGGTCTGGACGACGACGCGGCCCGCGCCGTGCTCGGCGCACTGGACCGCACCCACGATGTCGTCCCGCTGCTGCCGGAGGGCCCAGCCCGGGACGGCTGGTACGACGCCCTGCAACGCGCCTCCGGCCGGCGGGACCTGCCGCCGCTGCTGGGCGGACGGATCGTCCGCATGCTCATGGACGTCGGGACGATCACCCGGGCGCAGGCGGCCGACCGCCTGCACGCCGCCCTGTCCGTCGGGAGTCTCCCGGTCGAGAAGGCTGCCTGGGTGGAGGGTTTCGTCGCCGGCGGCGCCTTGCTGCTGATCCACGACGACGAGTTGCTGGCCGTGCTGGACCGCTGGGTCCGCAGCCTGGCCGACGGGGAGTTCCTGGACGTGGTGCCGTTGCTGCGGCGCAGTTTCGGCTCGTTCGCGCCCGCCGAGCGCGGCAACCTGCTGCGCGCCGTGGGGTCCCTGTCCGGCAGCGGGCGAGCCGCGGCCCAGGGAGACACAGGGGATCTCGACCTCGGCCGGGCGCACGCCGTCCTGGCCACCGCTCGGCTGCTGCTGCGGGGAGCGTCATGAGCGAGGAACTGGAGGCCGCACGCCTGCGTCGCTGGCGGCTGCTCATCGGCGGATCCGACCAGTCGTCCACCGCCGACGGGGTGGAGCTGTCCGCGGACGACCGTCGGATGGACGCCGCGCTGGCCGCGGTCTACAACAGCGAAGGCCCTGGCACGGGAACGGGCTCCGGTGGGGGCGGCGGGGGGCGCAGTGCCGGTCTCGGCCGATCGGCGCCGCGGGTGGTCGCCTGGCTGGGCGACATCCGCAGCTACTTCCCGTCCACCGTCGTGCAGGTCGTGCAGCGGGACGCCGTCGAGCGGCTGAACCTGCAGCAGCTGCTGCTGGAACCCGAGCTCCTCGACGCGGTCGAACCCGACGTTGAGCTGGTGGCCACGCTGATCTCGATGAGCGGGCTGCTCCCCGAGCGCTCCCGCGCCACCGCGCGTGCCGTGGTCGCCTCGGTGGTCCGGGAGATCGAGCGGCGCATCGCCGACCGGACCCGGACGGCGGTGCAGGGCGCGCTGAACCGCTCCGCGCGGGTCCGGCGTCCCCGCCGGCAGGCCGACATCGACTGGAACCGCACCATCTCGGCGAACCTGCAGCACTGGCTGCCCGAGCACCACACCGTCGTGCCCGAGCGGCTCGTGGGGTACGGCCGGCGGCAGAACTCGGTGCAGCGGTCGGTGGTGGTCGCGATCGACCAGTCCGGGTCCATGGCCGAGTCCGTCGTCTACGCCTCGATCTTCGGGGCGGTGATGGCGGCGCTGCCGGCCCTGCGCACGTCGCTGGTCGTCTTCGACACGGTGGTCGTCGACCTCACCGATCAGCTGCACGACCCGGTCGAGGTGCTCTTCGGCACCCAACTCGGCGGCGGCACCGACATCAACGCCGCGGTCGCCTACTGCCAGGACCTGATCGACGACCCCACCGACACCATCTTCGTGCTCGTCTCCGACCTGTACGAGGGCGGCATCAAGGGTGAGCTGGTGCGGCGGATGAACGCGATGAGCCAGGCCGGGGTGCAGGTGATCGCGCTGCTCGCCCTGTCCGACTCCGGTGCCCCGTCCTACGACCGGGACCACGCCGCCGCCCTGGAGGCCATCGGCGTCCCCGCCTTCGCCTGCACCCCGGACGCCTTCCCCGACCTGCTGGCCTGCGCCGTCCAGCGCGGCGACCTGGCCGCCTGGGCGCACCGGTTCCGCGCGGAGGCGGAGTGAGGGATGGGCTCCCGGCTCACCGCCCGGCTGCGTAGTGCTGCTGCACCAGGGTCGCCGAGAGCTGGGTGGTGTACACCGACGCCCACGCGAGCGCGCCCCGGAAGTTGTAGCCGGCAGGCGCGTTCGGCCAGGTGGCCAGATTGTCGTAGCCCACCCGCCAGGCACCGGTGAAGACCTGCGCGGTGGTGGTCGTGGGGTCGCTGGCGACCAGGGCGCCGTCGACGTAGAGCCGCTGCCCCGTCGGCCCGAGCGTGCCGACGACCTGATGCCACTGGCCGTCCGCGTACGACCCGGGGCTGGAGATCAGCTTGAACGCGTTGGGGAAGACTCCGAAGTACAGCTGGCCGGTGGTGGACATGTAGATGTGCCGGTCGTACAGGCTGGAGATCAGCAGCTGGTTGTTGGCGTCGCTGAAGCCGATGAGCCGCCCGCCGATGGTGGCGCCGGTCTGGAACCAGATCTCCACGCTGAAGACCGTGGGGTTGACGAGCGACGCCGTGCTGGCGATGTAGTTCGTCGAGGAGGCCGTCCCGCCGGACACCACGGCACTGATGGAGGTGTCGCGCGGGCACGGCCGGGAGGTGGTGGTCGACCAGGCACCGAGGGTGGCATAGGTGCCGTTGCGCCCGTTGCCTGAGACGTCGGCCGCGCCCAGCAGGAGGGTCTCCGACAGCGGAAAGGCGAAGAAAGACGGGCCCTGCGGTGAGGTCGCGGCCGCCAGACAGGTGAAGTAGGGATTGGACGCCGCAGAGTTCGTCGGGTTCGTGACCCGTGCGGCGAACGCGCTCTGCGTCGGCGGGACCACGGCGGCAGCGAATGCCGCTGACAGGGCCAGCACGGCGATGAGCTTCTGGGAACGACGGCTCGACGAGCGTCGGTGGTGAGCCGGAACCGCGAGCGGACCCCCCGTCGTTCCGCTGTCGACCGGCCCGCCCGGTGGGTCGTCATCGGGCGCCTCCGGACGGCGGGACTCCCGGGACAGCACGAGGGCCACCAGGAGCGGGACGGACCAGATGAAGATCAGCGCGACCCACCACGCCAGGGTGAGGTGGACGGCGGAGGTGAGCTCGTACCCGTTCGCTCCAGGCTCCCCGGAAGCGGTCAGCGCACCGATGCCGCCGTCGACGAGATCCAGGTGATCGCCCCCGGTGGCCGAGATCCGGATGGGCAACAGGCCGGTCGAGACCAGGGTCAGCTCCGTGCCGTCCTGGGCCGGCACGGTGACCATCACCAGGAAGTTGACGAACGGCTTGAGGATCGCCGCGCACCCGGACACCAGGATGGACGCACCCAGGATCCGGATCGCCGCCCGGCGGTCCGGCAGGGCCCAGCGCCGCGGCAGGACCCACAGCAGCAGGCCGCCGATCACCAGGACGGGAAGCGCCTTCAGCAGCCATCCGACGCCCCACCAGCGGGCGACGACCCGGCCGATCAGGTCGTCGGTGTGCAGGATCGACGGGTCCTCGGCACCGTTGATGTCGCCGCGGGTGTGCAGACCGCCGGCAGCATCGATCTCGACCACCCGGTGGGTGTAGATCCGACCCGCGGTGGCCGGCGAGCGGAAGGTGACGATGTCGCCGACCTCGACCTCGCCGGTCGTCACCGGCCGGGTCAGCACCAGGGTGCCGACCGGAGCGGCCTCACCCATCGACGGCGTCGCCACCGTCTGCCAGCGACCACCGGTCGTCCACCAGAGCGCCGCCGCCAGCAGGGCGAGGACGACGGCCGCGCCGGCCGCCGTCCTCGCCCACGGGGAGATCGATCGCCCGCCCCGGTCGACCGGCCGTGAGTCCTGCGCCTCCGGCGTCTGCAGGAGGTCCTCCAGCGACACGGCCACCGGCGCGTCACCTGAGCTCACGACGACGATCTCCCGTTCTCGATCAGCGGACGACGGTGGTGCGGATCAGGAGCTCAAGGTCCACAGCAGCGTCTGCGAGGCGCTCAGACCCTGGTAGGTGTTGCCGGCCGTGGCGTCGACGAACACCGACACCACGAACGGGACCGCGGCGCCGCCGGGAGCGGGAGCCGGGATCAGCGAGGCCGGAATGACGATCGGGGCGGTCAGCGCCGCCGCGGTTCCGGTGTAGACGACGGTCGCGCCGGACGTGATGGACACCCGGAGCTTGGCGCAGAAGTCCGTCGCGCTGCCGTTGATCGCCCCGTTGTTGGTCTGCGCGCACACACCCGGGGTCAGGGTGAAGCTCGCGGCGGCCGCGGTTCCGGTGTTGCGGAACGCGATGTTGGTGGTCACCACGTTGGTCGGGGTGGTGTTCGAGGCCGACGGCACCATCGTGGTCGATCCGCCGTACTTGTTGATGGTGGCGCAGGTGGCCGCGTTGGTGTTGATGGTGTTGGCGGAGTTGGCGCCGGTGCTGTCGTTGCTGTTGCAGACCGTCGCGCCGCTGGTCTCCTGCAGGATCAGGGTGCCGGTGGCCGCGGTGTTGACCGTGTTGGTGATCGCCGCGGTGAACGCGGAGAACGTGTTCGTCATGGACAGCGACAGGACGACGGCGCTCAGGAGACCGGCGACGATCAGGAGCGAGGACCTGCGACGGCGGCGCGTCGGGGGGATCGGATCGGATGCAGCGGAGGGTGAGTCGGGCACGGGAAACCTTTCGGAGGGGGAGGTGGTGGAGAACGATCGACATCACCGGCGCATCGCCTCGACGGGCGGCGCGACGTGACGAGGGGAAAGGGCGCACTGCATCTCCTCACCCATGACCAATGTGAGCGGTACCAGGAGTTCTGTCCACGGGTCTGCGGTCCGATCCCTCTCCCGAGCCGGATATATGGAGCGGAAGAATGTCTTGATCTTGCAATACTCACGTGCGGTGATGAGGTGATACCCAAAAGATGCGCCCGGTCCGGCAAACCGGGCTCCCGGCCGTCACGAATCACTCATCAGAACCCGAGACCCTCTGTGAACGAGGCACTATCGGGTGTCACTCATGGTCACGTGCCCCCGGTCGGGGGGAGGGGATCCGGTTCAGATGACATTCCGATCCTCTTCCGACCGGGACCTGTGGTGGACGCAACCCAATGGGTATCCGTGAAGTGGCGCGAATCGTCGTGAGTGAATGGCGCGAATCGTCGCGTTGGCGCGATTCGTCGTATTCCGACCGGGGGGCGGAACACAAAGTCGGGGTTCATCGGGGCCTGAACGGGACCGACCGAACCGACGACGGCATCGGCCCCGCGCTCCTGGGGGGCCGGCCCGCGAGCCGCCCCGGCTATCCGGTCAGGCTGCGCCCACGTTTGGCGGCGTACATGAGCCGGTCGGCGGCATCGATCACTCGGTCCGGGTTGTCCCCGGCATGCGCGAGATGGGCCCCCATACTGGCCGGCACGGTCACCGTGCGTCCGTGGACGATGTGCGGTTCGGTCAGCGACTGCTCCACGCGGGAGGCGAGGGCCTCGAGCCCCGGGAGGTCGACACCCGTTGCCAGGACGGCGAACTCGTCACCGCCCAGGCGCGCGACGGTGTCCCCGGGACGAACCGCTCGACGCAGTCGGTGCGCGACCATGGCCAGCACCTCGTCGCCGGCGCCGTGCCCGAAGATGTCGTTCACCGGCTTGAACCCGTCGAGGTCGATGTACAGGACACCGCTGCTCGCGACATGCCTGGTCGTCCGCGTGCGGGTCCGCAGCGCGGCGGTCAGCCGGCGGTGGAACAGGGCCCGGTTCGCCAGACCGGTCAGCGGGTCGTGCGAGGCGGCGTGTTCGAGCTCGGCCTCCGCGCGTCGACGGCGGGTGGTGTTGACATGGGAGATCACCGCCCCGCGGACCGGGCCCGCCAGGGCGCTGATCCGGGCGAGGAACCAGCGCTCGACCCCCGGTGTGGGACACGGGTACTCGTACTCCTGCTCGACGCACCGGCCGCTCAGCACGGCCCGCAGGCGGACGGCCACCTCGGCGGCGTCCACACATCCGGCGCGGGCCGATCGGGCGCAGACGTCCAGGTAGTCGACCCCCACCCCGCTGTCGCTGTCCGGTTCGCCGTGGTCCAGGGCGAACATGCGCCAGGTGTGGTTGACGGCGACGATCCGTCCCCGATGGTCCAGCACGGCGGTGGCGTCGGGCAGTGCGTCCAGGGCCGCTGACGCCAGCCCGCCGACCGACCAGAGCGGGCCGTGGTCCGGTGGGGACAACTGCACCGGCACCGTGGCGAGGGACTCGTCGGTGCCGGACGGCGGCCTCCCGGCGTGGTCGTCGGGGGATCCGGTCTGCGGGTCGGACCGAGTCGGCGGCGGCAGGGGCCTGCGGGCCGGGGCCCGGGGGAGCGGGTCCGTGACGGGGAGCGTTGCGGTCAGCAGGCGGGCGGTGGACGGCGCCGGCGCCGGGGCGGCCCAGAGGAACCCCTGGCCGTGATCGCATCCGAGGGCACGGGCCTGGTCCGCCTGCTCCCGGGTCTCGATGCCCTCGATCGTGGTGTGCAGCTTCATGGCCGACGCCAGACCGGTGACGGCGGAGACGAGCGCGTTCCCGACCGGCGTGCCCAGTGCGACGGCGACCGCCCGGTCGATCTTGATGCCGTCCACCGAGAGAGACACCAGATGTTCGAACGACGACCAGCCGGTTCCGAAGTCGTCGAGCCACACCTGGAACCCGTTGTGCCGCATCCGTTGCACCAGGGCGTGGGCGTCACCGCCCCGGACGTCGATCTGGGCCGTCTCGGTGAGTTCCAGGTCGACCGACGTGGGGCTGATCCCGGCGTCGAGGACGACCTCGTGGACGGTGGCGGCGCTGTCGCGGTCGGTCAGATGGCGCCCGGACAGGTTGACCTGCAGACGGAGATCGGGAAGCTGACGCTGCCAGGGCGCGAACTCGCGCAGGGCCCGGCGCATCACGGCCAGATCGAGCATCATGATCAGGTCGCTGTTCTCGGCCAGCGGGACGAACTCCAGGGGATCCACCACCCCGCGAGCCGGGTCCTCCCATCGGGCCAGGGCCTCGAGACCCCGGACGGCCCCGGTCGTCAGGTCCACCACCGGTTGGTACCAGGGGACGATCTCCCCGTCCCGGATGGCCCGGGCGATCTCGTCGGTGGCCGGCGCCCCGTCCAGGCGGCCCTCCCGCAACCGGCGCAGGAGATCCAGCTGATCCTCGACGACGCTGCCGAACTGGGTGAGCCGTCCCACCAGGTCCGGGCCGATCTCGCGTCGTGCGGGATCCAGGACGCACACCGCACCGACGACCATGGATTCCCGACCGACGAGCGGCACGCCGACGTAGGACCCGATCTCCCCGTCCGCCACTGCGGTGAAGTCCGCGAAGCGCGGATCCCGCGCGGCTTCACCCACCGCCACCGCCCGCCCCGACCGGACCACCTCGTCGCAGAACGTCTGCGACCGCGCCACGGACGAGGGGCGTCCGGTACCCACCGCGGCAATGGTGTGCTGCTTCTCGTGGTCCACGATGTTCACCCGCACCTCGGGAAAACCCATGGTTTGCGAGATCAACGTCAGCAGAGTCTCCAGCTTCGCCGTCGACGAGCCCTGAGCGAGATAGTGCTGCGCAGAGCGGCTTCTGCGTGACTCGTAGCTCATGGGCACTGACGGATGGTAGGGCCGTGGGGTGCGTGTGTCGTGCCGCCGAAAGGAATTGGCGCGATATGTGGTGTGCCGGTCGGGAATGGCGGACCGGATGCACCGGGATGGGCGGGAGTCGTCGGTTTTCGGGTTGTGAGATGCCGTGGGGGATCCATTCCGAACCCGCCCGTGCGCCCGGCCTACGGACGACTGCCCGGAGCCGAAGGGAGGGGTGGATCAGCGGCGACCGGCGGCGAGGACCAACCGCACGACGGTTCGGGGTGGCTGGTCGTCACGACGGGGGAGCCGCGGACGTCGCTCGTCGATGAACGGCCGGCCGAGCGGGCGGGCCGGATCCGCCCGGCGGTACGGTTCCGGGGTCCGTCCGACGGGGCGGCACGCCACGACCCGTGCAGGGTGGTGGCGCCGGTCCGATCGGTGGTGGCAGCCCGGCCACCGTCTCTGCGGGAGGCAGCAGTGTCGGCGTCGGTCCCTCGTCCCGGTCAGGCCCGGGCCCCCCGGACCGTGCCCTTCGGCCCTGATGCCTTCACCCGCACCGAGGGCACCGAACTGCGCTGGCTCGGCATGGCCGGCTTCCTACTGACGTCGCACGGCACCGCGGTGATGATCGATCCGCTGCTGGGTGGGTTCGACATGCCCCTGCTCATCGACCTGCCGATCACCGCCGCACAGGTGCCTCAGCTGGACGCCGTGCTGGTCACCCACGCCGACAACGACCACTACAGCCGGGCCACCTGCCGGGAGCTCGCCGGTGTCACCGCCGCGTTCCACTCCACGCAGTACGTCGGGTCGGAGATGGCGGCGGAGGGCCTTCCGGGCCACGGGCACGTCATCGGTGACGTCTTCTCCGTCGGGCCGCTGCGCATCACCGTCACCCCGGCCGACCACGCCTGGCAGAACGACTCGCCCGGGGCGGCCGACCGGGTGTTCGCCGACGAGGACTCCTGCGGATTCTGGATCGAGACCCCGGACGGCACGGTGTGGGCACCGGGGGACTCCCGGCTCATCCGCGACCACCACCTCACCATGCCCGCCGCGGACGTCATGCTGTTCGACTTCTCGGACAGTGACTGGCATTTCGGGCTGGACGGGGCCGTCGAGATGGCCAACACCTACCCCGACACGACGCTGCTGCCCTATCACTGGGGTTCGGTGGACGCCCCGGACTTCCCGCCGTTCAACGGTGACCCCGCCGTCCTGCCCGACCGGGTGACGAACCCGGGGCGCATCCGGGTCCTCGCGCCGGGGGAACCGTTCCGCCTCCCTCGCTGACGCCTCACTCGAACAGGAGCACGTGATGCACGACCGCACACTCGGCCAGGGGCTGCAGGTCTCGGCCATCGGCCTGGGCTGCATGGGGATGTCGCAGAGCTACGGTCCGAACCCCGGCAGCCGCGACGACATGATCGGCGTGCTGCGCGGCGCCGTCGACCTGGGGGTCACGTTCTTCGACACCGCCGAGGTCTACGGCCCCTACGTCAACGAGGAGCTCGTCGGCGAGGCGCTGGCCCCCGTCCGCGACCAGGTCGTGCTGGCCACCAAGTTCGGCTGGCGCATCGAGGACGGCGCGTCGGTCGGGCTGAACAGCCGGCCCGAGCAGATCCGCAAGGTCGCAGACGCGAGCCTGCGCCGGCTGCGCATCGACACCATCGACCTCTTCTACCAGCACCGGGTCGACCCGGACGTGCCGATCGAGGAGGTCGCCGGGACGGTGGGGGAGCTGGTGGCCGCCGGCAAGGTCCGCCACTTCGGGCTCTCCGAGGCGGGGGCGGCGACCCTGCGTCGCGCGCACGCCGTGCACCCGGTGACCGCGCTGCAGAGCGAGTACTCGCTGTGGACCCGTGACCCCGAGGCGGAGGTGCTGCCCACCTGCGCCGAGCTGGGCATCGGCTTCGTCCCGTTCAGTCCCCTCGGCAAGGGGTTCCTCACCGGCACCGTGGACCCGTCCACCTCGTTCGCCGACGGCGACGTGCGCGCGGGGATCCCCCGGTTCACCTCCGAGAACCGGGACATCAACCAGGTCCTCGTGAACCGCGTCCGCGCCATCGCCGACGGTCACGACGCCTCCCCGGGGCAGGTGGCGCTGGCCTGGCTGCTGGCCCAGCAGAGCTGGATCGTGCCCATCCCGGGCACCCGCCGCCTCGAGCGGCTCGGGGAGAACGCCGCCGCCACCGCCGTGGCCCTGAGCGCGGACGAGATCGCCGACCTCGACGCCCTCGCCAGCACGGCGGGAGTCGCCGGGGATCGCTACAACGCGATGCACATGGGGCTGGTCGGGCGCTGACCCGGCTTTGCGCCCCGGAACCCAGGGGTGGGCGGTCCCGGGCGTGTTCGCGCCCGGGTGGGGTGAACGCGCCCTGATTGCATGAACGCGCCTCGCGTGAGCGGCGCGAACATTCATCGTGGGCGCGTGGGGGACCACGCGCCCGGGGTTGAGCGAACGCGCCTCCAGCGAGGGGCGCGAACGTTCATCGTGGGCGCGCGGGGGACGACGCGCCCGGGGTCGAGTGAACGCGCCCCAGTTGCGTGAACGCGCCCCAGTTGCGTGAACGCGCCCCAGTTGCGTGAACGCGCCTCCAGCGAGGAGCGCGAACGTTCATCGTGGGCGCGTTCTAGAGGACGTGCCGGGGTCGAGTGAACGCGCTCCGATTGCGTGAACGCGCCTCGGACGAGGGGCGCGAACGTTCATCGCGGGCGCGTGGGGGAGATCGGGCCGGCACCGTGGGGCGCGGGCGGGCCCGGGCAAGTGGTCGGCGGCGTCGGGTGCGGCTCGGGAGGGACAGCTCAGGCGCCAGGACGGGGGACCCGGCGTGTTCGCGCCCGAGTTGCGTGAACGCGCCTCCGACGAGCGGCGCGAACGTTCATCGCGGGCGCGTGGGGGACCACGCGCCCGGGGTTGGGTGAACGCGCCCGAGTTGCGTGAACGCGCCTCCGACGAGCGGCGCGAACGTTCATCGTGGGCGCGTTCGAGAGGGCGTGCCCCGGCCGTCCGGACGCCGACCCGATCCCGCGCGCAGCACCACCCAGCGCACCCCCCTCACCACCCTCAGCAAACTTTGCAAAAAATAAACTTGCTGCTACGGTCGTCCTCGGGTCGCCGCTGACCCCCCCTCGACGCGGCGGCCCGCAGCTCCGCTCCCGGCCGCGCCGCCCCACCGGCCGCACCGCCTCCGTCGACCGCCGCGTCGGCGCCGCAGGTGTGGCAGGGCCGCAGGTGCACCAGGGCAGTACGACACGACCACGCTCTCGACGATGAGGCAGGATTCCCGTGACGATCACCGAGCTCGACAAGGCCGAGACCGCCGGCGCAGGTACGGCGAAGAACCGCCTGGGCGTCATCGACGTCGACTTCCACCCGATGCCCATCCCCAGTGATCCGCAGGTCGCCGAGCACCTGCCGCAGCGGTGGCGCGACCACATCGCCCGCTACGGCCTCGGCTCGTTCGGGGGAGGGGTGTCGCCGGCGCAGCGGGAGTTCACCCACCGTCTGGACGCTGTCGACGTGAACGGCCGGGTGGGCGTCGACCCCGCGCTGGCCATCGAGCAGGTCGTCGACCTGTACGACATGTCCGCGGTGGTCCTCACCTGCCCTCAGACGTACATCATCACCAGCGGCGGCGTGAACATGCCGCACGAGCTGGCCACCGCCCTGTACCGCGCCTACAACGACGCGCTGGCCACCACCTGGTGCGGGCACGACGAGCGGTTCCGGGCCTCGATCACCGTGGCCCGCGACATCCCCGGCGGGGAGCGGGAGATCGAGCGGTGCATGACCGAGCACCCCGGCTCCTTCGTGCAGGTGCTCATGTCCCCGTCCGGCGCCGACCCCATCGGCCGCCGCCGCTACTGGCCGATCTTCGAGGCCTGCGAGGCGTACGACATCCCGCTGGGCTTCCACGTCCCCGGTATGGGTCGGCAGCCCACCGGCGCGGGCAAGCAGAGTTTCTACGGCGAGATGCACGCCGCCTTCTCGGTTCTCCCGCTGTCCATGGTGCCCAGCCTCATCTTCGAGGGCGTGTTCGACCGCTTCCCCAAGCTGAAGATCGCCGCCCTGGAGCTGGGCTGGGACTGGGTGGTGCCGTTCAGCTGGCGGCTGGACGCCGTCTACGACAAGCACCGCGAGGACCTGCCGCACCTGTCGCGCAAGCCGTCGGAGTACCTGCGCGAGCACTTCTGGTTCAGCACGCAGCCGCTGGAGGAGCCGGAGAAGCCCGAGATGACCGAGGGCGTCTTCCGGATGTTCGAGGAGGCCGGGTTCGCCGACCGGTTGATGTTCTCCAGCGACTACCCGCACTGGGACTTCGACTCCCCGTACGAGTCCGTCCCCGAGCACTTCCCGGAGGATCGTCGCCGCCGCATCCTCGGCGAGAACGCCAGCAAGCTCTACCGTCTGCCGCTCAAGCCCGGTCACGGCCTGCCGTCCCCGACGGACGTCTGATCGTGCTCCGCACCACGGCGCTCACCCGCCGTCGGTTGGCCGGCGTGCTGAACTACGAGGACGCCCGGCGGGCGGCGAAGCGGGCCCTGCCCAAGTCGATCTACCAGTACATCGACGCCGGCTCGGAGGACGAGCTGACCCTGGGCTGGAACCGCCAGGCGTTCACCGATCTGTCGTTCGCCCCCCGCGGGGCGGTCTGGGTCCCGGACCCGAAGCTGGCCACCACCGTGTTCGGCATCCCGATCTCCATGCCGATCATGACGGCGCCCTGCGGCGGCATGCGGCTCATCCACCCCGACGGTGACCTGGGCATCGCCCAGGCCGCCCACGAGGCGGAGACCATCCACGTCTCGACGTCGGCGTCCGGGTTCTCCCTGGAGGAGATCGCGCAGGTGCCGGGGCCGAAGTTCTTCCAGGCGTACCGGTTCTCCAACCAGGAGGCGATGAAATCCCTGGTCCGCCGGGCCGATGCCGCCGGGTACGCCGGGCTCGTCGCCACCATCGACACCAGCGTGGGCGGCAACCGGGAGCGGGACTTCCGCAACGGGTTCAGCTACAACATGCGGATCAACCTGCAGAACGTCGTCAGGATGACGCCGCGGGTCATCGGCCACCCGGGCTGGGTCTACCGCTTCACCCGGGACGGCATGCCGTTCAAGCTGCCGAACACCGCGGACATCACCCCCGACGGCAAGCCCATGGAGCTCTCCGCGCTGACCCGCACCGGCGCGGAGTCCCACTCCCCGGACTGGGACGACATCGCCTGGATGCGGGCGAACTGGGCCGGCCCGCTGATCATCAAAGGCGTGCTCACCGTGGCCGACGCGCAGCGGGCGCGCTCGCTCGGCGCCGACGGGATCATCGTGTCCAACCACGGCGGCCGTCAGCTCGACGGGGCGCCGGCCACCCTGCGGGCGCTGCCCCGCATCGTGGACGCGGTCGGCAACGACCTGGAGATCATCCTGGACAGCGGCATCCGCCGCGGCGCCGATGTGGTCAAGGCGCTCTCGCTGGGCGCCCGCGCCGTGCTCGTCGGCCGCTACCCGGCCTTCGGCCTCGCCGCCGGCGGCACCGCCGGGGTGAGCCACGTGCTGGAGCGCATGCGGATCGAGCTGATCCGCACCCTGCAGCTGTTGGGCTGCCACGACATCCACGACCTGGACGCGAGCTGGGTGACCGACCGGTCGACCCGGCCGCTGTCCGAGACCGAACCGGAGCTGGTGCAGCGATGACCGAACAGATCACCGATCCGACGGCCGGGAACGAGCCGGCACCGGCGAGGGCGAAGAAGCCCCAGCGCTACGTGGTCGGCCGGGTGGAGGACTTCCCGGAGTCCGGGCGGCTGCTGGTCGAGGTGAACGGCCGGGAGATCGGCGTGTTCCAGGTCGACGGCGAGTTCCACGCGGTGCTCAACCGTTGCCCGCACCTGGGCGGCCCGCTGTGCTACGGCCAGATCGTGAGCAAGGTGTCGTCCCCGGCGCCGGGCATCGTCAACCTGGACCGTTCGCAGACCCTGCTGACCTGCCCGTACCACAACTGGGAGTTCGACATCCGGACCGGGCAGTCGTACTTCGACCCGCACGGCCTGTCCGCCCGGCCGTTCCCCATCGGGGTGGAGGCCGGCACCGCCCTGCAGTCCGACGTGCAGTCCGGGATCGCCGGCATGGTGCCCGGCCCGTACCAGGCCGAGAAGTTCGACGTCGAGGTCGAGGAGCAGTACATCGTCCTCACCCTCAAGGCGCCGTCCCGGCGCCGCGTCGCGACAGCCCCGGTCCCGGACGGCCCCACCGACGTGGCCGTCCCGGGGCCGGCCACGGCCGAACCCGTCGAGCCGCGGCCCACCGTGCCCCAGCCGGTCACCGAGGCCGGGTCGGCACCCGCCCCCGTCCCGCCCGCCGCCTCCTGACCCACCGTCCCGCACGCGGCGGCACCCATACGCGAAGGACCAGACAATGACGACTGTTCTCCCGCAAGCGACCCGGCCCTCGACGTGGACCGGCGCGGTCATCGACTGCGACGTACACGCCAACGTCCCCTCGCTGGACGCGATCCTGCCGTACCTCGATCCGGTGTGGCAGGAGGCGACCCGCGAGCGCGGCTGGCACGGCCCGACCGGCCCGGCGCTGAGCTACCCGCCCGGCGCTCCCACCACCGCCCGAGCCGAGTGGCGGCAGGCCGACGGCACCAGCGCCACCCGGGTCGAGCTGCTGCAGCAGCAGGTGCTCGAACCGTGGCGGACCGAGAAGGCGGTGCTGAACTGCTACTACGGCGTCGACTCGCTGCGCCACCCCGACTGGGCACCGGCACTGGCCCGGGCGGTCAACGACTGGATGGTCGCCGAGTGGTTCGCCGCCGACGAGCGCCTGGTCGGCTCCCTGGTCATCCCGGCCCGCGACCCGCTGGCCGCGGCGGCCGAGATCGACCGCATCGGTGGGCATCCGCAGTTCAAGCAGGTCATGCTGCCGGTCCGCTCCGAGCGGCTCTACGGGCAGCGCTACTTCCACCCCATCTACGAGGTGGCGGAACGGCACGACCTGGTCCTGGGGTTGCACTGGGGTGGGACCACCGAGGACGCGCCGTCGCCGACCGGGTACGCCGGGCACTACGCCGAGGAGTACGCGGTGGAGACCCAGCTGTACCTGGCCCAGCTGACCAGCGTCATCTTCGAGGGCGTGTTCCAGAAGTTCCCCACGCTGCGGTTCGCGGTGATGGAGGGCGGGTTCACCTGGGTGCCCACCTGGGGCTGGAGCATGAACAAGAAGTGGAAGGGCCTGCGGCGCGACTTCCCCTGGCTGGACCGGCTCCCGCTGGACATCGTCCGCGACCACATCCGCTTCTCCGTCGCCCCGTCCGACCTCGGTTCGGTCGCCCAGACCCGGACCATCCTGGACTGGCTCGGTTCCGAGGACATCCTGATGTTCGCCACCGACTACCCGCACCGGCACGACGACGACCTGGAGCTCCTGCTCGAGGCCATGCCGGAGACCATGCGGCCCAAGCTGATGGCCGAGTCGGCCCGGCAGTGGTACCGGCTGTGAGCCGACCGAACCGGTTGCGGGACAGACTGTCCGGCGGCGGGAACGCCACCGGACTGTCCTGCGTGCTCGGCGACGCGCAGATCGCCGAGGAGTTCACCATGGCCGGGTACGACTACGTCTACCTCGACCAGCAGCACGGCCTCATCCCCGCCGAGCGCCTGGTGTCGATGCTCCGCGCCCTGGCCCGGGGGTCGGCCACCCCGCTCGTCCGGGTGGCCGGCAACGACCCGACCCTGATCGGGCAGGCGCTGGACGCCGGCGCCGAGGGCGTCATCGTCCCGATGGTCGAGGACGCCGACGCGGCGGCCCGGGCCGCGGCCGCCTGCCGCTACTTCCCGGACGGGACCCGCAGTTGGGGACCGATCCGGGCCACCCACGGGCTGGGTGGCGACCCGGCCACCGTCAACGGCCAGGTCATGTGCCTGGTGATGATCGAGACCGCGGCGGGTGTGGCCGATGTCGACGCCATCGTCTCCACCCCCGGCGTGGACGGCGTGTACATCGGGCCGGCCGATCTGTCGGTCAGCCTGGGCGGCGCCCCCACCGGCATCGAGGCGGCCACCGACCCGGCCCTGCACGACGCCGTCCGTTCCATCCGCGAGTCCTGCACCCGCCACGGCAAGGTCACCGCCATCACCGGCACACCGGCCACGCGTCATGCCGACGGCTTCGGCATGGTCACCGCCGGGTCCGACATCGGCTTCATCCGGGCGTCCCTCGCGGCGCTCGCCCACACCTCAGGAGGACCGGCATGAGCACCGTCGACACCGTCAACGGCCCCGTCGCACTCGAGGCCATCGGCCGCACCCTGACCCACGAGCACATCTTCACCAAGAACCCGGAGATCGAGGAGGGCTGGCCCGACCCCGAGTGGGAGGGCGAGGACGCCATGGTCGCCAAGGCCGTCGACACCCTCGACGAGCTCAAGACCCTCGGCATCGAGACCATCATCGATCTGACGGTCCCGGGTCTGGGCCGGTCCATCCCGCGCATCCAGCGGGTGGCCGCGGCCACCGCGGTCAACATCGTGGTGGCCACCGGCTACTACACGTTCAACGCCCTGCCCACGTTCTTCCAGACCCACGGCCCCGGGCTGATGGTCGACATGGACGACCCCATGCCGGCCATGTTCATCCGCGACCTGACCACCGGCATCGGCGACACCGGCGTCAAGGCCGTGATGATCAAGGTCGCCACCGACGAGCCCGGACTCACCCCCGGGGTCGAGCGGGTAATGGGGGCCGCGGCCACCGCGCACCTGGAGACCGGCGCCACCATCACCACCCACACCCACGCCCGGGAGTTCCGCGGCCGCGACCAGCAGGAGTTCTTCCGCTCCCGCGGCGTCCCGCTGGAGCACGTGCTCATCGGGCACTCCGGGGACAGCACCGACCTGGACTACCTGCGCGAGTTGATGGACAACGGCTCCACTCTCGGCATGGACCGGTTCGGCATGGTCTCCATGCGCAGTGATTCCGAGCGCGTGGACACCGTCGTCCGCCTGGTCGAGCTGGGCTACGCCGAGAAGCTGACCCTGTCGCACGACGCCGGGGTGTTCAGCATCAACACCCCGCCGTCGTTCCGGCGGCGCGAGTCCCCGGACTGGAACCACGCCCACATCTCGCGGGACATCCTCCCGCAGCTGCGTGAGCGCGGGGTCTCCGACGCAGACATCGACCAGATGATGATCACCAACGCCGCGCGCATCCTCGTCGGGGCCCGCTGACCATGCCCACCATCACCTATCACCACCTCGACGGGTCGGTCGACGAGATCGACGTCGTCCCGGGCACCTCCGTGATGCGCGGGGCCGTGGCCGGCGGGATCGCCGGCATCGTGGGGGAGTGCGGCGGGCAGGCCATCTGCGCGACCTGCCACGTGTACGTGCGTCCGGAGTACCTCGCCGCCCTGCCGCCGCTCAGCGAGGACGAGGAGGAGATGCTCGAGGAGACCGCCGCCCCGCGGGATCCCGAGCGCTCCCGGCTGGGCTGCCAGCTCAAGACCGGCCCGCGCCTGGAGAAGATCGTCGTCGACGTCCCGGCGGAGCAGTGAGCACGGCCCGCGGGATCGTCATCGTCGGCAGCGGCCAGGGCGGCGTCCAGCTGGCCGACTCCCTGCGCGGCGAGGGGTACACCGGACCCATCGACCTGTTCGGCACCGAGGTGCACCTGCCCTACCAGCGGCCGCCGCTCTCCAAGGACTTCCTGGGCGTGCCGGACGAAACGGGGCAGGACGCCACCGCCCTGCCCATCCGGGCCGAGAAGTTCTTCGTCGAACGGGATGTCACCTTCCACCCTGGGGTCGGTGTGGAGACGATCGACCCGGCGGCGGCCACGATCACCGCCGTGGACGGGCAGGTGCTGCCGTACCGCGACCTGGTGCTGGCCACCGGGGCGCGCAACCGCGCGCTGCGCATCCCGGGGGCCGAGCTGGCCGGGGTCCACTCCCTGCGCACCCTGGACGACGCCGCCGCGCTGCGGGCCGATCTGCTCACCGCGCGCCGGGCCCTGGTCGTCGGGGCCGGGTTCATCGGCCTGGAGTTCGCCGCGTCCGCCCGGGCCCACGGGGTCGAGGTCACCGTGCTGGAGATGGCGCCCCGGATGATGGGCCGCGTGCTGTCGCCGGAGATGTCCGACCACTTCCATGGGCAGCACACCGCCGCGGGGGTGCGCACGGTGTTCGGCGAGGGCATCACCGAGATCCTGGGTGAGGACGGCCGAGTGGTCGCCGGTGTCGGGTCGTCCGGGACGCGGTACCCGGCGGACCTCGTCGTCGTCGGCGTCGGGGTGCTGCCCAACATCGAGATCGCGCAGCAGGCCGGTCTCGCCGTCGGCAACGGCATCGTCGTCGACGAGTACCTGCGCAGCAGCGATCCCCACGTGTGGGCCCTCGGCGACTGCTGCGCCTACCCCGACGCCCGCACCGGCGCACTCATCCGGCTGGAATCGGTGCAGAACGCGGTGGATCAGGCCAAGATCCTCGCCCGCACGCTGACCGGGACACCCACGCCGTACGCCGCGACCCCGTGGTTCTGGTCCCACCAGGGCGGGAACCGGCTGCAGATCGCCGGTCTCATCCCCACCGATGCCCGCTCCGTGCTCCGCGGTGACCCCGCGAGCGGATCGTTCTCCGTCTTCCGTTTCGTCGGCGACGACTTCGCCGGCGCCGAGTCGGTGAACAACGCCGCCGACCACCTGGCCGCCCGGCGCATCCTGGACCGCTCCCTGCCGCTCACCCCGGAGCAGGTCGCCGATCCCACCTTCGACCTGAAGGGTCATTCGCGGACCAGCCCCGTCCCGGCCGCCTGACCCGGACCCGCCCGACCCGTTCCCCGCACCACCCTGCGACTCCTCCACACCGGGGACGGAGCTCGCCGCCCAGCACCTTCCCGCGATGCACTGGAGGATCCCGTGGACACGACGTCGTCTCCCGGCACCACAGCACTGAAGAGTTCGGCGCCCGACCACCTGGACCCGGCACAACGACGGCAGATCCGCCGGGTGCTGGTGTCCAGCTTCATCGGCTCGCTCATCGAGTGGTACGACTTCTACCTCTTCGGCCTGGCCTCGGCGCTGGTCTTCAACCAGCTGTTCTTCCCGACGGTGAGCTCCGCGGCGGGCACCCTGGCCTCCTTCGCCACCCTGGCCATCGGCTTCTTCGCCCGGCCCATCGGCGGCGCCATCTGGGGTCACTACGGCGACAAGCTGGGCCGCAAGAAGATGCTGGTGCTCTCGATCATCCTCATGGGTATCGGGACGACGCTGATCGGCCTGCTGCCGACCTACGCCCAGATCGGGATCGCCGCGCCCATTCTGCTCGTCGTGCTGCGCACCCTGCAGGGCGTCGCTGCGGGCGGGGAGTGGGGCGGTGCGGTGCTCATCGCCATGGAGCACTCCCGGCGTCGGCGCGGGTTCTCCACCAGCATCCCGCAGATGGGGCTGACCGGCGGGATCCTGCTGGCCACCGGCGTCTTCGCCCTGCTCACCCAGCTGCCGTCGGATGCGCTGCTCAGCTGGGGCTGGCGCCTGCCGTTCCTGCTGTCCTCGGTGCTGGTCGTCGTCGGGCTGTGGATCCGACTCGGTGTGCACGAGAGCCCGGTCTTCCTGGAGGCCCAGAAGAAGGCCGCGACCTCCGAGGTCGAGAAGGCCCCGATCATCGAGGTCCTGCGGCACCCCAAGACGCTGATCATCGCCATCGCCCTGGTGGTCGGCCCGTTCGCGGTCAGTTCGATCTACTCCACGTACGCCGCGGCCTACGGGCTGCAGACGGGGTTCACCCGGGCCGAGATGTCCGGGGTGGTGCTCCTCAGCGCGGCCATCGGCTTCCTCGGACAGCCCATCTTCGGGACGCTGTCGGACTACTGGGGGCGGCGGAACGTCACCCTCATCGGGCTCGCCATGCAGGCGGTCAGCGTGGTGTTCCTGTTCCGGGACCTGAACTCCGGGAACCTCGGAGCGCTGTACATCTCGATGGCCGCCATCGCCATCGGGCACTCCATCTGCTACAGCCCCGTCGCGGCCTGGCTGGGGGAGCTGTTCCCGACGCGCCTGCGGTACACCGGTGCCTCGCTCGGCTACCAGTTGGCCGGCTCCATCGGCGGTCTCACCCCGCTGATCTGCGCCGCACTGCTCATCGCCGGCGGCGGCACCTTCAACACCGGGTACATCGTGGCCTTCGGCATCGCGGTCAACGTGCTCGCGTTCGTCGCCGCCCTGGCCGCCCGGGAGACGTCGAAGGACGTGCTGTAACCCCGGTCGTCACCACACGTGTCATCCGTCCCGTAGGTCGGTCCCGGCGACGGGACCGGCCCACAGGCGCAACTCGTCCAGCTGCGAGATGAGCAGTTCACCGGTGCGGACGAAGTGCTCCTGCATGAGCTCGCCCGCCCGGTCGGCGTCGCCGGACTCCATGGCGTCGACGATCGCGGTGTGCCCGTGCCGGTTGACCTCGGCCCACCCGGGCACCGTCTGGAACGCCTCATTGAACCGCAGCGGCACGGAACGGATCGCGACGTCGGCGAACCAGACGAGGCGGTGCGCGCCGGAGACCGCGTGCACGGCGGAGTGGAACTGCTCGTTGAGGTCCAGGGCCGTCTGGCTGCGGTGGTCGACCAGCTCGGTGAGCGCACCGTTCAGGGTCCGGATCGCGGCGAGCTGCTCGGCGGTGGCGCGACGGGTGGCCCGCACGGCGATCTCGCCCTCCAGTCGGGCCCAGACCTGGTACGTGTCCTGCAGATCGGCCCGGTCCAGCGGCGCGACCCAGAATCCGCGGTGCGGCTCGTGCACGAGCCAGCCGTCCTGGGAGAGCTGGAACAGGGCCTGCCGCACGGGCGTCGAGCTCATCCCCATCAGCTCGGACAGCCGCGTCAGGCCCAGCCGCTCACCGGGGCGCACGTCGCCGGACAGGATGAGATCGCGGACGACACCGACGACGGCACCGCCCAACAGTTCCCGCTTGGCAGGTGCCCGCACCGCTGTCCCTCCCCGATCGCCTCCACAGGACCCCGTCCCGGTCGGCCCGCTGACGTGCACGTTCACGCCGGGCTGCGCCCTATTTCTACCCGACCCACCGACCCGGGCGTCCCACCTGACCAGGCCGCTCGATCCGGCCTTCACCCCTGACGATCCGGACGCTCGGTTCAGCCGGACCGGCCCGTGCCGCCCAGCCTCCGCCACACCCACCCGGCCGGTTCCTCCCGCCCGTGCAGCACCAGCGCGGCCGTCGCCTCGGACAGCAGGGTGGTCTCCACCTCCCGGCGGTCGACCGGCCGGCCGGCGAGCAACAGCTCGTCCCCCGGGAGGAGCTCGACGTCGTCGGCCGGGGCCAGGGCGGTGCGCTCGGTGCCGGCGACGATGAGCACCACCACGGGCAGGCGCTCGGAACGGTTCTCCGGATTGCGGAGCAGGTCGCCCAGGGTTGCGCCGCCGGCGGTCAGCCAGCTGCGGACCGCGGGGGCGAGCTCGCCGTCCAGCTGGATCTTCCACAGCGCGGGGAGTTCGTGACCGCAGTCACGGGTCAATCGGTGCACCAGGTCCGCGGCGAACTCCTCGCCCCGTCCGGGCATCTCCTGCAGGAACCGCCACAGCAGGGGGGTGCTCAGCTGCGCGTACACCTCGTGCGCGACGGTCTCCGCCGGCACCAGCAGCGAGGTCACCGTCATGGCGGCGTAGAGCGGGGCGTTGCTGGACCGGTTCTGCCGCGCGCCGAGGAACAGATCCGGGTTGATCCGTCGGGCGGCGGCCAGCAGGGAGAGATTGGCGGTGTCGTTGTCGGTCCCGGCCACGAAGCCCACCGCGTGCGCGAGATCGGCCCGTTCCAGCAGGTCCGGCTCGGACCCGTCACCCAGCACGAACTCGGTGGACGAGGCCCGGCCGTGCGGCGGGTGCTCGTCCCGTTCGTGGTCCTCCTGCGCCTGCGGGCGCGGGTCGATGACGGTGACCTGCAGGCCCTCCGCGGTCAGGTCCGCGGTCATCTCCCGGCCGAACCGGCCGTAACCGCAGATCACCCAGTGCCCGTGGGAGGGGGGTCGCTCCCGGTCCGGCAGTGGCGCTCCCGGCCCGGCCTCCAACCAGCTCAGCAGCTGGTAGGACGCCGGCGAGCGCAGCGCCGTGCGCAGGTGGTCACCGAACCGGTCGAAGGGATTGACCACTCCGGACGCGCCGAACGCGGCCATCCGGTTGCCCACGGAGCGGGAACTGGTCCGGGCGACCACGGTGACGTCCGGCCGGAGCAGGGACGTGGCCATGGTGACGGCCAGGTTGACCTCGTCGTCGTCGGTCAGCGCGGCCACCGCCGTGCAGTACGGCGACTCCAGCCCGGCCAGGCCGAGGAAGTGCGGGTCGGCCGCGTCGGCGACCAGCCCAGGGATGTCCCCGCGGTAGGTCGACAGGTCCAGCGCGTCGATCCGGTCGGCGGCCACGTCCAGCACCACGAACTGCCGGCCGAGCTCGTCCAGCGACCCGCCCAGCAGCTCCCCGGCGCGGCCGAACCCGGCGATGAGCACGAACGGCTCGCGGATGCGGGAGACCGTGCGGCGGAAGCGCTGCCGGGCCAGCGCGGAGCGGAAGGACCGGTCCTGGATGAGGCTGAGCAGGGTCCCGATCGCGTACGCCCAGCCGATCACCGACAGGTAGATGGCCGCGGTGACCCAGATCCGTTGCGGGGTGGAGAACGGCACCGGTAGCTCGCCGAAGCCGATGGTGGTGGCCGTGTAGCTCATGACGTAGAACGCGTCGAACGGGGTCAGATGGGTGGGCTGCCCGTCGACCGGGTTGCCCGGGACGAGGACCAGCCCCAGCACGCTGACGGTGAAGATGACGATCAGCGTGATGAGGGGGGCGCGCATGCGCCGCAGCACGATGAACACCGAGGCCTGCGCGCCCGAGCGGGTCGCGTGCCGGGGGACGTCACCGGGCGGGGTGTCCCGGGCGAGCAGGACGCGCCAGAAGACCCGCAGCGGATTGCGGGTCGGGGGGGCGGAGGCGGCGCCCGCCCGTCCCGGTGGGAGCGGCGTGCTCACCGGCGGTGGTAGCCGACCGTCTCGGACACCAGCAGCACCACCGAGACCAGGTTGGCCAGCAGCGCCCCGCCGGACAGTGACACCGCCGCGGCGGTGGACGCCGCCGTCAGCCCCGCATCGGAGGACTCGGCGATGACCCAGACGATCCCCGCGGCGACCAGCTGCAGATCCGCGACCAGACTGGTGGCCAGGTGCACCGCGCCGAGCTGGGTGCGATCACCGAACTTCAGCACGGTGGCGATGAGGCTGACGGTCAGCGCGGCGAAGAGCTCCCACACGCTGTGCAGCTCGGGGTTGGCGATGTCGCCGATGAAGAACCCCAGGTTCAGCGTCGCGGCCAGCAGGACGAAGAACCCGAAGACCACCTTCTCCAGATTCATGGTCTCCCTCACCGGATGTCGTGTGCCCGAAAGGTACCGCGACGGCCGTGGGGGAGTGATGATCTGCGGCAGCACCGGGACCGCCGTGGCGCCGGGCCGAGCAGGGAGCAGCCGTGAGCGACTTCAACACCCGCATCATCGAGGACTTCCACGCCCACGACGGCCATGTCGGCCCGCCCTTCGAGGGGGCGCCGATGGTGCTGGTGCACCACCGCGGCGCGAAGTCCGGTGCCGAGCGGGTCACCCCGCTGGTCTGGTTCGACGACGGTGGGCGGATGGTCATCGTGGCCTCGGCGGCCGGCGCGCCGAGTCACCCGGCCTGGTACCACAACCTGCTCGCCCACCCCGAGATCACCGTCGATATCGGCCACCCGGAGCGCTCGGCGACGACCCTGGACGTGCGGGCCGAGGAGATCACCGGCACCGAGCGGGACGAGATCTACGCGCGGATCGTGGCGATCATGCCGGGCTTCGGCGAGTACGAGACCAAGACCGCCGGGATCCGCACCATCCCGCTGTTCGCGCTGACGCCACGGTCGAGCGACTGAGCCGGGCGGCGGAGACCGGACCGGACGCAGGCCGCGAGCCCCCTCCGTAGCGACCGCCGACCGTGTTCAATGGCGTTCACAGGGTGACGAGCGCGCAGAGGCGCCGTGGCCCCGGCCGGGAAACGACAGGCAGGGGACGTCATGACGACGGAAGTCCGTTCGGCCCGATCGCTGCGGGGGATCCTGCACGGCGCTCGCGCCCGGGTGCGCGAGCTGGCCCTGGCCACCCGTCCGGTGCACCCGGAGACGCAGGCGGCGTTGGAGCGCCGATGGTCCGAGCTCCCCCCGGGTGCCCGGGTTCCGGCCCAGACCCTGGGCCAGCACGCGGTGGGCTGCGAGGGGACCCACGGGGTGTTCCCGAAGTGCAACCTGGCCTGCACCCCCTGCTACCACTCCCGGGACGCCAACCGGGTGGCGATCAGCGGCGAGCACACCCGCGGCGAGGTGGGTGAGCAGATGGCCTTCTTCCGCCGCATCCGCGGGCCGCGGGCGCACGCCCAGCTGATCGGCGGCGAGGTCACCCTGCTCCCGGCCGACGACCACGCCGCCACCCTGAAGCTCATGCTCGACGCCGGGCGCGAGCCGATGAGCATGACCCACGGCGACTTCGACGCCGACTACCTCACCGAGGTCGCCCTGGGCCCGGACGGGAAGAAGCGGTTCGACCGGCTCTCCTTCGCCGGGCACTTCGACATGCTCATGTTCGGCCGGCGCGGCATCGAGCGGCCCGCCGACGAGGCCTCGCTCAACCCCCACCGCAGGGCGTTCACCGCGATGTTCGCCGAGCTGAAGCGCCGGCACGGCGTCCGGTACTTCCTGGCCCACAACATGACCGTCACCCCGCGGAACGTCGACCAGATCGCCGACGTGCTCGCCGAGTGCCACGACTACGGCTTCGGGATGTTCTCCTTCCAGCCCGCCGCGTTCGTCGGCGACGACCGGCGCTGGCACGACGGCTACCGCGAGATCGACGCCGACATCGTGTGGGCCGAGATCGAGCGCGGCGCCGGGAGCCGGTTGCCGTACGGGGTCTTCCAGAACGGCGACGTGCGTTGCAACCGCACCGCCTACGGGTTCTACGTCGGCCACCGCTGGTACCCGGTACTCGACGACCAGAGCCCCCGGGACCTGGCGGTGCGCGACGCGTTCTTCCGGTACTGCGGCGGCATCAACTTCTCCGGCACCCCGATCCCGTTGCTGGCGGTCAAACTGGCCCGGGTGGTGGCCCGTCATCCGCAGGTCGCCGCCATCTTCCTGGGCTGGCTGGGGCGCACCCTGCGCGGGGTGGGCCCGCGCAAGCTGCTCTCCGAGCGCATCCGCCCGGTCAGCTTCGTCATGCACTCCTTCATGGACGCCGGCGACGTCGCCCCGGCGTGGGCGGCGATGCAGCGCGGTGAGGCGCTCACCGACCCGGTCCTCAAGGCCACCCAGGAACGGCTGCAGGCGTGCTCGTACGCCATGGCCCACCCGGAGACCGGGGAGCTGGTGCCGGCGTGCGTGCAGCACGGCGTCCTGGATCCGGGGGAGAACGCCGCCCTGCGCGTCCTGCTCCCGCTGGCCCCGGTGACCGACCGCCGGATCCGCCATGCCACTCCCACCACTGCCGGATCGGTCCGGGCCGGCGGTCCGGGAGTCGCGGGTGCTTGACGCTCCCGTCCGCCGGCTGCTCGCCCCCGGACTCGACGCCACCGCCGGTGGGTTGGCGGCGCTGGGGGTGCGCCCGCTGATGGTGACCGGGGTCGGCTGGCTGGCCGGGCTGGGTGCCTGCGTGGCCGCCGGCACCGGGTCCTGGACGCTCGCCCTCGTGCTCTGGCTGGTCAACCGGCTGCTCGACGGGTTGGACGGGCCGCTGGCCCGGCGTCGCGGCGCCACCGAACTCGGCGGGTTCCTCGACATCGTCGCCGACTTCAGCGTGTACGCCGGCTTCGTGCTGGCCGTCGCCGTCGCCGTGCCGGACGCCCGGATCGCCTGCCTGGCCCTGCTGGTCGCCTACTACGTCTCGGGCACCGCGTTCCTGGCGCTGTCCTCACTGCTGGAGCGGCGCGGTGACACCGGCGGCGACGGCCGCTCGCTGCGGTTCGTCGGCGGGCTGGCCGAGGGCACCGAGACGGTGGTCGCCTACGTGCTGTTCTGCCTGTTCCCGGGGCACGCCGCGCTCATCGCCTGGGTGTTCACCGCGGCCGTCGCGGTCACCGCCGGGCAGCGGATCGCCTTCGGCGTCCGGGTTCTCCGCCGACCGGCCCCATCAGGAGTCTCGACGGCCTCACCGTCAGCCCCGTCCGCCCACCGCTCCGCCCCCGACAGACAGGACCTGTGATGCGCCTGCGCACCGCTGCCCGCCGCCCCACCACCGCGCTCGCCCTGGGCACCGCCCTCACCCTGCTGACCGTCGCCGGCTGCGGCTCGTCGTCCGGGTCGGCCGGGAGCACCGCTGTCGCACCGGGTTCCGCCGCCGCCACGACCACCGCCACCGGGCCGGGGTCGTCCTCGGCCGGGTCGAGCGCGGCCACGTCCACCGCCGCGTCCACCGCCGCCGCATCGGGTTCGCCGGGCACGACCACCGCCGACTGGGACGCCGTGCTCGCGGAGGCGAACGGGCAGACGGTGAACTGGTACATGTACGGCGGCGACGACACCCTGAACACGTTCGTCACGGGGTACGTGGCCGACGAGCTGGCCGCCGCCGGCGTCACCCTCAACCAGGTCAAGATCACCGACACCGCCGACGCCGTCAACAAGGTGCTCGGCGACGTGCAGGCCGGGGCCACCGATTCCGGTGCGGTGGACCTGGTCTGGGTCAACGGCGAGAACTTCGCCACCGGGGTGCAGGCCGATCTGTGGGAGTGCGGATGGGACACCGTGCTCCCGAACTCCCGGTACGTCGACTTCGCCGACCCGGCGGTGGCCAGCGACTTCGGCACCCCGGTGGACGGGTGCGAGGCGGTGTGGCAGAGCGCCGACTCGGCGCTGGTCTACGACAGCGCCGTGCTCTCCGCGGCCGATGTCGCCTCGGTCGACAGCCTCTTCGCCTGGTCGCAGGCCAACCCGGGTCTGTTCACCTACCCCGCCCCGCCCGACTTCACCGGCTCGATGGCCGTCCGCACCTTCCTGTACGACGCCATCGGGGGCCCGTCCTCGCTGGCCGGTCCGTTCGACGAGGCCGCCTACACCGCGGCGGTGGCGCAGCTGTGGCCACGACTGACCGGCGTGGCCGGCTCGCTGTGGCGCGGCGGGGAGACCTATCCCGCGTCGCAGGAGGAGGTCGAGACCCTCTACGGCAACGGCGAGATCAGTGCGTTCCTGACGTACGGCCCCGGCGCCGTCGGCGACCAGGTGGAGAAGGGGCTGTTCCCGGAGACCACCCGGGAGGCCGTGCTGGCCGGCGGCAACATCGGCAACCGCAGCTTCGTCGCCATCCCGGCCAACGCCGCGAACGCCGCCGGCGCGAAGGTGCTGGCCAACGTGCTCCAGGACCCGGAGACCCAGCTCGCGCTGTACGAGGCCGAGGGCATCTACCCGGGCATCGATCTCACCCGCACGGACGCCGACGTGCAGGCCCGCTTCGCCGCCGTCCCGCTCAGCCCGTCCGTGCTCCCGCTGGAGGAGCTCACCCGCGACGCCCAGCCCGAGCTCGCCCCGGAGTACGTGGCGCGGCTCGAGCAGGACTGGACGGCCACCGTGCTGCAGCAGGGGTGAGCACCGCACCCTCCACCGTGTCGCCGTCCCGGCCCCGCCGCGCTCGACGTCCGCTGCCCCGAGGCGTGCGCATCGCCCTGCTGCTCGCCCCCGCGCTGACGGTGGTCGCCGTGTTCTTCCTGACCGGGGTGGCCCAGGCGATCGCCCAGAGCCTGGGGTACCAACCCTTCCTGCCCGGCGGCGGGCTGTCCCTGGACGCCTACCGACAGGTGTGGGCCGACCCGGCGGTGCGGGCGTCGTTCGGGGTGACCGCCCGGGTCGCGCTGGTGTCCACCGCGGTGTCGGCCGCCCTCGGGGTGGCGTGCGCACTGCTCGTCCGGCGGCTCGGCCGGTCCCGCGGGTGGGTCGCCGGCGTCCTGCAGGCCAACCTCGCCGTGCCGCACCTCGTCGGGGCGCTGTGCATGGTGCTGCTGCTGTCCCAGGGCGGGTTCCTGTCCCGGATGGCCCACGCCGTCGGCCTCACCGACACCCCGGCCGACTTCCCCGCACTCACCGCGGACGCGTTCGGCTGGGGGATCATCGCCGAGTACGTGTGGAAGGAGACCCCGTTCCTCGCCGTCATCGCGCTGGCCGCCCTCGGGCGCGGGGTGGACGACCTGGAACGGGCGGCCCGGGTGCTCGGCGCGAGTGCGTGGCAACGACTCACCGGCGTCACGCTGCCGCTGGTCGCCCCGGCGGTGGCCGCCGGCTCGGTCCTGGTGTTCGCGTTCGCGGCCGGCTCGTACGAGGTGCCCGCGCTGCTCGGCCGGCCCTACCCGGCGACGCTGCCGGTGGTGGCGCTGCAGTACTACCGGGACACCGATCTGCGGGCCCGCCCCCAGGCCATGGCCCTGGCCGTGATCATCGCCGTGCTCACCGTGGCGGTGGCCGCCGGGTACTTCGCACTGATCTCCCGGCTGTCCCGGCGGTCGGTGTGATCGCGACGACGACGACCCGCGCCCGGTCCCGGACCCGCGGGGTCGGCATCGTGCTGATCCTGCTCGGGGTGCTGCTCCCGCTGGTGCCTCTGGTGATCTGGGCCGTCTCGGCCCGCTGGCGCTACCCGGATCTGCTACCGCAGGAGCTGAGCCTGCGCGGGCTGCGGACGATCGTCGACCCGCGGAGCGACATCCTGGCCGGGCTCGGCACCAGCCTGCTCATCGCCGTCCTCGTGTCCGTGCTGGCCTGCGCGATCGGGCTGCCCGCCGGACGCGCCGTCGGCCTCTACCGGTTCCGCGGGCGCCGGCTGGTGCAGTTCCTGCTCCTGGCTCCGGTGATCGTCCCGGGTCTCGCCGTGACGCTGGGCATCCAGGTGTTCTTCGTCCGCGCCGGCCTGTCGGAATCGGTGGCCGGAGTGGTGCTGGTGCACCTTATGCCGACGGTGCCGTACGCGGCGACCCTGCTCGGGGCCGCGTTCGCCAACCTGGACCTGGACTACGAACGGCAGGCCCGGGCCCTGGGCGCCGGGCCGGTACGGGTGTTCCTGTTCGCCACCCTGCCCCTGCTGCGCCCGCCGCTGACCGTGGCGGCGCTGCTCACCTTCCTCATCTCCTGGAGCGAATACGTGCTGACGCTGCTCGTCGGCGGCGGCCAGGTGAAGACGTTGCCGCTGCTGCTGTTCGCCGCCATCGGGTCCTCGGACACCACGTCGGCGGCCGCGCTCGGCGTGCTCCTGGTGGCACCGCCGCTGGTGCTGGTGGCCGCGTGCGCCCGGCTGCTCTCCGGCCGGTCGGCCGGCGTCATCGGGTTCGGTCGGCTGTGAGCGGCGCAGAGGTGGCGCTGACCGGGGTGGGCAAGCACTTCGGCGACACCGCCGCGGTGGTCGACCTGGACGTCGTCGTGCCCGCCGGTTCGTTCACCGCTCTGCTCGGCCCGTCCGGCTGCGGCAAGAGCACCACCCTGGCCATGCTGGCCGGGCTGCTGCGCCCCGACACCGGGGACATCACCATCGAGGGGCGGTCGGTGGTGGACGTGCCCGCCGACCGCAGCGGCACCGGCCTGGTCTTCCAGAAGCCCCTGCTGTTCCCGCATCTCACCGTCGAGCAGAACGTCGCGTTCGGCCTGCGGATGCGCCGGACGGGGCGGGCGGAGACGCGACGGCGGGTGGACTCGATGCTGGAGCGCATGTGGCTGGGCGGACTCGGCGACCGTCGGGTGGGCGAACTCTCCGGTGGTCAGGAGCAGCGGGTGGCCCTGGCCCGGGCCTTGGTCCTCCAGCCCGCGGTGCTGCTGCTGGACGAGCCGTTCTCCCAGCTGGACGCGGCCCTGCGGGTCGAGATGCGCACCCTGGTCAAGGATCTGCACACCGAGTCCGGGACGACCACGGTGTTCGTCACCCACGACCAGGCCGAGGCCGTCGAGATCGCGGACACGATCCTGCTCATGCTCGACGGGCGCGCGGCCGGGCACGGCCCGCCCGAGATGTTCTACACCGCGCCGCCGTCGCTGGCCGCCGCCCGGTTCTTCGGGGCCGGGAACGAGATCCCCGGGGCGGTCCGGGCGGGCCGGTTCACCGCCCAGGGGCTCGATCTGCATCAGGAGACCGGACTCCCCGACGGGCCCGCGGTGCTGGTGGTGCGGCAGGAGGCCCTGCGCTGGGGAGCGGTCCCGGGGGAGCCGATCCCCGGGACCCTGGAGTCGGTGCGGTTCGCGGGTACGCATTTGGTGCTGCAGATCCGTTCCGCAATCGGCCTTCTCGCCGTCCAGGTGCCGGTCGGCACCGCGGTGGAACCCGGCACCGGGGTGGTGCTGACCCTGCCCCCGGGGGCGGGGACGGTCGTGGCCGCCTAACGACCGCTGCGCCGGCGGACCGCGGCCAGCACCCGGACGGCCGTGCGCGGGACGGGCCGGCCCAGCTGGGCCCGCACCTGGGCGATGGCCGCGTTCCACACCCCGTCGCCGTAGGTCGGATAGGCGTGGGTGGCCGACGCGATGTCCCGGGCGCGCAACCCTTGCCGGATGGCGAGCACCGCCTCGGCCAGCGACTCCCCGGCCCGGGGACCGACGATCGTCGCGCCCACCACGCGGTTGCGGCGGTCGAAGGCCAGGCGGGTGAACCCGTCGGTGGCCCCGTCGGCGACGGCCCGGTCCACGTGCGCGTGCTGGACGGTGCGGACGGTCAGCCCGGGCCCGCCGGACGTGCCCACGCCGACGGCGGCGACCTCGGGCTGGGTGAAGGTGACGCGGGGGATCGCGGTGGTGTCCACCGTGCCCCGCAGGCCCAGGACCGCGTTCGTGGCCGCCAGCGTGCCGTGCACCCCGGCGGTGTGGGTGAACGCCGGGTACCCGGTCAGGTCGCCGGCGGCCCAGACCCGCGGGTTGCCGGTCCGCAGGTGGGCGTCGACGCGGACGAAACCCCGCTCGTCGACGGCGATCCCGGCCTCGGCCAGGCCGAGGTCGGTGGTTCGCGGGTGCCGGCCGACGGCGACCAGCACCAGATCGGCGACCACCTCCGTGCCGTCGTCCAGGTCCGCCCGGTGCGCGCCCCCGTCCGGGACCACCGACGAGAGTGCCACCCCGGTACGGACGTCCACCCCGTCGGCGACGAGCGCGGCGGTCACCAGCGCGGCGGCGTCCGGGTCCTCCCGGCCGAGCAGACGCGGGGCCGACCCGACCAGGGTGACGCGGGAGCCGAGCCGGGCGAAGGCCTGGCCGAGCTCGCAGCCGATCGGGCCGCCGCCGACCACCAGCAGCCGGGCGGGCAGCTCGGTGATCGACCAGATCGTCTCGCTGGTGCGCGGGTCGGCCGCGCGCAGGCCCGGGATGTCCGGGACGACGGGCGCCGCACCGGTGCTCAGCAGGGCCCGGCGGAACCGGACCGGGGTGCCGTCGACGGTGATCTCGCGCGGACCGGTGAACCGGGCGGTGCCGTGGGCGACGGCGGCCCCGGCCCGACGCAGGGTGGCGGGGGAGTCGTCCGGCTCGATCGCGGCGATGGCCTCCTGCACCCGTCGCAACACGGCCGGACCGTCGACCGTGACGTGCCCGGCGTGGAGGCCCGGCCCCGGCGCGCGCATGCCCGCGACGGAGTGGGCCGCGGCGAGCATCGCCTTGCTCGGCACGCACCCGGTCCACAGGCAGTCCCCGCCCGGCCGGTCCCGCTCCACCAGCAGCACGCTCGCGCCGAAGCCGGCCGCGGTGCGGGCCGCGACGATGCCGGCCGTCCCGCCGCCCACGATGACCAGGTCCCACTCCGCACCGTGCGGCGGGGTCAACGGGTCGGAGGTCCAGGCCGGATCGGTCATCGGCACCGTCGGGACGTCACGGGGTTCGGGGGTCATCGTCCGCCGTTCTGCTCGGGGGTGGTCGGTGCTGGGCGGGGCATCGCCGGTGTCGCCACCGTGCCGACGACCACGCGGACGTGCCCGCTGCGGAGGCGCTCGTGCCGGACGTCGTCGGCGACGGTGTCGATGCGGCGCCACGGGGCCCGGTACGGGTCGGCGCCGCCGGTCCAGCAGGCGAACCGGGCCAGCGGCCAGCCCAGGCGGCCCCACCCGGTGGGCAGGGCCAGGTCGACCACGGCGATCCGGCCGCCCGGGCTCAGGCGTGCCACCGCCCGGTCGAACGCCACCGTCCAACCGTCCATGATCGACAGCGCGTAGGTGACCAGGAGGGCGTCGAACGGTGCCTCGTCGCCGAGGTCGACGGTCGCGGCGTCGGCCTCGATCAGCCGCACGCCGGTCCAGCCGTGCCGGGCGATGCGTCGGCGCGCCCCGTCGAGCATGGCTCCGGACGCGTCGACGCCGAGCACGGCGCCGGACAGGCCCACGGCGGCCATCACCGGGGGCAGGTTCAGGCCCGTCCCGCAACCGAGATCCAGCACCCGGTCACCGGCGGAGAGCCGCAGCAGCGCGATGGCCCGCAACCGCCCGGCGCGGTAGACCCAGCGTTCGGCGGACAGCAGGTCGTAGAACCGGGCGGCCGGGCCGTACCGGGGCAGGCGTGGGCTCATGCCCTCAGCGTGCCCGAGACGGGAACGGGCCCGGTGAGGTGCTCACCGGGCCCGTCCTGCAGGTCATGATCAGGCGGTTGCCGGCAGCGTCGCGGTGTCGATGACGAAGCGGTAGCGCACCTTGCCCCCGACGACCTTCTCCCACGCGTCGTTGATCTCCTCGGCCGAGATGACCTCGACATCGGCGGCCAGACCGTGCTCGGCGCAGAAGTCGAGCATCTGCTGGGTCTCCGGGATGCCGCCGTTCTTGGTGCCGGCGATGCGGCGACGGTTGGTCAGCAGCGGCCCGGCCTGCAGCTCGTCCGGCTTGTCCGGGAGCCCGGCGACCACGAAGGTGCCGTTGAGGCGAAGCAGGCCCAGGTACTTGTCCAGGGGCAGGTTGACCGAGACCGTGTTGACGATCAGGTCGAACGTGTTCTTCAGCGACTCGAAGGTGGCCGGGTCGCTCGTCGCGTAGTAGTGGTCTGCGCCGAAGCGCTCCCCGTCGTCCTTCTTGGCCAGGCTCTGGCTGAGCACGGTGACCTCGGCGCCCATGGCGTGCGCGATCTTGACGCCCATGTGGCCCAGCCCGCCCATGCCGACGATGGCGACCTTCTTGCCGGGGCCGGCCTCCCAGTGGTTCAGCGGGGAGAACAGGGTGATGCCGGCGCACAGCAGCGGCGCGGCCGCCGACAGCTCGATGCCCTCGGGGATGCCGAGCACGTAGTTCTCGTCGACGACGACGCCCTGGGCGTACCCGCCGTAGGTGGGCTCACCGTCGTAGAAGCGGGCGTTGTAGGTGCCGACCTCGCCCTCCAGGCAGTGCTGCTGCTCGCCGGCCAGGCAGTTCTCGCACTTCCGGCAGGAATCCACGAAGCAGCCCACGCCGACGCGGTCGCCGACCTGGTACTTACTCACGCCGGAGCCGACCTCGGCGACGATGCCGGCGATCTCGTGGCCCGGGACCATCGGGAAGATGGCCTCGCCCCACTCCTCGCGGGCCTGGTGGATGTCGGAGTGGCAGATGCCGGCGAATTTGATGTCGATGCGGACGTCGTTCTCGCCGACGTCGCGCAGGGTCACGGTCGTCGGTTCCAGGGGTGCCTTCGCCGAGGGGGCGGCGTACGCGGTCACAGTGGCGGTCACGTCGATGGGTTCCTTCCATGTGGTTCGAGCGGGCGGTTCGAGCGGCTCGCGTGCCTCGCCGAACGCATCCGGCCGGGCCGGGTGGTCGGGCGGGGGTGGCGGTGTCGTGCGGAGCTGAGGCGGTGGCCGCGCAAGAGCATGCAGCCGGACCTGACCTCGGGACAACGTTAGCCCCCCGACCCGGAAGATCGTCCCGCGGCCGCCGGGAGGGACGGTGCGGCCGGGGCCGGGCGGCCGGATCGTCGGTACCGGAGCAGTGCTGTCGGTGTCGATGGCTACCGTCGCCGCATGCCCCGAGCGTTCGATCGCCTGCCGGTCCGCCGGGTCGACCGCGCCCCCACGGTCGCCCTCGGCGACCACTGGCCGCACACCCTGCCGGCCGTCCGGCACGTGCTGACCGACGGCCTCGACCTGACCCCGGTGACCGTGCTGGTGGGCGAGAACGGTTCGGGGAAATCCACTCTCGTGGAGGCGCTGGCCCTGGCCTTCGGAATGTCACCGGAGGGTGGTTCGACCGGAGCTCGGCATTCCACCCGGGCCACCGAGTCGGACCTGTTCGACGATCTGCGGCTGACCCGTGGTGTCGGCGGCGCTCGGCGCGGTTTTTTCCTGCGGGCCGAGACGATGCACGGCTTCTACTCCTACCTGGAGGAGCACCCGGGCGATCGGCCGGAGCCGCGCTTCCACGAGATGTCCCACGGGGAGTCGTTCATCTCGCTGCTGCAGTCGGGTCGTTTCGACGGTCCCGGCCTGTACGTGTTCGACGAGCCGGAGTCGGCGCTGTCGTTCTCCGGGTGCCTGGCCCTGGTCGCCCTGCTCAAGGAGATCGCGGCCCGGGGCACGTCGCAGGCCGTGGTGGCCACCCACTCGCCCCTCGTCGCGGCCGTCCCGGGGGCCGTCGTCCACGAGGTCGGGGAATGGGGACTGCGGCGCAGCGAGTGGGCCGACCTGACCCTGACCCGCACCTGGCAGGCCTTCCTGCGCGACCCGGATTCGGTCCTGCGGCACCTCTGAGCCGGGCTGTCGCCCATGACGGACAGCGACCGGGCGCGGGAGGGGCGGATCAGGCGGCGGCGTCGTCCCGACGGCCCAGCGCGTCCAGGATGTCCCGGGAGATCCGGGCGGCGTCAGCGGCGTCCAGGACGATCGTCAGGTCCTGTCCGGGCAGGTGGACGGCGATGTCGCCGAACGAGGTGCGTTCGACCCTGGCGGTGTAGGAACCGTCGATCTCGGTGGTCATGGCATCTCCCTGTGGGGCCGGCTCGTCGTGCGGCGGTCCGGTTCGGTCGCGTCCACCGGGTAGGTGAATCGATCAAGTGTCACTCACGGAGATGACGAGGAGGCTACGTGTGAGTAACCGCACGGGCGTCGGGACGCCGGGAAACGCCTCGTCCGCGAACAGCGGGCTCATGGGCCGCGCACAGCTCCGACCGGCTGGATGAACGGAGCGCAAACCCCAGGAGGACCCCCCATGACGCAACTCGCCGTCTTCGCCGCCGATGTCGTCGCCATCGGCCTGCTCACCTTCGCCCTGTACTTCCCGCGCCACCGGCGCCGCGATCTGGTCGTCTCGTTCATCGGGGTGAACGTCGGCGTGCTGGCGGTGGCCGGGGTGCTGGCCACGACCACGATCGGCGCCGGGGTCGGGCTCGGCCTGTTCGGGGTGCTGTCGATCATCCGGCTGCGCAGCACCGAACTGGAACAGCACGAGGTCGCCTACTACTTCTCGGCCCTGGCTCTCGGCCTGCTGGCCGGGCTGTCCACCGCCGCGCCCTGGATCACCCTGAGCCTGATGGCGATGATCCTGGTCGTCATGTTCGTCGGCGACCACCCACGGATGCTGCCGCGCTACCGCCACCAGGTGGTCGTGCTGGACCGGGCCATCCCCGACGAGGCTCAGCTCGTCGCCCACCTCGAGCAGATGCTGGGCGGGCGGGTTCACCGCGTCGTCGTGCAGAAGCTCGACCTGGTCAACGAGACGACCACCGTCGAGGTGCGGTACGAGATCGGCCGCCGGGTGAGCACCGCGACGCCGCAGGAGCTCACCGAGGCGTTCGCCCGGTGAGTACCGCCCTGCGCACCCGTTGTCCGGTGGAGACTCTCGACCCGATCGGGCTTGCCGAGCTGCTCGAGAACGCGGCCCTGCAGGAGCGGGTGGACTGCAAGTACCTGGTGCCGTCATCGTTCCTGCCCGTGCTGATCGGTGGTCTCGATCGCGTCGGGGCCCGAGCTCTGGACATCGACGGACAGCGGGCCTTCCGGTACGCCTCGGTGTACTTCGACACCGCCGATCTCACCTGCTATCGCCTGGCCGCGCACCGCCGGCCGCGCCGGTTCAAGCTCCGCACCCGCACGTACCTGGACTCCGCAGAGACCTGGTTCGAGGTGAAGACCCGGGACGTGCGCGGTCGCACGCACAAGGTCCGTCGACCGCACACCGACCCGCGCACCGACCGGATGGACGCAGCCGCCCGGGCCTTCACCGTGCAGGCGGCGGCGTGGCCCGGGGTGGCTGAGCTGGACTTCGCCGCCGTCCTGTCCAACGGCTACCTCCGCAGCACGCTGTACCTGCCCGGGGACGACAGCCGGGTCACCGTCGACACCGGTCTGCACTGGCACCTGCCCGACGGGGCCGGCCTCGCCCGCCCCGACCTGGTCGTCGTGGAGACGAAGTCGCCGGGGCGGCTGTGCGCGGCCGACCGGGTGCTGTGGCGGCACGGCATGCGGCCCAGTTCGATCTCCAAGTACGCCACCGGGCTCGCGGCGCTCCGCCCCGACCTGCCCGCCACGACCTGGCGCCGGACCCTGCGCCGGCTCGCGCCCGTGGCCGACCCCCTGGACCGCGCGGCCTGATCGGCCCCCGTTCCTGACCCCTGCTGCGCCGGACACCGGCGCGGCTGCCGTCCGCCCCGATGCCCCCTGAAGAGAACCGGAGTTCCGCCATGCGCGCCCTCACCCGCCGCTTCGTCCTGCCCGTCGCCCTGTCCCTCGCCCTGGTCACCGGCGCCTGCGCCGCCCAGACCGACACCACCGCCACCTCCGCCGCCACCTCGACGAACGCGGCCACGTCCGCCGCGGCGGCGGCCAGCACCCCCACCTCGGCCGCCGCCACCCTGGCCGCGAACGCCGAGGTGATCGACCTGAGCAGCAGCACCGCAGCCGCGGCCGACACCGCGGAGGTCGCCATCACCCTCTCCGGGGACTCGGCCAGCAGCGATTCCGCCGCGGTGACCGTGGCCGGCTCGACGGTGACCATCACCGCTGCGGGCACCTACCGGATCAGCGGCACCCTCACCGACGGGCAGATCGTCGTCGACTCCGCCGGGGACGGCGTGGTCACCCTCATCCTGGACGGCGCCGACATCACCAGCAGCACCACCGCCGCGGTGCTGGTCAGTGATGCCGAGGCCGCCGTGGTCGACCTCGCGGACGGGACGCAGAACTCGCTGACCACCACGGGCACGGCCGCCGCGACCGCCGCAGCCGGGACGGAGACCGAGACCGACGTCCCCGACGCGGCGCTCTACAGCACCGCCGACCTCACCATCTCCGGTACCGGCGCGCTGACCGTGAGCGGCGACGTCGACGGCATCACCGGCAAGGACGGCCTGGTCGTGGCCGCCGGCACGATCACGGTGACGGCCGCGGACGACGGTATCCGCGGCAAGGACTACCTGGTCGTCGACGGCGGCACCGTCACCGTCACCGCCGGCGGCGACGGGCTGAAGTCCGACGACGAGGACGACGTGGCCGACGGCTTCGTCTCGATCACCGGCGGTTCCGTCGCCATCACCGCCGGCGGCGACGGCATCGACGCCGTCACCGACGTGGTCATCACCGGCGGCACGGTCACCGTGCAGGCCGGCGGGGGAGCGACCGCCGCCGTCTCCGACGCCGTGTCGACCAAGGGCGTCAAGGGCGGGGTCAGCGTCGTCGTGGAGGGCGGCGAGGTCTCGGTCGACGCGGCCGACGACGCGGTGCACTCCGACGGCTCCGTCGCGGTGAACGGCGGCACGCTCACCGTCGCGTCCGGCGACGACGGCTTGCACGCCGACGGCGAGGTGGCGATCACCGCCGGCACGGTCGCGGTGACCTCATCGTACGAAGGGGTCGAGGGCGCCACGGTGACCGTGGCCGGCGGCGACACCACGGTCCTCGCCAGCGACGACGGCCTCAACGCCGGCGAGCTGCTCACCGTCAGCGGCGGCACCCTCACCGTCGATTCCGGCGGCGACGGCCTCGACTCCAACGGTTCGGCCGTCATCTCCGGCGGCACCACCGTGGTCGCCGGCCCCGTCCAGCAGGGCAACGGCGCACTGGACAGCAACGGCGGGATCACCGTCACCGGCGGCAGCCTGATCGCGGTGGGGACGTCGGGCATGGTGGAGGCGCCGACCACCGACTCGGCCCAGGGCTGGGTCGCCGCCACCCTCACCAGCACCGTGCAGGCGGGCTCGGCCGTCCAGGTCACCGGAGCCGACGGCGCGGTGGTCGCCGAGTTCACCGCCACGAAGGCGTTCACCTCGGTCGTCGTCTCCACCGATGCCGTGACCAGCGGCGCCGGCTACACGGTCGTCGCGGACGGAGCGACGGTCGGCACGGCCACCGCGGGCGAGCCCCCGGCCGGCGGCATGGGGATGGGTGGAGGCATGGGCGGCGGGCGGCAGGCGCCGAACGGCGGCTGATCCACCGGCTGCCGAACCAGCCGACCACCGGCCCTCCGGTGACCCGCCCGGGAGCCCGTCCTACTGGATGGCACTCCCGGGCGGGGCCACCTGGAAGGTCACCGGGCTGTCGACCGCGGCCACGCCGGGGACCTGCCGCATCGCCTGCCGCATGCCGGAGGGCACCGAGCCGGAGATGATGCCGATGGAGCCCATGACCTGGTCGACCTGCATGCCGCGGGCCCGGAGGCGGTCGGCCACCCCGGCGACGTCCTGCAGGTGGTCGTCGTCCACCGTGATCGAGATCTGCTGTTCCATGGCCGCACTCTCCCGTCCCGGGTGGGAGTGGCGGCCTCGCTCACTGCGGCGCCTGGACCAGGCCCGACCCGACATCGGTCGCGGGAGCGGTGAGCCCGAGCGCCGATCCCGTCAGGGTAGTCCAGAGCTCCTTGCCGCGGAGGCCCGAAGCCTGGGCGTGCAGGGCCGCGACGCCGGACACGTGCGGAGTGGCCATGGAGGTACCGCTGATGGTGTTGTACCGCTCGGGCATCAGCCAGCTGGAGAACACGTCCACCCCCGGCCCGGCGATGTCCACCTCCCCGCCGTCCACCCCACTGCTGCGGGCGGAGAAGTCGGCCACGGCCAGCGCTCCGTCGACGGCGGCCACCGCCATGATCGACGGGCTGTTGGCCGGGACGCCGACGAACCCGACGTCGCCGGAGGACCGGGAGGCGTTGTTGCCGGCTGCGGCGACGATCAGCGAGCCGGCCTGCAGGGCCCGGCGGCCGACCGTCTCGTAGCGCTGGACCACCTCGTCCAGGTCGGCGCCCAGCGACATCGAGATGACGGCGCACCCCTGGGCGACCGCCCAGTTGATGCCGGCCAGGATGTTCGTGTCGGTCCCCGAGCCGGAGTTGCCGAGCACCTTGCCGACGAAGATCTCGGCGTCGGGGGCCACCCCGTAGCGGCGGACACCGTCCGGGGCGGCCGGGCCGCACGACGTGCCCACGCAGTGGGTGCCGTGGCCGTGGGCGTCCTGCGCGTCCTCGCCGGCCACGAACGACTTCGCCGTCACGGTGCGCCCGACGAAGTCGGGGTGGGCCAGGTCGAACCCGGTGTCCAGCACGGCGACCTTGATCCCGGCCCCGGTGGCCGGGCTGGTGGGGGCGAGGACCGCCTGCAGCCCCCAGGTGAGCGAGTCGGTGTCGGTGAACGGACCGGCGGCCTCCGCCCGGGCCGAGACCGATCCGGCGAGGCGGTCGTAGACATCGCTCACGCCGTCGCGGTAGCCCCGGACGTAGTCCAGGGACGGGCCGGGGACGCCAGGAACGTCCGGGGCGGCAGGGCTGCCGTCGAGGACGTGGAAGATCAACTCGGGCTCGATCGACTCGACCCGGTCGTCGCCGGCGGCCAGCTCGCGCAGCGCGGCCAGCTCGCCCGGGCCCGCGGTGACGACGGCGACGCCCAGGTCGGTGAACAGGACGGCGGGGTCGCCCTGCGCGTCGGACATCTGGAGCGCGGTGTCCCCGTACTCCCGGGTCCCGGTGGCCGGGGTCATCGGGCCGCGCACGGCCTGCATCGCGCTCGTCATCTGCTCGGGGGTGTCGACCCCGTCGGCGAAGACCAGGACCCACCGGCCGGTGGCGCTCGTCCCCTGCGACCCGGTCGGGGTGGTGTCGTCGGAAATCATGCTGGTTCCCTTCGCCTGCTCACCGCCCCACCACGGACGGGGCGACGGTGGGCCCGTGGGCCCCTGATGCACGCAGTTGTACCGCCGGACACCGACAGCCCGTCACCCGAGGGGGTGACGGGCTGTCGGACGAGCGCGTCGAGCGGGCACCTGCCCGCCGGTCGGTCAGGCCGCGTCGGCGGCCTCGACGACGTCGACGGGGGCCGCGGGAACCGCGGTGTCCTCGACGACGACCGGGGTGGTGGGGGTGGCCTCGTCCGGAATGCCGGCCGGGCGGGTGGCCTTGATGTGGTCTCCCATGGTCATGACGACTCCTCTGTCTGGGCGGGATGGCTCGGTCGTGGTCGATCGCGGGATCGACCCGGTCGGTCTCGGTCCGGACACCCGCACGTCGTCGGGAGAGCGCCTGATCCGCCGTGCTTCTCCCGACGTCCGGATCGGGGGAATGCGTTCCCGAACGGTGCGGAGAATGGTGACTTTCGGTTACTTCATGATTCTGATCTTCATTCTATCCCATGGCCCCGGACGTCCTCGGGTTCATTTCACACGGATACCGATTCGTGATGTCTACATTTGCGCTGCCCCACCCGGCGGACGGACCGTCCGCTCGACGAGCCCCTGGAGGTCGACATGGCGGGAGGACCCGTGATCGCCGAGCCCGTCGAACCCGGGGCGGGCACGTCCAGCGGGGCGACGGTCGCTCCGCTGCGCCCCCGCCATGCCGTGGACCCGGCCGGGTACCTCTACGGCGCGCTGGTCGCGGCCGCCGTGCTGACCCTGGTCGACGATCCCCAGGGCGAGCCCGGCAGTCGGGGACAGACCTCCGGGGAGGTGATGGCGCACCTCGCCGTGGTCGTCGGCACGCTGCTCATCTACTTCGTCGTGCACGTCTACACACGGGTGCTGGGCACCCGGGCGACGGCCGAGCCGACGGATCGGCGGGTGTGGTCCGGAGTGGTCCACGAGTGCTCGATCCTCGCCGGCGGGGTGCCGGCCATGGCCGTCTACCTGGCCTGCGCGCTGGTGAACCCGGAGCACGCCGGCACCTGGGCTTTGTGGGTGACCACCGTCCTGTTCGGCGTCCTGACCTGGCTGCTGGCCCGGCGGGCCGGTGTCCGGGGCTTCCTGCTGGGCCTGGAGGCGGTGGCCATGACCATGCTCGGCTACCTGATGATCGTGCTGAAGGCGGCCCTGCAGTGACGCCGGGCCGCCCCCGACCCGATTCGGCCCACCTCAGGCCGCGATCACTTGCGGCCGGGCGCCCACTGCATGCCCCAGCCGTACATCTTGTCCAGCACCGATTGGCCGCCGTTCACGTACTGCACCTCGCGCTGGACCTCCAGCTCGCCACCGTTGTCGGTGAGCTGGGCGACGGCACAGATGCGGGCGGAGGCCTCGGTGGCGTCGAGCGTGACCTCGATCTGCGGGCCACCCACCGGGGTCAGGGTGACCACCCCGTCGGCGGCGCCCCAGTTCGGCACGCCCTCGTAGATCATCGCGAAGATCAGCACCCGCTTGAACCGGCCGGGCCGGCCGAGGTTGACCGACATGGTCTCCCCGCCGGTCACCGATCCCGAGCGGTCGTCGCCGTCCAGGGCGATCCACGGGGCCTCGTCCAACGACCCGAACGCCCCGCCCAGGGCCTGGATGACGCCCTTGCGGCCGTCGGCCAGCTCGTAGAGGCAGCCCAGGTCCAGGTCGATGCCCTTCGCGGGGGCGGTGGCCGCCGCGGCCAGCTTGGCCAGGAACCCGCCGCGCGGCTTGTCCGGCGCCGCGGGCGGTCGTGCCGACCAGTTCAGGTTGACCGTCAGCACGCCGCCGGTGCCGCCGGTCTTGCTCAGCGACACCCGGGGGGCGCTCTTGGTCAGGGTGACCTTGGACAGCGAGACCGGGGCACCGCCACCCGCTGCGGGCGGGGGTGCCGCCGCCGGGGGCGGGGTGGTCGGGCGCTTCGTGTAGTCGATGGCCATGACGCGGTGTGCCGTCCTCTCTGGGATGGGGACTGGTGCGGATGGTGCGGGTCGACCGGGGTCAGTGCGAGGCGGCCCCGACGGTCGCCGGGTCCTCGCCCCGCGCCCGCAGGGCCTTGTTGCGCCGCACGCTGGACAGGAAGGCGGCACCGATGAACGCCACGCCCAGCAGGCCGGTGATGATCTCGTTGACGTGCACGCCGATGGAGACCATGAGGATCGCGGCCAGTGCGCCGATCGCCCAGTGCGCGCCGTGCTCCAGGTAGACGTACTCGGCGAGAGTGCCCTTGCGGACCAGGAACACCGTCAGCGACCGGACGAACATGGCGCCGATGAGGCCCAGGCCCAGCGCGATGATGATCGGGTCCGAGGTGATCGCGAAGGCGCCGATGACTCCGTCGAAGGAGAACGAGGCGTCCAGCACCTCGAGGTACAGGAACAGGAAGAAGCCGGCCTTGCCGGTGGCCCGGACCAGCTGGGTGGGCCCGCCCGACCTGGCCTTGGACTGCACCGCGGACGGGTCGGCCGTCGGGTTGTCGGTGGTGTCGGTCCCGTTGGCACCGGCCAGGGCCTTGTCGACCGCGGTGTCCGCGGTGGTCTCGTCGTCCTCCTGGCCGGCCTCGAACAGCGTGCCCAGGCCGTTGACGGCGAGGTACAGCACGATGCCGACGACCCCGGAGAACAGGACCGTCTCGGCGTCCTCGGCGAGGGTCTCGGAGACGACGAGCAGCACGATCATGGAGACCAGGACGGCCATCGCGTCGAGCTTCCCGGCCTTGGCCAGCGGACGCTCCAGGGCGCTCAGCCAGGTGTGCTCGCGCTCCTCGAAGACCCAGCTCAGGAACAGCATGAGCAGGAACATGCCGCCGAAGGCCGCGATGATCGGGTGCGCGTCGGTCAGCAGGGTCTCGTAGCTGGCCCGGCCGTCCGGGAAGTAGGCGGCCCCGTCGGCGGGCGGGTTCATCGCGAGATCGAAGGCGGCGATCGGGTTCAGCCCGGCGGCCAACCACACGATGACCAGCGGCAGCACGAGGCGCATGCCGAACACGGCGATGACGATGCCGACGGTGAGGAAGATCTTCTGCCAGAAGTCGCTCATCCGCTGCAGGATCGTGGCGTTGATGACGGCATTGTCGAAGGAGAGCGAGATCTCCAGGATGCCGAGGATGACGCACAGGAACAGCGCGGACGGCCCGCCGTACAGGAATGCGACCACCAACGAGACCGCGGTGACGATGTAGGACCACTTGAAGATGCTCAGGTGCACGACGGGCCTTCGGTTAGCAGGGGGCGGACCGACGGGGCCGGGTGGATGACCCGGCCCCGTCGGGGCAGTGCTCGCCGCGGCCGGGCCGCGGGTCGTGCTGGATCCGACGTGCCGGATCAGTCGTGCTGGATCAGACGTGCTGGATCAGACGTGCTGGATCAGACGCTGACGCCGAAGTCGCGCGCGATACCGGTCAGGCCACTGGCATAGCCCTGGCCGACGGCGCGGAACTTCCACTCGGTGCCGTTGCGGTACAGCTCGCCGAAGACCATCGCGGTCTCGGTCGAGGCGTCCTCGGAGAGGTCGTAGCGGGCCAGCTCGGCGCCGTCCGCGTCGTTGACCACGCGGATGAAGGCGTTGCGGACCTGGCCGAACGACTGGCCGCGGCTGTCCCCGTCGTAGATGGAGACGGGGAAGACGATGGAGGCGATCTCGGCGGGCACGGCGGCCAGGTTGACCGCGACCTGCTCGTCGTCGCCGTCGCCCTCACCGGTCAGGTTGTCGCCCTTGTGGGTGATCGAACCGTCCGGGGAGGCCAGGTTGTTGAAGAACACGAAGTACTGGTCCGACAGGATCTTCTTGCTCTCGCCCAGACCCAGCGCGCTGGCGTCCAGGTCGAAGTCCGTGCCGGTGGTGGTGCGGACGTCCCAGCCCAGGCCCACGGTGACCGCGGTCAGGCCGGGGGCCGCCTTGGTCAGGGAGACGTTGCCGCCCTTGGAGAGACTGACACCCATGAGGAAGATCCTTTCGACGGTGTGCGGAGCTGTTCCGGATCGACCACCGGCCCCGGGAGGGGCGGTGGCGCCGATCGTCGTCGGGCAGCGGGGCGCCCGGCGGGATGCCCCGGGCGGTACCGACGCTGAACGACGGCGACGAGGGTGCAACTCCGGCGACGCGGACATCGTTCCCGGCCCCGGCGTGCAACCCCCGGCGAGGGCCGACCCCCGGTGATCGGCCCCGTCCGATCCTGCGCCCTGTCCCGGGCCCGCGCATCCCGGCCCAGGCACCCGGCGGGCGACCGGATTCCGTCGGGCGGGTGAATTCCTGCGCCCGGGCCGCCGACCGCGGCGCGGGGGCCCCTATCGTGATTCACCCCGCTGCCGTTCCCGCCGGCCGCTCAGCTCTACGCAGGCCCCGTCGGCGACAAGGAGATCAGGTGCGTCATTTCGGGCAGCTCCCGTCCGCCGTGCGTCAGGAACTGTTCTTCGCCGACCCCCGGCCGTTCCACGCGCACAGCGATCCCGCCGTGCTGGCCCAGGCGTTGGGCGCCACGCTGTACGTCCCGGCGATCCGCGACGACCTGGCCGGCACGATCCGGCGGCGGGCCCGCGGCGGGGTCCGGTCGATGGTGATCGACCTGGAGGACTCCGTCCCCGACGAGCGCGTCGAGGAGGGTCTGGTGCTGGCCCGGGACGCGCTGGCCGATCTGCACGCCGATCCGCCCGAGGCGCTGCTGTTCGTCCGGGTGCGCACCCCGGAGATGGTGGTGACGCTGCTGGAGAAGCTGGACGCGACCGCCGGCGTGCTGACCGGTCTGGTGCTGCCGAAGTTCTCCTACCAGCGCGGCGAGCAGTACCTGGACGCGATGGTGCGCACGGCGGACGACGCCCGCCCGCCGTTGCTGATCATGCCGGTGCTGGAGACCCCGGAGGTGCTGTACGCGGAGACCCGGGCGGCCGAGCTGCAGGCCATCCGCACCCTGCTGGCCCGGCACCGCGACCGGGTGCTGGCCGTGCGCATCGGCGCCACCGACCTGTGCGGGCTCTACGGGATCCGCCGCGACCGGGACCTGACCGTCTACGACGTCGGTATCGCCGCGCTGTTCATCGCCGACGTGGTGAACCACCTGGGCCGGTCCGACGGCACCGGCTACCCGATCACCGGTCCGGTCTGGGAGTACTTCGCCGGCCACGAACGGATGTTCCGGCCCCAGCTTCGGCAGACGCCGTTCGAGGACCGCGACGCCGAGCGGCTCCGCGCCGACCTGCTGCTGCGCGACATGGACGGCCTGCTCCGCGAGATCGTGCTGGACCGGGTCAACGGGCTGACCGGGAAGACCGTCATCCACCCCTCGCACGTGGACGTGGTGCACGCGCTCTCGGTGGTGCCGCACGAGGAGTTCGTCGACGCGCAGGACGTCCTCGGCGCGGTGTCCGGCGGGGCGCGATCGTCGGAGTTCCGCAACAAGATGAACGAGTCCCGTCCGCACCGGGTGTGGGCCCAGCGCATCGCGCTGCGTGCCGAGGTGTTCGGGGTGTCCCGGCCCAGCATCTCCCACGTGGACATCCTGTCGGCCCTGTGGACCCAGCCGTGACCATCGAGGCGGAACAGGTGACCGGCCCGGACGGCGACGAGCAGTCGTCCTGGGTGACCCGGGAGTTCGGGGTGCACGTGCGTCCGGTCGGACCGGTCGCGGCGGGGGAGCCCGGCCTGGACGGGCTGATCCGCATCGCGCTGCGCCGCAACCCGCGGCGGGCCCAGCTGCTGGTCTCCACCGTGCTGGGCAAGCACATCCCGGCCGACCCGGCCGTGATCACCGCGGCCGGGCACGCGCTGGGCGACCGGGTGCGCGACGCGTTGGGCGGCGAGCGGCCCCGCCTGGTGCTGGGGTTCGCCGAGACGGCGACCAGCCTGGGCCACCTGGTCCACGACGCGGTCGGCGCCGATCTCTACCTGCACTCGACCCGCCGCACCGTGCCCGGGGTCCCGGTGACGGCGGAGTTCTCCGAGAACCACTCGCACGCCACCGGTCACCTGCTCACCCCGTGGCCGGTGGACCCGCTGACCGCGCCGGAGGAGCCGAGCGAGCGGAGGCCGGTGGTGCTGGTCGACGACGAGCTGTCCACCGGGGCGACCGCGCGGGCCGTCATCGCCGAGCTGCACCGGTTGCGGCCGGCGTCGCGCTACGTGCTGGCCGGTCTGGTCGACCTGCGCGGACCCGCCGACGAGCGGACCCTGCAGGACCTGGCCCGTCGGCTGGGTTGCCCGATCGACGTGGTCTCGCTGGCCCGGGGCGAGGTGGAGCTGCCGGACGACGTCATCGCGCAGGTGGCGGCCCGGCTGCCCGACCCGGCGGACTCCCTGGCGGCGGCCGCTGTCACGGTGACCAGGCTCGATCTGCCCTGGCCGGCCGGTCTGCCGCAGGGCGGGCGACACGGGTTCGCCCACGCCGACCGACCCGCCTTCGACGACGCCGTCCGCGGTGCCGCCGAGCGACTGGGCGCCGAGCTCGGCGACCTGCGCCCCGGCCCGCTGCTCGTGCTGGGCAGCGAGGAGCTGATGTACCTGCCGCTGCGGCTGGCCGCCGAGCTGGCCGCGGTCCGCCCGGAGCGGGCCGTGCTCTTCCAGTCCACCACCCGCTCGCCGGTGCACGCGCTGGACGTGGACGGCTACCCCGTCCGTCGCCGGGTCGTGCTGCCCGCCTTCGACCCGGCCGACGACGTTCCCCGGTACGTCTACAACCTCGCCGACCCCGACCGGCCCGTGCCGCCCGCGGCGGTGGTCCTCGTGCTGGACACCACCGATGCCGCCGACGCAGCCGTGGTCGAGCGGGTGGCCGCCGCCCTCACCGCGGCCACCGGCGCCCCGGTGCTCACCGCCGTGCTGGCGCAGGAATCCCGGTGACGCCGGCCCCGCTGACCGGCCCGAGGTTCGGCAGCTACCGCGCCGACGAGGTGTCGTGGCTGCTCACTGATCTCTCCCGCCTCGACCTCGAGGCCGATCTGGCCGTCCGGGAGGCCGCCATCCAGGCGGGGACCGCCCACTATGCGGAGTCCCTGCCGGTCGAGTACCAGCCCGACGCGGCCTACCGGGCGCTGTTCGACGCCGTCCTGATCGAGACCGCCCCGCGGCTCGCCGAGGCCGTCGGCATCGTCACCGAGCTGGTGCTGGCCGAGCGGGGCCCGGACATCGTGCTGGCCTCGCTGGCCCGGGCGGGCACCCCGATCGGCATCCTCATGCGCCGGTGGGCCCGGGCCCGGCACGGGATCGAGCTGCCGCACTACGCGCTGTCCATCGTGCGCGGGCGGGGCATCGACCGGGTCGCCCTGGCGCACCTGGCCGAGCACCACGACCCGGCGTCGGTGGTCTTCGTGGACGGGTGGACCGGCAAGGGCGCCATCGCCAAGGAGCTCACCGCAGCCCTGCAGGAGGTCGCCCGGGACGGCGGCCCGGTCTTCTCCGACAAGCTGGCCGTGCTGGCCGACCCCGGGCACAGCGTGCGCACCTTCGGCACCCGCGACGACTTCCTCATCGCCTCGGCCTGCCTGAACTCCACCGTCTCCGGGCTGGTCTCGCGCACCGTGCTCAACCCGCGGATCCTGCGGCCCGGGCAGTACCACGGGGCGAAGTTCTACGCCGAGCTGGCCGACGGGGACGTCTCCAACCGGTTCCTGGACACGGTCGGCGCGGCCTTCGTCGGGGTGGCCGATCGCGTCGCGCAGGCCTGGCCGCAGGTGCGGGACGGCGACCGGGAGGTGACGTTCGCGGGGTGGCGGGCCGTCGAGGGCATCGCCCGGCGTTACGGCATCGACTCGGTCAACTTCGTGAAGCCGGGGGTGGGGGAGGCGACCCGGGTGCTGCTGCGCCGCGTCCCCGAACGCATCCTCGTCCGCGACCCCGACCACCCCGATCTCGCCCACCTGGCCGTGCTCGCCGCCGGGCGCGGGGTCCCGCTGGAGACGGTGCCCGACCTGCCGTACACCTGCGTCGGCCTGGTCCGGCAGCTGCCGGGGGTGTCCGGTGAGGGCTGACCTGCTCGTCGCCACCGACCTGGACCGCACCATGATCTACTCCGCGGCCGCTCTCGACCTGCCCGGACCGGACGAGCAGGCACCCACGCTGATCTGCGCAGAGGTGCTGGACGGGGTGCCGCTGTCGTTCCTGACGATGGCGGCGCTGGACTCCCTGCGGCAGGTGGACGCCCGTCGTGCCCTGGTCCCGATCACCACCCGCACCGACGCGCAGTACCGGCGGATCCGCTTCCCGGGCGTGCACCCGGGGTACGCGGTCACCACCAACGGCGGGTCGATCCTCGTCGACGGCGTCCGCGACCCGCAGTGGCGGGCGGCGATGGACGCGGCCGTGGCGGCCTCGGCCGTCCCGCTGACCGTCGTCGTCGACCACCTGGCCGAGGCGGCCGTCGGGGACTGGGTGCTCAAGCGGCGGCTGGGGGACGAACTGTTCTGCTATCTGGTGGTGGAGCCCGCCGCTCTGCCCGCCGGATTCGTCGCCGAGCTGGACGGCTGGTGCCGGGCCCGCGGCTGGTGGGTCTCCCGGCAGGGCCGCAAGATCTACGCGATGCCGCTGACGTTGACCAAGGAACGGGCGCTGGCCGAGGTCGCGGACCGGACCGGCGCGCGCGGCTGGCTGGCGGCGGGTGACGGCGCGCTGGACGCCGGCTTCCTGGCCGCCGCGGAGCAGGCGATGCGGCCGCCGCACGGCGAGTTGGCCGCCCTGGGCTGGACCGCGCCCCGGGTGAGCATCGCCACCGCGACCGGGGTGCTGGCCGGGGAAGAGATGGCCGCCTGGTTCGTCGACCGGCTCGGCTGACCTGCCGCCGACGCCGGTCCGACGCCCGCCCGCGCTCCGGGCGCGGCAGACTGCGGTCATGCGTATCGCCGTGGTCGGGGCCAGCGGGAACATCGGGACGGCCCTGTTGCGGGCCCTGCAGGCCGACGGCCGACAGCACGAGGTCATCGGCGTGGTGCGGCGTCCGCCGCCGCCCGAGCCGCCGTACGACGCGGTGCTCTGGCACGCGCTGGACATCGCCGATCCGGTCGCCCCCGAACGCCTGGCCGCGATCGTCGCGGGTGTCGACGTGGTGGTGAACCTGGCCTGGGGCTTCCAGCCGTCGCACGACCCGGCGTACCTGGAGCGGGTCGGGGTCGGCGGGACCCGGGCCGTGCTGGACGCGGTGCGCACCGCGGGCGTCGGGCACCTGGTGCACATGTCCTCGGTGGGCACCTACTCCCCGGCCCGCTCGGGGCAGCGGGTCACCGAGGACTACCCCCGCGACGGCATCCCCTCATCCCCGTACAGCCAGCACAAGGCCGCCGCCGAGCGGCTGCTGGACCGGGCCGAGCGCGACGCCGGCGAGGACCTGCTCATCGCCCGGATGCGGCCGGGCCTGGTGCTGCAGCGCGCGGCCGGCAGCTCCCTGCTGCGGTACGGGCTCCCCGCGCTGGTGCCCGCCGCGGTGCTCCGCTGGCTGCCGCTGCTGCCGCTCGACCAGCAGTTCTGCGTCCCCGTCGTGCACTCCGACGACGTGGCCGACGCGATCGTCCGGGTCGTCGAGCAGCGGGCGGGCGGTGCGTTCAACCTGTCCGCCGAGCCGTCCATCGGTCGCCGCGAGGTGGCCGCCGCGCTGGGTGCCAAGGCCGTGCAGCTGCCGGCGAAGGTGCTGCGGGGCGCGGCCGACCTGGCCTGGCGGCTGCACCTGCAGCCGCTGGACCCGGGGTGGATCGACCTGGCTTTCGGGGTGCCGCTGCTGGACACCACCCGGGCCCGGGACGTGCTGGGGTGGGCGCCGACGGTGGACGCCCGGCGCGCGTTGGGCGAGCTGATCGAGGGCATGCGGGACCGGGACGCCACGGCCAGCCCGGTGCTGCGCCGCCGGTCGACGCGCGAACAGCTGACCGACCTGCTCACCGTCGGACCGATCACCCGCCGCCGGAAGTCCTGACCGACCCGGTCAGCTCAGCCAGCGCCGCAGCTTCTTGTGGTCCAGGTCCGCCCAGGCCGGGGCGAACGCGGCCTCGGCCCGCTCGGCCCGGACCTGCTCGAGGGCGTGCAGCCGGCCGAGGGTGAACGGATTGCCGCCGTCCAGGAACGACCGGACGGCCAGGTCCCGCAGGGTGGCGCGCAGCACGACGCTGTCCTGGTGATCCCCCAGGATCTCCTGGAGGTTCTCCGCCGCCTCGGCCAGCGCCACGGCCGGCTTGCCGAACGCCGGGGCCAGCGCCTGGGCGGCGTACCGCAGCCGCTTGGCCGCCTTGCGGGTCTCGTGGAAGAGCTCGTCCGGTCCCTTCGTCGCGATCACCGGTGAGCCGATCTGCGGGGTCCCGGCGCGGGCGGCCTGCTCCTGCATGGTCTCCACGGCCCGCTTGAGCCGGCGGAAGGCCGCGCCCACCCGGGCGGTGGCCACCTTCTCGGCCGGCCCCTGGGCCTCGGCGGTGAACGGCGCCCCGGCGGCGAGGGTGTCCAGGGCGTCGCGGAGCCGGAAGTACCGCCGGTCGTCCAACGCGGCCAGCACGGCCTCCCGCGCCGTGGCGTAGGTCCGGGCGAAGTGCTCGTCCAACTCGGCGCGCACCGGCCCGATGACCAGCTCGACCGGTTCGGCGGCGAGCACCGCGGCCAGGTGGTCCCGCTGCACCTCGGCGTCCCGCGCCCCGCCCAGCACTCCGGCCAGCCAGGCCAGCTCGCTGCGCAGCGGGTCGGTGACGGCCCGGTCGAGCAGCGGCCCGAAGGTGGACAGCGCGCTGCGCAGTCGGCGGGTGGCCACCCGCATCTGGTGGACGCTGTCCGGGGCGTCCGTCCGCACCGGCCAGTCCTGCGCGGCCAGCGCCTCGACCTGGGCGGTCAGGTGGGCCTGGACGACCAGGGCGGCCGGGCCCCGCCGGGTGGGCGTGGGAGCGGCGGTGGGTGCGGGATAGCGGTCGCCGAGCGCCCGGGCGAGCGGGTCGGCGGTCGCCCCGCGGCGCCCGCCCCGGTCCAGCAGCGCCTCGACCTGGGCGGTCACCTTGCCGGCCGACCCGCCGGTGGCCACGGGGACGTCCCCGCCGGTGGCCGGCTCGACCCACCAGCGCCGCCAGGAGGTCAGCACGGCGACGGCGTCCAGCGTCGCGTGGGAGGAGGAGACGGCGTCGACGACGGTGAGCAGCAGCCGGCCCCGGTCGTCGAGCAGGCGGTGGGCCGTGCGGGTGCTCTCGACGGTCGCGATGGACTGCAGCCGACCCCCGCGGATCTGGCCGCGGACAGCGGCCAGGACCTCGTCGGGCGGCTCGGCGGAGTCCGTCGCCGGGCGACGCAGCTCCGCGCCGGTCGGCAGCCCCTGCAGGATCCACTCGTCGGACTCCCCGCTGGTCCGGCGCAGGGTGAGCCCCTGCCGGAGCAGGGCGGCGCCGGCGGTGTCCCGGAAATCCTCGGTGATCCGGGCGACGTCGATCGCGACCCGGGACACCCCGGGCACCGAGCCCAGGGCGGGCAGGGACGCGGCGGGGGTGACCTCCCGCACGGACAGCTGCGGTGCCGTCATGGCACTCCGTTCGTCGTGGGCGGTCTCCGGTCGCCCCCATGATTCTCCCCGGCCCGGCCCACCGGGCCCGCGGGGTCAGTCCCGGGCGATGTGGAAGGCGGCCAACCGGGCGCCGGTGGCCGGTCCGTGGCCGGTCAGGTCCGACCAGGGTCCGGCGATCCGGAGCACGGCGATGGCCGAGGTGGGGAAGTGCCCGTCGACACCGGCCACCGCGTCCGCGTCCGACCCGGGGCCGGCCAGCGCGAGGGCCAGGGCCGGGATGCCGGGGGCGTGCCCGACGAGCAGCACGGATCGCAGGTCCGGATCGAGCGCGGCCACCAGCTCGCGGAGGTCACCGGGGGCGGCCTCGTAGATCTCCCCGCGGAACTCGGCCGGCGCACCCAGGCCGGTGTGCTCCAGCGTCTGCCGGGTGCGCAGGGCCGTCGAGCAGAGCACGGCGTCGAGCGGCGGCACCTGCTCGTCGATCCAGGCTCCGGCCAGCGCCGCCTCCCGGCGTCCCCGCGCGGCCAGCGGCCGGTCGTGGTCGTCGACACCCGGCGGGTAGCCGGACTTGCCGTGCCGGAGCAGGACCAGCGTGCGGTCAGCCGTCATGACTGCTCGCCGCCTCACGGGCCTGCTCGCCGGTGGGGCTCGCGTCCAGGGCCGGCTGGTCGTCCGGGGCCTCGTCGGGGTCCAGCGTGCCCACCGGTGGTGGCGCCTCGTCCACCACCTGCGACCGGAGGTACTGCGCGATGACGATGGACGTGGCGATGACCGGGACGGCCAGGAACGCGCCGATGATGCCGAACAGCGAGCCACCCGCCGTGACGCCGGCGATGACGACGGCGGCGTTCAGCTTGAGGGTCTTGCCGACCAGGATCGGCTGCAGCACGTTGCCCTCGATCTGCTGCACGGCGAGCACGACGAGCAGCACGAAGAACGCCGTCCACACCCCGTTGGAGACCAGGGCCACGAGGACGGCGACACCGCCGGCCACGAAGGCGCCGACGATGGGGATGAATCCGCCGAGGAAGGTGATGACGCCGATCGGCAGGGCCAGCGGCACGCCGAGCAGGAAGACGCCGAGCCCGATGAAGATGCCGTCCACCGCGGCGACGGCGGCCTGCGACCAGATGTACTGGGCCAGCGCCGACCACACCCGGCCGGCCACCTCGTCGAGGTGGTAGCCGGTCCGCACGCCGACCCACCGCTCGAGCCACGGCAGGAACTTCGGGCCGTCCTTGAGCATGAAGAAGGTCAGGATCAGCGCGAGCACCACGGTGACCAGGAGCGACCCGATCGCGGCCAACGAGGTCAGCGCGGTGGTGGCGATGGTCTGCGCGTTGTCCTGCAGGTAGCTGGTGGCCTGGCTGATCAGATCGCCCAGCCCCTTGTCGTCCAGGTTGAACGGCGGCTCGCTGAGCCAGGTCTGCAGCGAGGCCAGCCCGGCGGACGCCTGGTTCGCCAACGGCTGGGCCTGCGCGGTGACGACCGGGACGATCAGCCAGATCGCCGCGGCGATGAGCGCGAACAGGCCGATCAGGCCGAGGGCGGCGGCCAGGGCGGGCGGCAGCTTGCGCCGCATCCAGCGGACGGGCGGCCACAGGACGGACGACAGGACCAGGGCGAGGAGCACCGGCAGCAGGATCGGCCACAGCCAGGCGAAGAGCTGGGCCAGCACCCACAGGCCGGCCGCGATGATCAGCAGGCGCAGTGTCCAGCGGGCGCTGGTGTGCACCCCGTCCGCGAGGCGTCGGCGGGCGGCCGGGTCGTCGGCGGACAGGTCGACCCCGCTGCCGGGAGCAGGGGTGTCGCTGCCGCCGGTTGAGCGTCGTCCGAACATGGGTCTCCCTCCGGGGCGGAGGGATCCGCCGGACCCATCCTCCCCGGCGAGGCATCCCGAGCCGACCAGGTCGCCACGGAGAGTTGCCGAAGGACGCGCTGCGGAGTGTGCTGGCGGGCATGGTGCAATCGGTGGAGTTGCTGTTCGAGGGCCCGGCGGAGGAATGCGTCCGGGAGCAGTGGGCGGTGCTGGAGGCGGCGGGGTTGCCCAGCCAGGCCCGGCACACGGCCGTGTCGAACCGGCCCCACGTGACCCTGGCCGTCGCGGAGGAGATCCCGCACGCGGTGGAACGGGACATCGCCGCGGCGGTCGGGGATCTGCCCCTGGAACTCGTCCTCGGCGGGTTGCTGGTGTTCGGCTCCCGCTCCTGCGTGCTCGCCCGCCTGGTCCTGCCGACCGCGGAGCTGCTGGAGCTGCAGGCCCGGCTGGCCGCCGTGCTCGAGCAGGCCGGCATCGCCCGGCGGCCGCACCTGGAACCCGGCCGGTGGACCCCGCACGTCACCCTGGCCCGGCGGATGCGCCCCGAGCAGCTCGGCGAGGCGGTCGGCCTGGTCGGTGACGACACCGCCGTGGAGATCCTCGGCCACCAGGTGCGCCGCTGGGACTCCGACGCGCGGCGCACGTGGACCGTGCTGCCCTGAGCGGACCGGGCGTCAGCCGCGCCGGGCCGCCAGGGCGACGAGCTCGCGTGCCGGCCCGGCGGGTGGGTGCGGACCGGAGCGCCACACCGCGCGCAGCTCTCGGTGCAGGTCGAGCCCGGCCACCGGGACGCGCCGGAGCCGGCCGAGAGCAAGGTCGTCGGCCACGGCCAGCGCGCTGAGCACCCCCGGCGCGGTGCCCGCGGTGATCGCGGCCCGCATGGCGGTGCTGCTGGACACCTCCAGGGCGGGTGGGGCGGGAACGACGTCGGGCAGGGCGACGTGCAGGGCGCCGGCCAGTGCGTCCCGGGTGCCGGACCCCGGTTCCCGGCTGACCAGCGCGGTCCGGGCGAGCAGCGCCGCGGTGATCGCTCCCCGCCGCCGGGCCCATGGGTGGGTGGGCGGCACCACGACGACCAGGTCGTCCCCGGCCACCACCCGCGACGGCAGTCCGTCCGGTGCCCGGGGAGTCTCGACGAAGCCCAGGTCCGCCTGGCCGGCGGCCACCTGCCCGGCAACGGCGTCGCTGTTGGCGGCGACGAGCCTGACCTCGGTGGGACTCCCACCGGCGGCCCGCTGCTCGTCACGGAGCCGGACCAGCCAGCGCGGGATCAGGTGCTCGGCGACGGTGAGGCTGGCCGCCACCCGCAGATGGGCGTCCCGGTCGGTCCGCAGCGACTCCACCCCGGCGTCCAGTTCGGCCGCTGCCCCGATCACCGGCCCGGCCCACTGGGCGAGCAGTCCGCCCGCCTCGGTCAGCGTCGAACCCCGCCGGCTGCGGGCCAGCAGCGGCACGCCGACCTGGGCCTCCATCGACCGCATCCGCAGTGACGCGGCCTGCTGGGTCATCCCCAGCCGGACTCCGGCTGCGCCCAGGCTGCCGGTGCTCTGCACGGCCAGCAGGAGCTGCAGGGCGACGAGATCGGGGACCCGGGACGAGAGCACGGACCGATCGCACCACAAGCCGAGCTTGTGAGCTGACAAGGCGCGGCCGGCTACCGACGCGGCGGCGTCGGCGGGAGGGTCGGGACATGACCAGCACCGCCGTCCGGGTTCCCGCCGTCCCGCTCTCCACCGTCCGTCCCGTCGCCCGGGTCGGTCGGCCCACGGCGGCGCACATCACCCCCAACGTGTTCGCCATGGTGATGGGCACCGGCATCGTCGGGACGGCGGCCGCCGGTCTGCCGCTGCAGGTCCCGGGCCTGCGGACGGTGGCCACGGTGATCTGGCTGCTGGCCGCCGCGCTGCTGGTCGTGCTGCTGGCCGCGTTCGTCACGCACTGGGTGCGGTACGCCGAGAACGCCCGGGCGTATCTCGCGGACCGGGTGGCCGTGCAGTTCACCGGGGCGCTGCCGATGGCCCTGCTCACCGTGGGGTCCGGGACGCTGATCCTCGGGGCGCCGGTGCTGGGCACCGGTCTCGCGGTCGGCGTCGACGCGGTGCTCTGGGTGACCGGCACGCTGCTGGGGCTGGCCACCAGCGTGCTCGTGCCGTTCGCGATGATCACCCGCCGGCTGCGCGGCGAGGGCGAGGTGACGGCCCTGCCGGCCTGGCTGATGCCGGTCGTCCCGCCGATGGTCTCGGCCACCGGGGGAGCGCTGCTGCTGCCGCACGTGCCCGCCGGTGAGCTGCGGCTCACCCTGCTGCTGGCCTGCTACGGCCTGGTCGGGCTGAGCCTGCTCGTCGGGATGATGACCCTCACGCTGGTCTGGTCACGCCTGCTGCACGGTGGGGTCCTGCCCACCCAGGCCGCGCCCACCGTCTGGATCTCGCTCGGCATGATCGGCCAGTCCGTCACCGCGGTGAACCTGCTGGGCGCCGGTGCGGCCGGGGTGGTGCCCGCGGCCACCGCCGCCGGCCTGCACGTGTTCGGCGTGGTGTTCGGTCTGCTCATGGGTGGGTTCGGGGCCCTGGTGTTCGTGCTGGCCGTCCTGCTCACCGGGCACGCGGCCCGCACCGGCCTGAGTTTCTCGCTGACCTGGTGGAGTTTCACCTTCCCCATCGGCACCTGCGTGACCGGGGCGACGGCCCTCGGGGCGGCCACCGGGTCCGTGGTGATCCGTGGGCTGGCGGTGGTGCTCTTCGTGGTGCTCGCCGGGGTATGGGCCACGGTGGCCACCGGGACGGTGCGTGGCGTGCTGGCCGGGCGGCTGTTCCGCGGCTGACCCATCGGGGTCCGCTCGGCCGGAACCCGGTGGCGCACGCGCCTATCCTGGACCGGTCATGGCCACCGTCACCGCTCCGCCCGATCTCACCGGTCTCTCCATCGCCGACGAGCGCAGACTGGGCCGCCGGTGGCAGCGCCTGAGCGGGCTGCGCGACCCGGCCCGCCGGGACCGGGAGCAGAACCAGCTGCTCGGCCAGACCGAGGCGGCCCGGAACAAGATGGTCCGCCGCCGGGCCGCGGTGCCGGCGCTGAACTTCCCGCCCGAGCTCCCGGTGTCCGAGCGGGTGGACGACCTGGCCGCCGCCATCGCCGAGCACCAGGTCGTGATCGTGGCCGGGGAGACCGGCTCGGGGAAGTCCACCCAGCTGCCCAAGGTCTGCCTGCAGCTCGGCCGCGGGGTGCGCGGCACCATCGGGCACACCCAGCCACGACGGATCGCGGCGCGTGCCCTGGCCGAGCGGATCGCCGAGGAGACCGGCACGGAGCTGGGCGGGGCCATCGGCTACACCGTCCGCTTCGGCGACCACACCGGCCCGGACACCCTGGTCAAGCTGATGACCGACGGCATCCTGCTCGCCGAGATCGGCCGCGACCCGGACCTGCTCGCCTACGACACGATCATCCTGGACGAGGCCCACGAACGCAGCCTCACCATCGACTTCCTGCTCGGCTACCTGGTCCGGCTGCTGCCGCGCCGCCCCGACCTGAAGGTGATCATCACCTCGGCCACCATCGACCCGGAGCGCTTCTCCCGGCACTTCGGCGACGCCCCGATCATCGAGGTGTCCGGGCGGACCTATCCGGTCGAGATCCGCTACCGGCCCTGGGGTCTGGACGCCGAGGACGCAGGCGACGGCGACGACCCGGACGATCTCGCCGACGACCTCGCCGAGGTGCCGGGCGACCCCGACCGGCCCGCTCCCGTCCGCACCCGGGCCCGGTCCGCGGCGCGACCGGCCGGCCAGGACCGGGCCGCCCAGCCCGACCAGGCCCAGGCCATCTGCGCCGCGGTCGACGAGCTGGAGGCCCAGCGCGACGGGGACATCCTGGTGTTCCTGTCCGGGGAACGCGAGATCACCGACACCGCCGAGGTGCTCCGCGGCCACCTGGCCGGCCGGCCGGGTCGGTACGAGGTGCTCCCGCTGTACGGACGGCTGTCCGCGGCCGAGCAGCACAAGGTGTTCAGCGCGCACACCGGCCGGCGGATCGTGCTGTCCACCAACGTGGCCGAGACCTCGCTGACCGTGCCGGGCATCCGGTTCGTCATCGATCCCGGCACGGCCCGGATCTCCCGCTACTCCTCGCGCACCAAGGTGCAGCGGCTGCCCATCGAGCCGATCTCGCAGGCCTCGGCCGGGCAGCGGGCCGGCCGGTGCGGCCGCGTCGCCGACGGCATCTGCATCCGGCTCTACAGCGAGGAGGACTTCCTGGGGCGCCCGGAGTTCACCGATCCGGAGATCGCCCGGACCTCATTGGCCTCGGTCATCCTGCAGATGGCCTCGCTGGATCTCGGTGACATCGCCGACTTCCCGTTCCTGGACCCGCCGGACCGGCGGCAGATCACCGACGGCATCACCGTTCTCACCGAGCTGGGCGCCCTGGAGACGGGCGGCGACCGGGTGCTGCTCACCCCGACCGGCCGGTCGCTGGCCGCGCTGCCGGTGGACCCGCGGCTGGCCCGGATGATCGTCGAGGGCGACCGACGCGGCTGCCTGGCCGAGCTGCTCGTCATCGTCTCCGCGCTGTCCATCGTGGACGTCCGCGAGTACCCGCTGGAGGACCGCGAGAAGGCGACCGCGTCGCACTCCCGGTTCGTCGAGCCGCACTCGGACTTCCTGTCCCTGGTCAACCTGTGGCGCTATCTCGGCGAGCAGGGGAATACCCTGTCCGGCAACGCGTTCCGCCGCATGTGCAAGCAGGAGTACCTGCACTACCTGCGCATCCGGGAGTGGCAGGACCTGCACTCCCAGCTGCGGCAGATCGCCCGCGGGCTGGGCATGGACGTCGAGGCCAGCGCGCGCATCGTGGACGTGCCAGCGCCCGCCGCCGCGGAGGGGGAGGAGGCCGGCGCGCCCGAGCAGGCGCCGGTCAGTGCGACCGGGGTGAGCCGGGGCCGGCGTCGGCACGGCCGCCGCGGCCAGCAGCTGCCCACCACGGTGAAGCCTGCCGCCGGGACCGCGGCGACGCAGGCCGGCAAGGGGTCGCTGGCCACCGGGATGGACGTGGCGCGCATCCACACCGCCCTGCTCGCCGGGCTGCTCTCGCACATCGGGTTGCGGCTGGAGCCGGGCCGGGAGTACCAGGGCACCCGCGGCACCAAGTTCGTCATCTGGCCGGGGTCCGCGCTGGCCAAGTCCGGCCCACGCCTGGTGGTGGCCGGTGAGCTGGTGGAGACCTCCCGGCTGTGGGGCCGGCTGGCCGCCCGGATCGAGCCGGAGTGGGTGGAGACGGTCGGCGGGGAGCTGTTGCGCCGCAACTACTCCGAGCCGCACTGGAGCGCCCGTCGCGGGGCCGTGGTGGCCAGCGAGAAGGTCACCCTGCTCGGCGTGACCCTGGTCGCGGCGCGCAGTGTGGCCTTCGACCGGATCGACCCCGAGCTCTGCCGGGAGCTGTTCATCCGGCACGCCCTGGTCGAGGGCGACTGGCAGACCCGTCACGCGTTCTTCGCCGCCAACCAGGCCGCGCTGGCCCAGGTGCAGGACTGGGAGGACCGGGTCCGGCGGCGCGACCTGGTCGACGACGAGGCCCTCTTCGCCTTCTACACCGCACGCATCCCGGCCGACGTCACCTCGGCCCGGCACTTCGACTCCTGGTGGAAGAAGGTCTCCCGGGAGGACCCCGGTCTGTTGACGGTCACCGCCGAGCAGCTCGTCGCGGCCGGGGCCGACGCGGTGGACCCGGCCGAGTTCCCCGACCGGTTCACCTCCGGCGGGGTCGATCTCGACCTGGACTACACCTTCGACCCCACGTCCGAGCAGGACGGGGTGGGTGTCACGATCCCGCTGGCCGTGCTGGCCCGGGTCGACGCGGGAACCTTCGACCAGCAGGTCCCGGGTCTGCGCCAGGAACTGGCCGTGGCCCTGCTGCGCACGCTGCCCAAGACGCTGCGCCGGTCGTTCGTCCCGGCGCCGGACTTCGCCCGGGCCGCGCTGGCCCACGCCGGCGGGGCGGCGGGTGCGTCCGGCTCGGCCGGGATGGCCGCCGAACTGGCCCGCGCCCTCACCGCGCTCACCTCCATCACCGTGCGGGCGTCCGACTTCGACGTGGAGAAGGTGCCCGCACACCTGCGGATGACGTTCACCGTCGTGGACGAGCGGGGCCGGGCGGTGGGCACCGGCAAGGACCTGGCCGGCCTGCAGCAGCAGCTGGCGGTGGACTCCCGGCAGGCGGTGGCCAAGGCGTCCGGCACCGTCGAACGCTCCGGGTTGACGGCGTTCCCGGCGGACGGGGTGCGGCAGAGCGTGACCAGTACCGTCGACGGGCACCGGATCACCGGCTACCCCGCCCTGGTCGACGACGGGGACAGCGTCAGCCTGCGGATGTTCACCTCCCGCGACGAGCAGCTCGCCGCGATGCGCGGCGGGGTGCGCCGACTGCTGGTGCTGCGCTCGCGGTCACCGCTGGCCCACCTGCGGTACGCGTTGACCCGCACCCAGCTGATGACCCTGGCCACCAGCCCGCACGGCAGCATGGGCGCACTGGTGCAGGACGCGGTGGAGGCGGCGGTCGACGCCCTGCTCGACTGGTCCGGCGGGCTGGCCTGGACGGTGGCGGACTTCGAGGTGCGGGCCACCCGCATCGCCGGTCAGCTCGACCGGGCCGTCACCGATGTACTCGCCGCCGGGGAGCAGATCCTGCGGGCCGCCAACGACGCGCAGGAGGCGATCGCCGCGGTGAAGGGCACCGCCCTGACCGAGCAGGTCGCCGATCTGCGTGCGGAACTGGCGCGGTTGGTGCACCCGCGGTTCCTGGCCGAGACCGGCGCCGCGGGGCTGCCCGACCGGTTGCGGCATGTCCAGGCCCTGGCCCGGCGGGCCACCCGGCTGCCGGAGAACCCGGGCCGGGACCGCGAGCGGATGGTGGAGATCGCCGAACTCCGCAGCGAGATCGACGCGGCCGCCGACCGGCTCGGTCCGCGGGGGCGGCCGGGGGTGGCCGCCGTGCGTCAGCTGCTGGAGGAGTACCGGGTCGCGGCGTTCGCGCAGCCGATGCGCACCGCGGTGCCGGTCAGTGCCAAGCGGATCCGCTCGGCACTGACCGATCTGCTCGCCGACTGAGCCGGTCGGCGGACCTGCTCAGTACCGCCCGGTCGCGGACGGCGACCCGGGCTGCTCGGGCAGCGTGGGCTCGACCGGGGTGGTGGGGGCGGGGCCGGCCGGCGGGGTCGGCGCCGGGGCGGGCACGGTCGGCTCCGGACCCGGGTCGGTGGGGGTGGGCTGCTGGGCCGTCGGGGCCGTGGGTGCCTGGTCTCCGGTGGTCTGCTCGGCCGCCGGGTCGGTGTCGCCCTTGAGCCGGTCGACCAGGCCGTGCAGCTTCTGCTCGATGGGGTCGGCCTTGTCGTGCCCGACCTTCCTGCCGACGACCTCGCCGACCTTGTCGATGCCGCTCTTCACCTGATCGGAATGCTCGGAGAGCAGCGACTGTGCCTTGTTCCGCAGTTCGTTGAAGTCGACCATGGTGCAGTCCTCTCCTCGTCGCCGAGCTCGTTCGCGGCGGTTGGGGCCACCCTAGGTGACCGCCCCCGGTGTCGTCATCGGAGCGTCACCCGTCGGGGCCGGGCGGGTCGCCCGAAGTGGTGAAGCCGGTCGACCCCGTGCAGCACATCTGACCGTGGGTCATGTCGTTTGACGCCCGGACCCGGACCCGGCGACGCTGCCCCGGTGGGATACATCGAGTTCGCCGGCATCGGCCAGTGGTTGCCCGACGGGCGGCCCCTGCTGGCCGACGTCTCCTTCCGGGTCGGGCAGGGCGTGGTGGCCGCGCTGATCGGCCCGAACGGCACGGGCAAGACCACGCTGCTGCGGATCGCGGCCGGGGAGATCCCCGCGGACGAGGGCGTGGTGACCTCGGCCGGGGAGCTCGGCGTGATGCCGCAGTTCATCGGGTCGGTGCGCGACGACTCCACCGTCCGCGACCTGCTGCTGACGGTGACCCCGGGCCCGGTGCGGGAGGCCGCCGCCGCGTTGGACGCCGCGGAGCTGGCCATGATGGCCGACGACAGCGACGCGGTGGCGATGACGTACGCGCAGGCGTTGGCCGACTGGGGCGACGTCGGCGGCTACGACTGGGAGACCCGGTTCGATGTCGCCACCGTGGCCGCCCTGGGTGTCCCCTACGACCGGGCGAAGTTTCGGGCGGTCACCAGCCTGTCCGGCGGTGAGCAGAAGCGGGTGGTGCTGGAGCTGCTGCTCGACGGGCCGGCGCAGGTGCTGCTGCTGGACGAGCCGGACAACTATCTCGACGTGCCCGGCAAGCAGTGGCTGGAGCGGCGACTCGCCCAGGTCGGGGAGTCCGGGCGGAGCGTGCTGTTCGTCTCGCACGACCGCGAGCTGCTGGCCGCGGCCGCGACCCGCATCGTCACCCTGGAGCCGGGAGCCGCCGGCGCGACGTCGTGGGTGCACGGCGGTTCCTTCACCGGCTACGTCACCGCCCGCGACGAGCGGAACTCCCGGCTGGAGGAGCTGCGGCGGCGGTGGGACGAGGAGCGGGCCAAGCTCGTCGCCCTGGTGCTGATGTACAAGACCAAGGCCGCCTTCAACGACGGGCTCGCCTCCCGGTACGCGGCGGCGCAGACCCGGCTGGCCCGGTTCGAGTCGGCGGGCCCGCCGCAGGCCGTGCCGATGGTGCAGTCGGTGACGATGCGGCTGCGCGGCGGGCGCACCGCGAAGCGCGCGGTGGTCGCGGAGGGCCTGGGGCTGACCGGGCTGATGGATCCGTTCGATCTCGAGGTGTTCTACGGCGACCGGCTGGCCGTGCTCGGGTCGAACGGATCGGGCAAGTCGCACTTCCTGCGGCTGCTGGCCGCCGGCGGGAGCGACCCCGACCCGGCCGCGACACCGGTCGGGGCGGCCGATCTCGCGCCGGTCGCGCACACCGGAACGGTGGCCCTGGGCTCCCGGGTGCGGCCGGGGTACTTCCGGCAGACCCACGCCCACCCGGAGCTGCACGGGCGGACGCTGCTGGAGATCCTGCACCACGGCGACGACGACCGGGCCGGGATGGGCCGGGAGCAGGCGGCCCGCGCGCTGGACCGGTACGGCCTGGCCCGGGCGGGCGAGCAGACCTACCAGACGCTGTCCGGCGGGCAGCAGGCCCGCCTGCAGATCCTGCTGCTGGAGCTCTCCGGAGCGACGCTGCTGCTGCTGGACGAGCCGACGGACAACCTGGATCTGCATTCGGCGCAGTCGTTGGAGGCGGCGCTCGCCGCGTTCGACGGCAGCGTCATCGCCATCACCCACGACCGCGCCTTCGCCCGCACGTTCGACGCGTTCCTCGTCTTCGGCGCCGACGGGTCGGTGGTGGTGTCCGACCAGCCGGTCTGGGACGTGCAGCGGGTGCGCCGGGCGCGATGAACCCCGTCCCACGGCCGGGTCCGGGCGGGTACCGGCGTGTCACGATGGTCCGGTGACCCGCTCCCACCCGCCCCGGACCGGCGCGCCCCGCGTGCTGGCGCGTCGAGCGCCCGCCGGGAGCCCGGGGGGTTCCGTCCAGCCGGTGTTCGCCGGGGTGACCCGGTCGGCGGCCGTCTTCGCCCTGCTGGTCGGGGCGGCCGCCCTGGTCGCGGTGCTGGTCAGCTCCGGGGTGACCCGCATGCCGCCCATCGCCGGGTTGGCCGAGCCGTCCCCGGTGGTGCGGTGGGGCATCCCGACCGCGCGCATCCTGGTCGATCTGGCCGCGGTCACCACGGCCGGACTGGCCCTGCTGGCCCGCTTCATCGGGTTCGACCGACCGGAACGCTCCGAGCCGGTGCTGCGCCGCACCTACCGCGTCGCGGAGTGGTCGGCGTGGACGTGGACGGTCGCCGCCGTCGTCTCCGTCGTCCTGTTGACCGCCGAGCTGCAGCCCGGGTCCGTCCCGTCGCCCGGTGACGTCTGGACCTACGTGGCGTCGATCGCCGCCGGCAAGGGTCTGCTGCTGTCCGCAGGGTGCGGGCTGCTCTCGGTGTGGCTGGTCCGGCTGACCCGCCGGCACGGCGAACGGGTGCCGGCCGAGCTGCGCGCCGGCGTCGCCCTGTTCGGTCTGCTGCCGCTGCCGTTGACCGGGCACGCCACGAACTGGGACTACCACGACCTGTCGATGGTCTCCATGGAGCTGCACGTCGTCGCGGCCAGCGCGTGGGCCGGTGGGCTGGGCGCGGTGGTGGTGTTCCTGTCCGGCCGGGCCGACCTGCTCGCCGTCGCCCTGCCGCGGTTCTCGCGCCTGGCCACCTGGTGCGTCGTCGTGGTCGGCCTGTCCGGGGTGTTCAACGGTCTGCTGGAGCTGGCCGTCTCCCCGGTGACCAACCTGCCCGAGTCGTTGTGGCAGACCCGGTACGGGGTGCTGATCCTGGCCAAGACGGCGCTGATGATCGTGGTCGCCGCCATCGCCGTGGTGGTCCGGCAGCGTCTGCTGCCGCGCATCCTCGACCGGCGGCGCACCGCGGTCGCCGTGTGGTGCGGGTGGGAGCTCGTCGTGCTGGGCATGGCCTTCGGCGTCGCCGTGGCGCTGACCCGCTCGTCGGTCCTGCCGTTCTGACCCTGCGTGACCTGACCCTGGTCGGCCTGACCCTGCTCGGTCCGGAACGGCTCAGCCGCTGACGCGTTCTCCGGTGCGCCGGTCGGTCCGCGCCGGGCGGGCGGTACGACGGGCTTGCGACGTTGCGGGCTTGGCCGCCCACCCGGTGAGCACCCCGCGTGCGTCCCGCTCGGGCTCCGTCTCGTAGCCCACCGGCGCGGGCGGCCGGCGCGTGTCGAGCCCGATGCCGCGCCGGACGAGGAGCGTCACCGCGGACCACGTGGCGGCGAGCAGCAGGAAGCTGATCCAGAACGTGCCCCAGGCGACGGGCACCGTGTAGAGGTTCGCGCCGGCCTCGAACGCCTGGCGCATCTCCACGATCGTCCAGGATCCGAGGGCCAGCGGCGTGCCGAACGCGACGGCCTGCAGGGCCAGTGCCCCGTACCCGACGGCGGTGAGCACGGCGGCGCCGACGACGGCACGCAGGTAGGGCTGCATCCTGGGCAGGAACATCAGGTCGACGGCCAGCCCGACCGGCAGCAGCCACAGCGGCACGGAGCTCGGCGGGAAGATGGTGAACGTCAGCAGCGGCCAGATGACGCAGCGGTAGGCGACGTACAGGGCGATGACGATGGTCGCCGTCCAGCGGCGGCCGACCATGAGCCGGGCGAAGACCAGCAGGGCCACGCAGATGCCGATCACCCACACCGGGTACACCCAGGACTTGATCGGCATCGCGAACGTCTCGAGCGCGATGTCGTCGACCGGGCGGCCGATCTGGCCGGCGGCGAAGCTGAGCAGCTCGGGCTCGGCGTAGGGCCGGCCACGCAGCCACGACTCGACCTCGAGGATCCCGTACTCCTGCTGGCCCGTCGGGAAGAAGGTGTTCTCGAACATGAACGCCCAGAGGGCGATCAGGCCGGCCGACCACTGCTTCGCGAAGCGGCCCTCGCGGGGGAACGAGTGGTACCAGTTGCGGATGACCCCGGCGATCATGATCGCGGTGCCGATGTAGAGGAGCAGGTGCGAGGGCGACCACGCCGTCAGATCGAGGCCGTTGACCCGGTGGTTGATGACGTCGATGGGGCCGGCGACCACGAAGATGCCGGTGCCGATCTGCATGATCCGCAGCGAGCGCCGGTCGGCGCCGTAGCCGGTGAAGGTGTGCGCGAGCACCAGGCCGATGGCGATGCCGGTGCCGACGGTGTTCAGGATGTGGGCGGCGGCCAGGTCGTCGCGCAGCCACTTGAAGTGCCAGGACACGTCCCAGGACGAGCCGAGCAGCTTGAACAGCAGGGCCAGCAACCACATGCGGTTCATGAAGACGACGAGGGAGCGCGGGGTGGGCCGGCCGGCCTCACCGCGCGACCAGTAGGTGTGCATGAAACCGGACACCCGGGAGCGGGGCGCCCGCATCATCGAGACCTGGTGCGCCATGGACCGTTCTCCCTCGTCACGCCACTGGTGGAAAGCCCGAGCGTACGGCGTCGGGTGTCCAGGACGGGTGCTCGGCGATGCGTGGGTCAGCCGTCGGTGGGGAAATGCGCGCGCACGACCGGGCCGCCCGCACCGGCACCCACCCCGGTGACGTGGCCGCCGGCGGCGCCGATGGACAGCAGCTGCTCGATGAGGTCGGCGCCCTGCAGGGTGACCGGGACGAGGGTGCCCGGGCCGGCGTCGTACCGCATCCGCCCGGCGTGGCCGGCCTCGGCGAGCTTGGCCAGGGAGCCGGTGGAGGCCAGGGAGCCGCGGGCGACGCCGAGGATGCCCAGCGCGTCGTCGACGGCGTCGAGCAGCGAGTCGCGGTTCGTCTCGCACATGGCGCGGATGAGCTCGGGGCGGGTGCCGGCGACGCGGGTGCCGTCGCGGAACGAGGACGCGGCCAGCGAGAGGGCCAGGGTGCCGCCGGCCGCGCCGACCTGGGCGAGGACCAGGGCGAGGAGGTGGGGCAGGTGGGACACCCGGGCGACGGCCTCGTCGTGGGCGAGTGCCTCGGCCGGGACGACCCGGGCCCCGGTGGCCAGGGCCATGGCGGCGACGGCGGCCCAGTCGGCCGGGTCGGTGTCCTCGGTGAGCGTGGTGACCCAGGCGGCGTCGGTGAACAGGTCGGCGGATCCGGCCGCCCACCCGGACTGCGCGGTCCCGGCCATGGGGTGGGACCCGACGAAACGGGCCTGCGGGGCCAGCTCGGCGACCTGGGTCTCCACCGGTGCCTTGACACTGGCCACGTCGGTCAGCGCCAGGGTGGGGGCGACGGCGTCGATACGTCGCAGCACGGAGGGGAAGGACGTGACCGGCCCGGCGAGCACGGTGAGGGCGCCGGTGGCGTCGGCGCGTTCCAGGGCGGCGTCGAGATCACCGAGCACGTCCACCCCGTCGGCGGCGGCGGCGGTGCGGGTGCCCTCGCTGGGCGACCAGCCGAAGGTGGTGGTCCGGCTGTCCAGGGCGCGGACGAGCGACCCGCCGATCAGCCCCAGCCCGAGGACGCAAATGCCCCCGGGTAGCAGGTCCCCGTTGTCGCCGGTCGTCGCCATCACAGCCCCCAGTGTCGTCACCTGATCATCATGACCATTCCGGTGTCTGGTGTCAGCTTGTTCGGCGTCGGATCGAAGGATTGTTGCTCCCCCGAACGGGGGTGAGGCTGCCCACACGGGGGAAGGCCGGTGGGACGGAGCGAAGGACGGGCCGCCGGGGGGTCGGCGGACGGCCCAGGCGTCGAGATGAGGGCCCGGAGGCCGTAACGTCTGCACCGTGACATCCGGGAACACCGAAGGTTTTGCCGTTGCGGTCGTCCACGAGGACGGCAAGTGGAAGTGCTCCCTGCTGGCCGCGGAGCTGCTCGACGACCTCGACGGGGTGATCACCGCGCTGCGGCGGGTCGCCGCGACGGGGGCCGTGTTCGGGCTGCTCGCCGTCGACGACGAGTTCTTCGTCATCGTCCGCCCCGTTCCCGGGGGCGCCTCTCTCGTCCTGTCCGACGCCACCGCCGCCCTGGACTACGACATCGCCGCGGACGTGCTGGACCTGCTGCACCTGCCCACCCCGGACGAGGACGACCTCGACGAGGATCCGTGGCCGGAGGGCGACCTGGCCCTGCTCGCCGACTTCGGCATGTCCGAGCAGGAGATGCACGTCGTCATCGACGAGGACGACCTGTACCCGGACGAGCAGCTGACGATGATCGCCCAGCGGTGCGGCTTCGGCGACCAGTTCGCCCGGCTCGTCGAGAAGTCCTGAGCTGACCCGTCGTGGCTGCCGGTGCGGCTGACGCCGCGCTGATCCGCCGGGCCCTCGCGGTGGCGCGGACGGCCCCACCGGGGGATGTCCCGATCGGCGCGGTCGTGCTGGACGCGTCCGGGCGAGAGCTCGCCACCGGCGTGAACGATCGCGAGGCCACCGGCGATCCGACCGGTCATGCCGAGATCGTCGCCCTGCGCGCGGCGGCGGCGGCCACCGGATCCTGGAATTTGGCCGGCTGCATCCTCGCGGTGACGGTCGAGCCCTGCACGATGTGCGCCGGCGCGTTGGTCGCCGCGCGGGTGGCCCGGCTGGTGTTCGGCTGCTGGGAGCCCAAGACCGGAGCGGTCGGCTCGCTCTGGGACGTGGTGCGGGACCGCCGGGTGATGCACCGGGTGGAGGTCCGCGGAGGCGTCCTCGAGCAGGAGTGCGCCGCACCCCTGCTCGAGTTCTTCACCGGCCTGCGTCAGCGCTGAGCGCGCGCCTGCTGCGGCCGCATGGCCACGAGGACCAGCACCGACGCGGCCAGGGCCACGACGACACCCAGTGCCGAGGTGGTGACCACGCCGGTGTCGAAGGCCTGGCGGGCCGTGGACATCAGCTGTATCGCGGCGCCCTGCGGCAGCTCGGCGGCCACCGTGGAGGCCCCGCCCAGCGTCTCGCCGGCCGCGGCCGCCTGCTCGGCGGTCAGGCCGGCGGGCAGCTGCACCGCGCTGCGGTAGGACGCGGTGAGGATGCTGCCCAGCACCGCGGTGCCGAGCACGGCGCCCAGCTCGTACGCCGTCTCGGAGATGGCCGACGCGGCGCCGGCTCGGGCCGGCGGGGCGGCGGTGAGCACGGCGTCGTTGGACAGCGTCTCGGCGGCACCGATGCCGGCGGACAGCACGACGAACGCGGCGGTCAGCCCGGCGGCCGTCGGGTTGTCGGCGACCACGATGACGATCCCGTAGGCCACCGCGGACAGGGCGAACCCGGCGGCCATGATGATCCGCGGGCTGATCCAGCGGGTCAGCGGGACGACGGCCAGCCCGGCCGCGACGCTGCCGACCAGGCCCGGCAGCAGGGTGAGCCCGGCCTGCAGCGGGCTCAGGCCGAGCACCAGCTGCAGGTGCTGCGAGACGAAGAACAGGAACCCGACCAGCGCGAAGATGGACAGCAGGTTGGCCAGCACCGCAGCGCTGAACACCCGGCTGTTGAACAAGCGCAGGTCGAGCATCGGCTGGGCGCGGTGCAGCTGGCGGCGCACGAACGTGACGCCGGCGGCCAGGCCGATGCCGACCGAGACCAGTGCGACATCGGTGACACCGTGCTCGGCGACGGTCTTGATGCCGAACACCAGCGGCGCCATCGTGGCCAGGCTCAGCCCGATGCTGACCGGGTCGATCGGCGACGGGTTCGGGTCACGGGACTCCGGGACGAAGATAGGTGCGAGGACCAGCAGCACCAGCAGGACCGGGACGGCCATGAGGAAGACCGAACCCCACCAGAAGTGCTCGAGCAGCACACCGCCGACGACGGGGCCGAGGGCGGCGCCACCGGCGAACCCGGCGGCCCAGATGGCGATGGCCAGCCGACGCTGCTCGGCGTGTACGAACAGCGCGCGCAGCAGCGACAGCGTGGACGGCATGAGCATGGCGCCGAAGAAGCCCAGCGCGGCGCGGCCGGCGATCAGCCAGCCGGTGGTCGGGGCGAACGCGGCCAGCGCGGAGACCACAGCGAAGCCGGCCGAGCCGATGAGCAGCAGCCGGCGCCGGCCGATGCGGTCGGCCATGCTGCCCATGGAGACCAGCAGGGCGGCCAGAACCAGGGGATAGATGTCGACGATCCACAGCAGCCCGGTGCCCGAGGGGGACAGGGCAGCGGCGATCGACGGGAGCGCGAAGCTCAGCACGGTGTTGTCGACCGCGACGAGCAGCACGGGAAGCATCAGGACGGCCAGGGCGATCCACTCGCGCACGCCGGCGCGGGGGGTGTCGTGGCTGGTCAGGGCTCGCTCGTCGCGGACGGCGGTTTCGCCGGAGACGCGGGAGAGGGCGGTGGACATGCTGCACTTCCTTCGATCTGGACGGAGCAAGGTGGCTCCGGTCGTTACTGTACCGTCTGGTCGGTATTGGGATCAACAGAGCCGTGGTCACGTCTATTCCTGGAGCTCAGCGGCGGCTCGGTGATACGCGCAGGTCCGGCGCCTACCGGCCGGTACGGTGACCGCATGCCGCCCCCGCCCCTCGCCCGGGACAAGGTGCTCGACGCGTTCGAGCACCTGCTCGTGGAGAAGGGGGAGCGGGCCGCGACCATGGAGGCCATCGCCGCACAGGCCGGGGTGTCCAAGGGCGGGCTGATCTACCACTTCAACTCCAAGGACGCGCTGGTCGAGGGCCTGGACCAGCGGCTCCGGGTGCGGTGCGAGGAAGACCTCGAGCTGATGAAGGTCGCGCCCGAGGGGCAGGTCGGCTACTTCCTGCGGACCTCCGCGCTCGCCGACACCCCGTTCGACCGCACCCTCGTCGCCGCCACCCGACTCCGCTCGCACGCGGTGGCCCGGGAAGGGCTGGTCTGGGTGCAGCGGCGGTGGTTCGACACCCTGATGGAGGTCGTCCACGACGAGGACGTCGCCCGCACCGTGATGCTCATCGGCGACGGCCTGTACTACAACGCCGCCTCCACAGCCCTGCCCGACGCCGGCCTCGGCGTGGGCGACATCGACGGCATCGTGCGGCTCGTGGAGAAGCTCGTCGGGCAGTCCACAGCGGGCTGAGCGGGGGCCGCCGGTGGTGCTGGCGGGCTCTTCGGATCGAGTAAGCTTCCGCCCGGTAGCGTGTCCGAGCGGCCTAAGGAGCACGCCTCGAAAGCGTGTGAGGGGGAGACTCCTCCGTGGGTTCAAATCCCACCGCTACCGCCACTGAGCAGCACGAACGCCGGGAGTCCTCATCAGAGGGTCCCGGCGTTCTGCGTTGCCCAGGGGTATGGACGCAAACTCTCGCCCAGGCGAAGTGTCCCTGTTGATCACCTGACCCTCGGCGCCTCTCACCTCCGCGAACCTGTCAGGCATGCGTCGTCAGTCCTCTCGTCCGCCCCGGTTCTCGCCAGGTCTCGAGTGCTCCGGGTGAAAGCGGCCGAGCCCGGCTGGGGCGGTCGAGCGAAGCCGCCGTGATCGGCCCAGCCCTTGCTGACGGGGCCGGCCGCGCCAGGGTCGCCGGAAGGTCACGCTGCTGCGCGCCTGCTTCAGACCGCCCCTGACCCCCTCTGGGCGTCCTCGGCTGGCCCGCCCACCGAGCCGGAGGGGAGTACCACGGGGCTTGACATCGGCCTTGGTATATCGAAATACTCCCACCACGACCAGCCAGACAGCGAAGCAGCTGGACGATCAGGAAATCGGTACACCTTTACTTCCGACAACGATGACGGAGTGACACGGACGATGGCGTCGATCGGATTCGTCGGCTTGGGGGTCATGGGCCTGCCCATGGCCACCCGGCTGGCCGGGGCAGGGCATCGCGTCGTGGGGTTCAGCCGCGGGTCGAAGAACCGCAAGCGTGCCGCGGCGGCAGGCCTGGAACTCGCCGACAACGCCGGCGGCGTGGCCAACGGTGCCGACGTCGTCATCACGATGCTTCCGGACACTCCCGACGTCGAGGCCATCGCGCTCGGCCCGGACGGAGTCATCGCCGGGATGCGGCCGGAGGCCGTCTTCGTCGACATGAGCACCATCCAGCCTTCGACCGCCCGGGCCCTGCACGCAGCGGGGGCCGAGGCCGGCGTCGCCGTGCTGGACGCCCCGGTCAGCGGGGGTGAGGCGGGCGCCCTCGCCGGTGAGCTGTCGATCATGGTCGGCGGGGAGGCGGACGCCCTGGCCTCGGTGACACCCGTCCTGCAGGCGATCGGAACGACGATCGTGCTGGTCGGCGGCCCCGGCAGCGGGCAGGTGGTCAAGGCGGCGAACCAGATGATGGTCGCCGCCCACCTCCAGTCCCTTGCGGAAGCACTGGTCTTTCTGCGAGCCCACGAGGTGGACCTGGAGTCCGCCACCACCGTGCTGGCCGGCGGTCTGGCCGGCAGCACCGTCCTGAACCGCAAGAAGCGGGCTTTTCTGGACGCCGACTTCACCCCCGGGTTCCGGCTCGCCCTGCACCACAAGGATCTCGGCATCGCCGCCCAGGCGGCCCGACGGGCCGGCGTGGCCCTCCCGCTGGCCGGCCTGATCGGCCAACTGGTGCAGGCGACCATCGCCCGCGGCGCGGGCGAACTGGACCACTCCGCCCTGTACGACCTGACCCTCGAGTTGAACGGCCACTCGTCGAACGGATCCCACCTGTGACCATCGTGCAGCCCACGGCCCACGCGCCGGAAAGTCCTTCCCGAACGAGAACAACGTGGTGGCAGGACCCCTTCCGCATGTTCCAGACCAACCTCCGGGAGGTCGATGCGGATCTCGACGAGGAGCGGGTGCTGGACTTCGTCCAGGACTTCGGTGCCGACGCCTGGCTGGTGAACGGCGGAGGGATCCTGTCCTTCTACCCGACCGACCTGCCCTTCCAGACGCGCAATCCCTACCTCGCTGCGCGGGACGGCGGAGACCTGCTGGGCGACGCGGTGGCCGCCGCGCACCGCCGGGGCATGAAGCTGATGGCCCGGATGGATTTCTCCAAGGTCAGCATGGCCATCGCCGAGCAGCATCCGGAGTGGTGTTTCGTCGGTCCGGACGGCGAGTGGCAGGTGATCAACGGCCAGGTCAGCGTGTGCCCGAGTGCGGGCTACTACCAGGAACGCGTCTTCGACATCCTGGACGAGATCCTCGACCGCTACCCGGTCGACGGGTTCTTCTTCAACTGGTTCGGCTTCAACGAGATCGACTACAGCGGCAGTTACCGCGGCGTCTCCCAGTCGGCGTCCTCCCAGCACGGTTTCGCGAAGTTCAGCGGCGGCCGGCCCCTGCCGACGGGCCCGGAGTCCGAGGACTACGCCCTCTGGCAGGCCTGGTCCGGCGGGGTCATCCGGGATCTGGCCGCCCGGTTCCGGGCGCACCTGCACGCCCGCCGCCCGGACATCTGCCTGATCCGCTCGGCCGATGTCACGTTCTACGAGGCGAACAACCAGGTGGGACGGGAGCTGTGGCACCACGCCACCGGCGAGGCGGTCAGCGCGTTCCGGGCGCACCGGCCGGGCACCCCGGTCCTGGTCAACTCCGTGGCGTTCGTGGACATGCCGTACCGGATGGCCGGTGAGCAGCCCGAACACTTCGCGCAGTACCTGATCCAGACCATCGCGCGGGGCGGGAACCCGTCGACTTACATCATGGGGGCGCCTGGCGAGATCCCCTACGCCGCACTGGACGTGGCGTCCGAAATCATCCGGTACCACCGGAAAAACACGGACAGCTATCGCGGGCTGGTGCCTGCCGCGCACCTCGCGCTGGTGCGTCCGGACCGGTTGTCCCAGATCGAAGGCCGGCACGAGACGTCGACCGCCGAGTTCCGCGGCCTGTACGCGGCGTTGCAGCAGTGCCACCTGCCCTTCGACGTGGTCGCGCTGGAGTCGGTGACGGACATGGGCCGCACGGGGGGCCTGGATCGTTACGCGGTGCTGGTGCTACCCGATGTCGGTGAGCTCGACTCCCCCACGATCGCGGTCCTGGAGGCGTTCGCCCTGGCCGGCGGCCGGTTGCTGCTGACCGGGGCGTCGGGTTTCGATTCCGCCGGACATGCGCAGTTGGCCGGGATGCCCGCCGAGCGGATCGTGGACAGCGTCACGAACGCCCTGGATCTCAAGTCCACCTATATGTCGTCCCGGGATCCCGAGGGCGGCCGCCACTTCTTCAGTCCGGTGGCGCCCGTGTTGGGCGCTCACCACCGCATCGAGGTTCGCGGAACGGTGGAGTCCGGGTTCGTATTCCTCCCACCCGCCCCCTACGGACCCCCGGAGAAGGCCCACGGTCACCGGTCGGACGGCCAACCGGGCTACGTGGCGAGCGACAGCGGTGACGGCCGGGTGGTTCTCGTCCCGTGGACGGTCGGTCGCTCCTATCACGAGGTCGGCCTGACCTCCCTGCGCGACTTCGTGGTGCGCCTGGTGCGCGACCTGCTCGGCGATGCCGAATCGGTGAGCGCCCACCTGCCGGAGCACATCGAGATCACCCTGCAGCAGCGGCCCGGGGCCACCCTGGTCCACTTGATCAACCTGTCCGGCGCACGCCGGAAGAGCTTCGGGCCGCCGGTCGTCACTCGTGGCGGAATCCTCCGGCTGCGAGGGGCGGCGGACTCCGAGACGCCGGTGTCAGCCACCGCGCTCGTCGCCGGAGAGCCGTGCACGACGACCGTCGACGGCGCCGACGTCCTCGTCCACCTCCCGGACATCCACCGATTCGAAGCCGTCGAGATCCAGAACGCAGAGGGTGAAGGGGCACAGCGATGACCACGACCACGACCGCGACTGCAGCCGGCGCACCGACGGACGGGACGCCGCGGACCATCTCCCGGGTGCTGGCCACCGTGCCCTACCGTCCGGACGAGCTCGATCAGCTCCGGGCCGCGTTCGCGCCGGCCACCCTGATCCACTGCGCCTCGACCGACACCGAAGCCATCGCCGAAGCGCTCGAGACGGTCGACGTGGCTGTCCTGGAGGGCGATCTCGACGACAGGTTCGTGGTCGCACCCCATCTGCGGTGGGTGCACTGCGACCACGCCGGGCTGAACAAGTCGGCCCGTCCCGATGTCTTCGCCAGGGGTCTGCTCGTCACCGGTTCGGCCGGACGGTCGGCTCCGGCGCTGGCCCAGCACGGCTTCTACTTCGCGCTGTCCCTGACCTACGAGGCGCAGCGCATGTTCCAGATGCAGGCGCAGCACGTGTGGCGGGGCATCCCGGGATACGTGGACAAGGTCGGGCTGTGGGGCAAGACGCTGGGGGTGGTCGGCCTCGGCCACACCGGTCGTGAGATGGCCGCCCTGGGCAGGGCCTTCGGCATGAGGGTGATCGCGTACCGGCGGAGCACCACCCCGGTCCCGGAGAACGTCGACGTCCTGTTGTGCGCGGACCGGGACGACAGCATCGACCCCCTGGTCGAGGAGGCCGACGTGATCATGCTGGCCACGCCGCTCACCGACGACACCTTCCATCTCTTCGCCGCCCCACAGTTCGAGCGGATGAAGTCCACGGCGCTGATCGTCAACATGGCCCGCGGCCCCGTCATCGACGAGGACGCCTTGCTCGTCGCCCTGCAGACCGGCCAGATCGGTGGCGCGGGACTGGATGTCTTCGCCACCGAACCGTTGCCGGCCGACTCGCCCCTGTGGGACGCGCCGAACATCGTGCTGACACCCCACGCGACGCCCCGCATGCCGGACAAGACCCAGCGGTCCATCGACACGATCGTCGAGAACGCCCGCCGCTACCGCGCCGGCCTGCCGATGCTGAACGCGATCTCCGAGAAGGACGTCTTCACCCACACCGCCGTCACCACCGCCCGCTGACCGAGCCCCGGCGACGACGGATCTCCGTTCCGCCAGACAGGAGTAGTCCATGACAAGGAAGTCATTGATCGCCGCAGGGCTGGCCGTGGTGGTGGTCTCGGCCACCGCGTGCGGGGGCGGGGGCGGAACGGCCGGCGCACCGACCGGATCCGACCGCCCCGTCACGGTGGCGATCGCGGTCGAACCGGTGTCCCTGGACCCCTGTGACACCCAGGACGCCACCAATGCGATCGTCGTGCGGGGCAACGTCACCGAGTCGCTCACCCGCATCGACCCGGAGAACGGCACGGTCGTCGGGCTGCTGGCCGAGTCATGGGAGCAGAAGGACCCGACCACCTGGGTCTTCACCCTCAAGTCGGGCGTCACCTTCCAGGACGGCGCTCCGTTCGACGCAACCGCGGCGGCGACGAGCATCACCAGGCTGCTGGACCCGGAACTGAACTGCCAGAACCTCGACCAGTTCCCGCAGACGATGACCTTGACCGCGGTGGACGCCACGACGTTGCAGGTCACCACGCCCGAGCCCGACCCGATCCTGCCGCTGCGCATCAGCTACGCCGACATCAGCTCGCCCAACACACCGGCCGACAGCAAGACCAGCTCCCCGATCGGCACCGGTCCGTTCTCCTTCGTCTCCAGCAGCCAGGGCCAGTCGATCCAGCTCAAGCGGAACGACAGCTACTGGGGTGACGCGCCGGAGGCGACCGCGGTGACGTACCTGTTCCGCGCCGAGCCCTCGGTCCGGGCCGGCATGGCCAGGACGGGGGAGGCGAGCATCGCCTCCGCCATCGCCGTGCAGGACGCCACCGATGACGACCGCACCCGCGAGTACAACGACAACCGCGTGTTCTTCCTGCGAACCCAGACCGATCGGGCGCCGTTCGACGACATCCGGGTTCGCCAGGCGGTGGCCTACGCCATCGACAAGAACACCATCGTGCAGGCCCTGATGGAGCGGTCCGGAACGCCCACAGATCAGATCATCACCTCGACCGTCAACGGGTTCGTCCCCGGGTACACCGCACCCGTCTTCGACCCTGCGAAGGCCAAGAGCCTGATCGCCGAGGCCGCCGCGGACGGGGTCGCGGTGACCACCGAGTTTGACCTGGTCACCCGACCCGACCTGTTCCCCGGCGCCGACGAGGTCATCCAGGCGATCGTCCAGAACCTCCAGCAGGTCGGCCTGAACGTCAAGATCGTCAGCCTGGACACCGATGCCTGGCTGCAGTTGCTGCGGGCGCCGTTCCCCCCGGACCAGCGCCCGACCATCGTGGCCATCTCGCACGACAACGTCTCCGGTGACGCCAGCTTCACCTTTCCGAAGTACATGGCCAGTGACGGCACGAACTCCACGATCCGCAGCCCGGAGATCGACGACCTGCTCGCCCGGGCGGATGTCGCCGGGGGCGAGGAGCGGGCCGCGCTGTACCAGCAGGCCAATGCGTTCGAGCAGCAGGAGGTGGCCGCGATGATCCCGATCGCGTCGCAGTCCAAGCTGATGATGCTGGCCGAGGGCATCGAGTACCAGCCCAACAGCCTGTCCGGGGTGGAACTCCGCATCGCCGACGTGCACTTCACCACCGACAACTGACCCGTCCGCGGCGCCCGCACCGATGGTGCGGGCGCCGCCGGCCAAGGAGATGCCATGCTCCCCTTCCTGCGGCGGCGCGTTCTCTCGAGCGTGGTGACGGTGCTCGGCGTCCTGGTCATCGTCTTCTTCCTGGCCCGGCTGACCGGCAGCCCGGCCAGCCTGTACCTCCCGGAGGGCGCCAGCCAGGAACGGTACGACCAGTTCAACCGGCAGTACGGCTTCGATCAGCCCCTGTGGGTGCAGTTCCTGACCTTCCTGAAAGGTGCGGTGCAGCTGGACTTCGGCGAATCGATCTGGCAGCAACGGCCCGCCCTGCAGGCTGCCGTCGCGGCCATGGGACCGACGCTCGAGTTGTCCGCGGTGGCGCTCGGGTTGTCCATCGTGGTGGCCGTCGTCCTCGGGTCCATCGCGGCGACCCACCGGTTCCGCGCCGCCGACCGACTGATCACCCTGTCCTCGCTGACCACGGCGAGCATTCCCGACTTCTGGTTCGCCCTGGTCGGTGTGCTGATCTTCGCGGTCAACCTCCGGATGCTGCCCACCTCCGGTGACGCCACCGCATCGGCCTGGATCCTGCCGGTGCTCACCCTGATGCTGAGCCCGGTGGGCGTCCTCACCCAGGTCGTCCGTGGGGCCATGATCGAATCGCTGACCTCCGGGTACGTGCAGAACGCTCGCGCGCGCGGGTTCGCCCCCGCACGACTGACCTATCGGCACGCCCTGCGCAACGCCGCACTGCCCATCATCTCGGTGGCCGGCGACAAGGCCGCCGGCATGGTCAACGGCGCAATCATCGTGGGCACCGTGTTCGCGTTCCCCGGGATCGGCACCCTGATCGTCGGTGCGGTGCTCAACCGGGACTTCGCCGTCATCCAGGCCAGTGTCTTCGTCGTCGGCATCGCGGTCGTGCTGCTCAACATCGTGGTGGACCTGATCTACGCGATCGCCGATCCCCGCGTCCGGATCAGCTGAAAGGAAGCCATGACCCTCTCCACGGCCGCTCCGGCCGGACCGACGGACGCCGGCCCGCCACCGGTCCGCCGAGCCAGGCAGTTCCCCCGGCTGCGCCTCCTGGTGCGGTCACCGCTGGTGCTGATCAGCGTGGGGTGGCTGGTCCTGCTCGTCCTGGTGGCGGTGATCGTGCCGTTCTTCGTCACCGGCCAGGCCAACCTGCAGGATCTCTCCCTGCGGTTCGCGCAGCCGTTCCGCACCGACAATGGGCCGGCCTTCGTCCTCGGCGCGGACAGTCTCGGTCGGCCGATCCTGCTCCAGATCATCGTGGGCGCCCGGACCTCGTTGATCGTCGCGGTGTTCTCAGTGGGTCTGTCGGCGATGGCCGGCTTCGCGATCGGGTTGGTGTCCGGCTTCTTCGGGGGGTGGGTGGACAACGTGCTCATGCGTATCGCCGACATCATGCACACCGTCCCGTCCCTGCTCCTGGCCCTCGCCGTGCTGTACGTCCTGCAGCCCAGCGTGTTCAATCTCATCGCTGTCCTGGCGGTGACCCGGATCCCGGTCTACCTCCGCACCAGCCGGGCCCAGGCCCTCGAACTCCGGGAACGGGTGTTCGTCGAATCCAGCCGGGCCATCGGGGCGTCCAGTTGGCGGATCATCCGTCGTGACCTCGCGCCGATGGTGGCGCCCACGATCCGGACGCTGGCGATGCTGGAGGTGGCCACCGTCATCCTGGCCGCGGCGAGCCTCAGCTTCCTCGGCATCGGTCTGCAACGCCCCGATGTCGACTGGGGGATGATGGTCTCCGACGGCAAGGCCTACCTCAGCTCGGCCTGGTGGGTGACCGTCCTGCCCGGCCTGGTCATCGTCCTCACGGCGCTGGCGGCGAACATCCTGTCGAACTGGCTCCGCGCGGTGGAGGACCCGGCGCAGCACGGCCAGTTCCTGCGCAGGCGCCGCCAGGGGAGGGCGGCGTCGTGAGCCCCCTCCTCCACGTGGGCGACCTGGAGATCGACTTCCACACCGTTAGCGGACCGGTCGCCGCCGTGCGGGGCGTCAGCTTCACCCTGGATGCCGGCGACTCGCTGGCCATCGTCGGGGAGAGCGGCTCCGGCAAGACCGTCACCAACCGAGCACTGCTCGGCCTGGTCGATGCGCCGGGGGAGGTGCGGGGGTCCATTCGATTCGACGGCACCGATGTCGTCGGGCGCAGCGAGTCCGATCTCCGCAAGATGCGGGGCACCGGCATGGCGATGGTCTTCCAGGACTCCCTGGACAGCCTGAACCCGGTCTTCAGCGTGGGCTCCCAACTGACCGAAATCCTCCGAGTGCGAACAGGTCTGCCCCGCAGGCAGGCCCGGACCCGGGCCCTCGAGCTCATGACGCAGGTCGGAATCGTCGACCCGGAGAACCGGATCGACGACTACCCTCACCAGTTCTCGGGTGGGATGCGGCAGCGGATCTGCATCGCGATGGCCATCGCCCTGAACCCCCGTCTCCTCATCGCCGACGAGCCCACCACCGCACTGGACGTGACCGTCCAGGCCGGCATCCTCCGGCTCCTGCGCCGGCTGCAGGACGAGCGCGGCATGGCCCTCATCTTCGTCACTCACGACCTGGCCGTGGCCCGGCTGGTTGCCCGACGCGTGTTGGTGATGTACCAGGGCCGGATCGTCGAGCAGGGGGTCACCGAGGACGTCTTCCGCGATCCCCGCCACCCCTACACGCAGGCACTGCTCGCCGCGCACCCCGCCCGGGCCCGGACCTGGCGCGACCTGACGCCCATCCCCACGGACTTCGCGACGGAACCCGATCTGGAAGCGCAGCTGCTCGAGATCACCCTCAGCCGTTCGGTTCTCGACAAGGAAGTGGCCCATGACTCCTGAGCTCCCCGTCGACCATCCGCTGCTCGAAGTGCGTCACCTGGTCAAGACGTTCCCGGCAGCACGGGGTCGCGGACGGACGCCCGTGCGGGCGGTCGACGACGTCAGCTTCACCGTTCGTGCCGGGGGGTGCCTGGCCGTCGTGGGGGAGTCCGGATCCGGGAAGTCCACCCTCGCCCGCACCGTCCTGCGGCTCATCGAGCCGGATGCCGGCGAGGTGCTCTTCCGCGGGGAGGATCTGGTCGGGCTCTCGCGTTCCCAGTTGGCCCCCCGGCGTCGACACTTCCAGATGATCTTCCAGGACCCTTACGCCTCGCTTCACCCGAGACAGACCGTGCGGCAACTCATCTGCGAGCCGTGGAGCGTCCACCGCGACGTCGTCCCGCGCGCCGCGCAACCGGCTCGGGTGGCCGAGTTGCTGGACCAGGTCGGCCTGCCCGCCTCCTACGCCGACCTGTACCCGCAAAGGCTGTCCGGGGGCCAGCGTCAGCGGGTGGCCATCGCCCGGGCTCTGGCGCTCGAACCCGACATCCTCATCCTCGACGAGCCGGTATCCGCGTTGGACGTCTCCATCCAGGCCCAGGTGATCACCCTGCTGATGAAGCTGCAGGAACGGCTGGATCTGGCCTACGTCTTCATCTCGCACGATCTCGCACTCGTCCGGTTGATCGCCGATCGTGTTGCGGTCATGTACCACGGGTCGTTCGTCGAGGTGGGGCCCACCGACCAGGTGTATGCCGATCCCCAGGACGACTACACCCGAACACTACTGGCGGCCTCACCCGGTCTCGGGGATCCGGTGCCCGGCCGCTAGAACCACCCGCGGCGGGTCACTCCGGCGCGGCGGCGGTGGAGCCGCGGACCACCAGGTACGGCCGGCTGAGCAGCGGCGGTTCCTCGAGCGACTCGCCCAGCAGATCGAGCATCCGCATGGCGACAATGCGTCCCCGTTGAACGGCGTCGCGCTGGACCGTGGTGAGGGCGGGATCGACCCAGACTCCGAGGGGCAGCCCGTCGAATCCCACGATCGAGAGGTCCTGCGGCACCGAGTACCCCGCCTCCCGGGCCGCCTGCATGCCGCCGATCGCCATGGTGTCGGATCCGTAGAGGATGCCGGTGGGGCGCACCTCGCGGCGCAGGAGCGCTGCGGTGTGCGCGGCCGCGGAAGCAGGCGAGTAGTCCGTCGCGACCGTGGCCGTCGGCACCAGGCCGGCGGCGGACATGCTCTCCTCGAAGGTGATCCGTCGCAGGACCGCCTGCACGCGGTCGACAGGTCCGCCCACATAGGCGATCCGCCGGTGACCGAGCTCGACGAGGTGTCGGACCGAGTCGTCCACACCGGCTCCCGGCGGGTCCGAGTCCACGTGGGGGATCACGTCGTTCTCCCAGGGCGTGCCGATGAGCACGGCGGGCAGGCCGAGGGATCGGGTGAGGGAGAAACGGTTGTCACCGACCCGGCTGTCGGTGAGGATCACGCCGTCCACCCGACGGTTGTCCGAGAGTCGCTGATAGGTCCGCGCCTCCTCGTCAAGACCACGGTCGACCAGGTACATCAGCAGGCCGTAGCCGCGCGGGGTGAGCACCGACTCGACCCCGGAGATCAACAGGGAGCTCGTCGCGCCGACCTCCAGCTCGCCCGGACGGTTCAGGACGAGACCGACCGTCTGCGTGCGGGTCTTGCGGAGTGCCACCGCGGTGCTGCTCGGTGTCCAGTGCAACTTCGCAGCGGCATCACGGATGCGCAGCGCGGTGGGTTCGGAGATCCGGCCGGAATCGTTGAACACCTTGGACACCGCCGCGCGCGACACCCCGGCCAGTGCCGCCACGTCCGCGATGGTCGGTCGCTTCGCGGGCCGTCCGCGTTCCTCGTCCACCGTCGACCCTCCCGCCGCTGTGCCCGTCAGTCACCGGTCGGCTGCGGTGGATTCACCCTAGTAGATCGGTATACCGCAGGCAGGGGATGATCCGCATCAGGCTGGGCGCGGGCGCACTCACGCCCCTCGGGAGCCTGCAACGTGGCTCGGTTCGGGCGGTGCAACGGTGTTGTGGTCGGTGGCACTCCACGGGGGTTGGCCCACGGTCATCGTGGACAGTGATGTTCGCCGTAGGCCGGACCACGAGAGGACCTGATGACCACCAAGCCCCCGCGCTACTCCGAGAACGAGGAGAAGCGGCTGACCGCGATGGCCGTGGCAAACCTGGCCATCGGCGTCCTGTGGATCCTGCTGTACGTGCTCGGCAGTTCGGCCTGGTGGCAGCTGGCGGCGGCGGTCGTGTTCCTCGGATTGGGGGTAGTCCTGCTCGTCGACATCAACCGGCAGCGGGCCAAGCGCACCCAGCTGTGAGGGGCGTTGTGGGCGTGCGGGCTTATCCCGATCTCGCGCCACAACCGCGCACTCCGCAAGGTCGCCGGCCAACCCGTCTGACAAGCTGGCCGCAGACCCCGCGGAGCCGGGACGACGGTCACTGAGCCGTGTAGCCGCCGTCCACCAGGTGGTAGCTGCCGGTGATGAATGACGCGGCGTCGCTGACCAGGAACGCGACCAGGGCGGCCACCTCGTCCGACGTGCCCAGGCGACCCAGCGGGTGCTTGCCGGCCAGGTAGGCCAGGGTTTCGGCGTCCATGTGCGCCTCGACCAGCGGGGTGGCGATGAAGCCCGGGCCCACCGAGTTCACCCGTACCCCGGCCGACGCGTACTCCAGTGCCGCGTTCTTGGTCAGCCCGAGCACGCCGTGCTTGGCCGACACGTACGCCGCGGACTGGGCGAAGCCGACACTGCCCAAGATCGACGCCACGTTCACCACAGCGCCGCCGCCGGCCGCGATGATCGCCGGGATCTCCGCCTGCAGGCAGGTGAACACCGACGTCAGGTTCACCCCGATCACCGCGTCCCAGCCGCCGGTCGGGTAATCGGCCACGGTCGCGGCCGGTCCGCCGATGCCGGCGTTGTTCACCGCGATGCGCAGCGGACCCAACTCGCCCGCCGCAGCCACCATCGCCTGCACGGCCGAGGCGTCGGTGACGTCCACCGTGAACGCCCGCGCCGTCCCGCCGGCAGCAACGATCTCCGCGGCCACCGACTCGGCCGACTCCGCGGCCAGATCGGCGACGAGCACCGCCGCGCCGCTCGCCGCGAGGGTCATCGCCACTGCCCGGCCGATGCCGGAACCGGCCCCGGTCACCACTGCGGAACGGTCGGACACGTCGTAGAGAGCCATGCCCCGAGGGTAGGACGGGCGCACCGGGCTGCCCAGCGCCGGCGCCCCCGGGTGGCGCGTGCGGGAGCGAAGCGCCCGGTCAGGCGGCCGGCGTCCCTCCGACCCTGTCGGCAGATTCACTTCTGCGACCTGCCGGCAGGCGGGCTGCGCCGCATACTGCGGTCATGATCGACGCGCACGGATGGGCGTGGGCGCTCCTGGTGGCTGGGGGGTGGCTGCAGGTGTTCGGCCATGTGGTCGAGCTCGGGCGGACCGCGGCGAACCCGACCGCTCGCCCGGTGCACCCGTGGCCGGCCGACCCGATGCCGCCGTCGTTCGTCCTGCTGGAGATGCCGGGTCAGCTGGCGATGCTCGCCGGCCTGTGGCTGCTGCACCCGGACATCGGGTGGACGGCGACCATCGCCCTGTGGATGGCGACCATCCTGATCACCCGCCGCGCGGGCCTGGCGTTCCGGGACGAACGGGAACGCACCGCGATGGAGCCGTTCGACCGCGCCCCGGTCAGTTGCTGAGCGTCGAGATCAGCTGCTCCAGCACCTCGTTCGCCGCCGTCGGCCCCGCGTTGAGGTACCAGGGGTCGTCGTCCACCGTCACCACGTGTCCGGCGGCGACCGCGGCCAACGTGCCCCACAACGGGGCGGCGGTCTCCGCGGCGAGATCCGTTCCCGGCTGGGCACCGGCGAAGATCCAGTCCGCGTCGGCCACCTCGATCTGCTCGTCGGCCACGTCCTGCGAGGTGCCGGCGAACTGCTGCGCCTCGGGCCGGGTCAGCCCGGCATCCTGTGCGATGCCCCCGGCGAAGGACGCCACCCCGAACACCCGGGTCTGATCGCTGGTGAACCGCACCAGCGACACCGTCGGCGCCGCCCCCTCGAACCGGGCGCCGAAGTCGACGGCCCGCTGGTGGTAGGCATCCAACTCGGCCTGCGCCTGCTCGGTGGCCCCGACGGCATCGGCGATGAGCGGGAAGTCCTGCTTCCAGTTCACCCCCGTGCCTTCGGCCAACACCGTCGGCGCGATCTGCGACAACTGGTCGTAGATGCCCTCCGCGGCCGCCGAGTTCGACAGGATCAGGTCCGGCCCGACCGCCGCGACTGCCTCCAGGTTCGGCTCCAGCCGCAACCCCACGTCGGCCATCGCGGCCAGATCCGGCTGCAGCTCCGGGTACGCCTGCGCCAGGTACGGCGGCACCAGCTCCGCCTTCGCGGCCTTCGCCGAACCGACCGGAACCACCCCCAGCAACAGCAGACCGTCCAACTGCCCGGTGCCCATCACCACCACCCGCTGTGGCCGGGCCGGGATCACCGTCGTCCCGCCGAAGTGCACGACCGTCCGGGGGAACACCCCGTCAGCGGCCCCCGAGCCGATCCCGGCCGGAAGGGTGCGCGGTGCAGCGGTGGCGGGCGTCGAGGCGGCGGACGGCGACGTGGCGGACGGCGAGGTGACGGACGGCGAGGTGGCCGAGCCGGTCACCGCGGAACCCGTGTCCCCGGCGACGGGGGAGCTGACCGCGGCGGTCGGAGAGGTGGCGGCCGGCGAGGTCGCGGCAGGGGACCCGGCGGAGCAGGACGTCAGCAGGACGCCGACCACCAGGCAGGCCAGCGGGCCGGAGGGCGGACGGGCGGGGCGGGGTCGGCGGGCGATCACGCACAGACGGTAGCAGGGAGTAAGGGTGCCCTAACTCCCAGGCGCGGCGGTGGACGGCGGTGGTCGCGGCGCTCACGCACGCGGGTCCCCGCCCGCGCCGATTCCCGATCCGTCATCCCATCGCCACTGTCGGAGGGGTTCCCTAGTCTGTCCCCACCCCGCAGTCTGGGGTGGCACCTCGACCGGTCGACCGGCCAGCACTCGGCCCGACCAGCCCGACCGACACAGTCAGCAGAGGGAGTGGCATGACGACCACCGTCATCGAACCCGGACCGGCCCTGACCCTGGACGTCCACCGGCCCGAACTGACCGGGTACTGCTACCGGATGCTCGGCTCCGCGTTCGATGCCGAGGACGCCGTGCAGGAGACGATGATCCGCGCCTACCGCGCGCTGGACCGCTTCGAGGGGCGCTCGTCGCTGCGCACCTGGCTCTACAAGGTCGCCACCAACGTCTGCCTGGACTCGCTGAACAGCAAGAAGCGGCGTGCCCGACCGATGGACCTCTCCGACACCTCCTGGCAGCCGGTCGAGGCCTCGCTGGCCGCCCGGCACGCCGAGGACACGTGGCTCGAACCGATGGTCGACTCCGTCATCCGCCCCGTCGACCCGGCCGACGCCGCCGTCGGCAAGGAGTCCATCCGGCTCGCGTTCGTCGCCGCCCTGCAGTACCTGCCGGCCCGGCAGCGGGTCGTGCTCATCCTCCGCGACGTGCTGAACTTCCGCGCCGCCGAGGTCGCGGAGCTGCTGGAGACCACCGTCGCCTCGGTGAACAGCGCCCTGCAGCGCGCTCACGCCACCCTGGCCGAGCGGCCGGCCTCGGCCGCCGAGGCGCACGACCCTCTCGACGCCCGCCAGCAGGATCTCCTGCGCCGGTACGTGACCGCGTTCGAGGACTACGACATGGAGGCGTTCCTCGAGCTGCTGCAGGAGGACGCGACGCAGAACATGCCGCCGTTCGCGATGTGGCTGCAGGGGCGCGACGACGTCGTCGCCTGGATGCTCGGCCCCGGCGGGGAGTGCCGCGGGTCGCGCATCCTGCCGACCGTCGCGAACGGGCAGCCCGCCTTCGCCCAGTACCGGCCGAGCGGCCCGGACGGGCGGCACGAGCCGTGGGCCCTGCACGTGCTGGACGTCCGCGAGGGCCGGATCGCCGGTATCAGCTCGTTCCTCGACACCGGGCTGTGGCCGCTCTTCGGGCTGCCCGCGAATCCCGATGGTGACTGAGGACGAGGCCGACGCGGGGGAGGAGGACCGATACCGTCGACGGGTGCGCTCGCCCCTGCCCGTCCGTGACGGCCTGAACCCCAGCCGTATCCGCCTGCCGGAGAGCGGGCACTGGGCGACCACGCTGGAGTACCTGTGCCAGCGGTTCCCGGACGACGAGGTACGCGTTCGCGAGAAAGTCGCCACCGGCGAGGTTCTCGCGCAGGACGGCACGGTTATCGCCGCGGACACCCCGTTCGTGCCGGACGCGTTCGTCTTCCTCTACCGCGACCCGGCACCCGAGCAGCGGGTGCCGTTCGAGATCGGCATCCTGCACCGGGACGACAGCCTGCTCGTCATCGACAAGCCGCACTTCCTGGCCACCATGCCGCGCGGGTTCTACATCGTCGAGTCCGCGCTCGTCCGGCTGCGGCGCGACCTCGATCTGCCCGACCTGAGCCCGCTGCACCGCCTGGACCGGGTCACCGCCGGGGTGCTGATGTTCTCGCTGCGCCCCGCCGAACGTGGTGCGTACCAACAGATGTTCGCCCATCGGAAGGTCACCAAGTACTACGAGGCCGTCGCCCGGCACGACCCGGAGCTGGCCTTCCCGCGCACCGTGCGCAGCCGGATCGTCAAGGAACGCGGCACTCCCACCGCCGACGAGGTGTTCGGCGAACCCAACGCCGAGACGCACATCGAGCTGCTCGACGTCCGCGGCGACGACGCCCTCTACGGGCTGCATCCGGCCACCGGGAAGATCCACCAGCTCCGCCTGCACATGGCCTCGCTCGGCCTGGGCATCCGCAACGACCACTTCTACCCGCGCTTCGACGACGTCCCGCCCTACGACTACTCCACGCCCCTGCAGTTGCTGGCCAAGTCGGTGTCGTTCACCGACCCAATCAGCGGCCGGCCGCGGGAATTCACCAGCGCACTCACGCTGAGCTGCTGGGCGCAGGCCACCGGGTGACCGGCGAGCACACCGCCCACGCCCCGGTCGTCGGCGAGATGGAGTGGACCCTGGCCGACGGCCGGCTCCACCTGACCGGCGACGCGGTCCCCACCGTCGAACTCGTCCTGCTGGGCTGAGTCGGGCGACGTCGCCCCGTCCGGTTCCTCCTGTTTCGTCAGGGTTACGCTGGCGGTCATGGCCATCATCTCCAGCACTGGGTACGCCCATGTCCGCATCACCGTGACCGACATCGCCCGCTCCAAGGCGTTCTACGACAGCGTGTTCGGCTGGCCCACCGCCGTCGACAGTTCCGACCGCATCGACGAGCCCGGGATCAAGCAGTCCCAGCAGGACTTCTACGGCGGCACCGTCTACCAGACCCCCAGTGGGGCTCTCTTCGGCCTGCGCCCGGTCGCTGCTGCCGGTGACGCGTTCGACCCGGACCGGACCGGGCTGGACCACGTCAGCTTCGTCGTCGACTCCCGGGATGCCCTGGTCGCCGCCGCCGCGGGTCTGGACGAGCTGGGCATCGAGCACGGTGAGGTCACCGACCTGACCGAGGCGGGAATGGCCATCCTGTCGTTCCAGGATCCCGACGGCGTGAATCTGGAGCTCGCCGCCGCGCTCTGAGTCAGCTGCGCCCCACCCCGCCCCCGTTGCCGTCCCGGCAGCGGGGGCGGCGGCGTCTCCCGGTCTGATGGGATGGGGCGGTGACCGCCCCATCCCCGACCGACGCCGGCCCGTCCTCGACCGGCAGCACCCAGCCCACCACCGGGTTCACCGTCGGCCACCGGCTCTCCGGCGGCCGACTCGGGCGCACCGGCACCCTGCACACCCCGCACGGGCCGATCAACACACCCGCGTTCATCCCCGTCGGCACCAAGGCCACCGTCAAATCCGCCCTCCCGGAATCGGTGGCGGAGCTCGGCGCCCAGGCCGTGCTGGCCAACGCCTACCACCTGTACCTGCAGCCCGGTTCTGACCTCATCGACGCTCACGGCGGCCTCGGTGCGTTCATGAACTGGCCCGGCCCGACGTACACCGACAGCGGCGGGTTCCAGGTGCTCTCGCTCGGCGCCGGGTTCAAGAAGATCCTGGCCATGGACGTCACCGGGCTGGAGTCCGACGACGTCATCGCGCCCGGCAAGCAGCGGCTCGCGAACATCGACGACGACGGCGTCACCTTCAAGTCGCACCTCGACGGGTCGAAGCACCGCTTCACGCCGGAGGTCTCCATGCGCATCCAGCACGAGCTGGGCGCCGACATCATCTTCGCGTTCGACGAGTGCACCACCCTGATGAACACCCGTGACTACCAGGCCCAGGCCGTCCGTCGCACCCAGGACTGGGCCGTGCGCTGCGTCGCCGAGCACCGCGCGCAGACCGAGCAGCGCAGCCACCGGCCCTACCAGCAGCTGTTCGCCGTCATCCAGGGCGCCCAGTACGAGGACCTGCGCCGGCAGGCCGTCCGCGATCTGGTGCCGCTGGGCTTCGACGGCTTCGGCATCGGCGGGGCGCTGGAGAAGGCGCAGCTCGGCACCATCGTCGGCTGGTGCTGCGAGGAGATGCCGGAGACCATGCCGCGGCACCTGCTCGGCATCAGCGAACCCGACGACCTGTTCACCGCCATCGAGAACGGCGCGGACACCTTCGACTGCGTCTCGCCGTCCCGGGTCGCCCGCAACGGCACCATCTACTCCGCCGACGGCCGCTACAACCTGGTCACCGCGGCCAACCGTCGCGTGATGGGCCCGCTGGACGACGAGTGCGATTGCTACACGTGCACCCACTACACCCGGGCCTACCTGCACCACCTGTTCAAGGCCAAGGAGATGCTCTCCAGCACGCTGGCCACGCTGCACAACGAGCACTTCATCGTCCGGCTCGTCGACCGCATCCGCGCGTCCATCGAGGACAACACCTTCGACGCCCTGCGCACGGAGGTGCTCGGGCGGTACTACCGGCGGAGGTAGGTCAGGACCGGGCCTTCTGCGGACCGATCCCCCGGCAGGCGATGACGCCGGCGGTGATGAGCACGGCCAGCGAGGCCGTCAGGCCCAGGAGCGGGACCGTCCAGCCGCCGGTGGCGTCGTGCAGGCCACCGATCACCGACGGACCGGTGGCGGCGAGCACGTACCCGAAGGTCTGCACGATGGACGACAGACGCCGGTTCTCCCGCTGGGTGCTGGTGCGCACCACCACCACCGTGAAGACGAGGGTGAACGCGGACCCCTGCGCGATGCCGCCGAAGCTCGCCCACAGCGGGAACAGGCCGGGCGCGAAGAGCAGTCCCAGGGGTACCGACAGCCAGAAGAAGCCCAGCGCGATCATCCCGGGCAGCGGGCCACGCCGGTTGATGATCACCGGCATCCCGAACGCACCGACGATGGCGAACACCTGGAACAGCGACGACGCGAGCCCGGCCGAACCTTCGGACAGGCCGCGGGTGTCGGCCAGCAGCTTGGGCAGCCAGGCGGTCAGCCCGTAGTAGGAGAACGCCTGGGCGGCGAAGGCCAGGGTGAGCAACCAGGTCAGCGGCCGGCGCCACAGCGGTGCCGTCGGGGGTGCGGGCGGCGCCGGTTCCCCGGCGGGTCCCGGCCGGACCGTTCGTTCGACGGCCGCCGGTCGGGTACGGCGGCGCACCAGCAGGAACGTCCACAGCACGGCCGCGAGCACGGCGGGCACGAGCCACGCGGCCAGCGCGATGCGCCAACCGAACGTGGCCGTCAGCCCGGGGGAGAGGATCAGCGCGGCCATCGAGCCGACGTTCATGATCGCCGTGTAGGCACCGGTCACCATGGCGACCTGGCCGCGGAAGTCCCGGCCGATGATGACCGGGGTGGCCACGTTGCCGACCGTGATGCCCGCGCCGATGAGCGCCGTCCCGATGAGCGCGGTGACGTACCCACCGGAGGACCGCACGCCCAGCCCGGCCGCGAGCAGGGCCAGGGCCAGCAGGACGGACCGGTCCAGGCCCAGGCGACCGATGGCGGCGGAGGCCGCCGGGGCCAGCAGTCCGAAGCACAGCACCGGCAGGCTGGTCAGCAGGCCGAGTGCCGCCCCGCTCAGGGCCAGGTCGCCGCTGATCGGGCCGGTCACCGCCGAGACGGAGACCACCGGTCCCCGCAGGTTCGACGCGAAGAGCAGCACCGCGACGAGCAGCAGGACCGGGAAGGCCGCCGGGGCGAGGCGTTCCCGGTTCGTCACCCGCGCGCGGCCGTCCCGGCGAGCGCCTGCGCGTAGCTCGGCTCCCGCCGCTTGACCAGCGCGATCACCCGGTAGGTGACCGGCAGCAGGATGACCTCGAGCAGGCACTTGTAGACGAAGCCGACCACCACGTAGCTGATGAAGTCGCCGGTGGTGACGATGCCGATGACCCCCGCGGCGATCGCGCAGAACACCAGGGTGTCGCCGAACTCGCCGACCACGGTCGAACCGATCAGCCGCGCCCAGAGGTGCTTCTCCTTGGTGCGCTCCTTGATCTTCACCAGCACCACGGCGTTGAGGAACTGGCCGATCAGGTACCCGCAGACGCTGGCCAGCACGATGCGCGGGACGAAGCCCAGCACCGCCTCGAACGCGGCCTGATTCGGGTAGCCGTCCACCGCCGGGGAGATCTGCACCAGGTAGAAGGTCACCGAGGCGATCACCGCCATGACGAAGCCGACCAGGATGGTGCGGCGCATCGCCTTGAGGCCGTAGACCTCGGCGATGACGTCACCGATGACGTAGGTGAGCGGAAAGACGAAGGCGCCGCCGTCGGTGATGATCGAGCCGAAGGCGATGCCCTTGGTGGCGGCGATGTTGGAGATGAGCAGCAGCGAGCAGAAGGCGGCCATCAGCACCGCGAACGAGCTGGACCCGATGCGGGCGAAGGCGGGGCCGGGGGCGGCGGTGTCGGGAGTTGTCACCGGGTCATCCAACCCCCTCGGCGGGCACTCCTCCGCACCCGACCGCGAGGGTCACAGCAGGGCGGGGTCGACGATCCACGGCCCGGCGGGCAGGGCGGCCGGATCGAAGCCGTCGAGCATGTCCTGCGGGGTCCCGGTCAGGCCGACGGACGCGGCGATGACGGCCAGCACCTGCTCGGCGTTCCGGCCCCGGGCGGCCAGGTCGGCGAGCGTCACGGCGCCGTCCCGCTTGGCCAGCCGCCGGCCGTCGCCGTTCAGGGCCAGGGGCACGTGGGCGTAGGTGACGGGCGGCAGCCCGAGCAGGTGGCCCAGGTAGGCCTGCCGCGGGGCTGAGGTGAGCAGGTCGTCGCCGCGCACCACCTGGTCGACGCCCTGGGCCGCGTCGTCGACGACCACCGCCAGGTTGTAGGCGGCGAGCCCGTCGTTGCGGCGGAGCACCACGTCGTCCACCCGGCCGGTGAACGAGCCGTGCAGCAGGTCGGCCACCGTCCAGGTCTCCCGGGCGGCCCGGAGCCGCCAGGCCGGCCGGCGTCCCGCCGCGACCCGGTCGGCGATGTCCGCGGGCGTGAGCGATCGGCAGGTCCCCGGGTAGGCCAGGTCCGCGGCGGGCGCGGCGTCCCCCACCACCTGGGGGGCCGAGGCCGCCTCCCGGATCTCCCGCCGGGTGCAGAAGCACGGATAGGCGAACCCGTCGGCGGACAACGCGTCCACCGCGGCGTCGTACCGGTCGGTCCGCGCCGACTGCCGGACCACCGGTGGGTCCCAGTCCAGGCCGAGAGCGGCCAGGTCGCTCAGCTGACGCTCCTCGGCGCCCGCGGCGACCCGGTCCAGATCCTCCACCCGCAGCAGGAAGGCCCGGCCGGTCGACCGGGCGAACAGCCAGGCGAGCAGGGCCGTCCGCAGGTTGCCGACGTGCAGATCGCCCGACGGGCTGGGCGCGAACCGCCCGGCGCCCGGGGCCGGAAGCGTCAGAACGGCATCCAGGGCGTGGCCACGGTGAGATCGCCGACCCGGCAGCGGATGCGGACCGGCCCGGCGTCGCGCGGCCGGTCCAGGCTGAACATGCCCTCCTCGTCGGACTGCACCTCCACGGCGAAGCCCGACCCGAACTCGACGGTGGCCGTCCCCGCCGCGGCGGGGATCAGCTGGCCGCGGAGCACGTCCGCCTCGACCTCGACGTCCAGCGTGAGCGATGGTGAGGCGAAGGTCAGCTGCCGGGGTTCGTCCACGGAGGTGGTGCGCACGAGGGCCGGATCGTCCAGGGCCGAGTCGTAGGTCAGGGCCAGCGTCGCGGCGGTCAGCTCGGCGAGCTCCGCGTCGACGGTGCGCCAGGTGAAGGCGGCCTGCGCCGATCGGCGGTAGCGCTCCGGGACGTCCTGGGCCTCCCGGGCCGCGGCGGCGATCTCGGCCAGCAGCGCGGCGTCGGCGGCATCCCGACCGGCCGAACCGTCCTGGCCGTCGTCCTGGTGCTCCGTCATCTCCTCCACCTCCCGTCGGACTGCCATTCTGCGCGACCGGCCCGCCCGGGGCGGCTTCCGGGTGGGGCGTGGCGCACCCTCACGACCGGACGGAGGTGCGGCGGCCCCCGGTGATACATCCCCGGGACCTGCGCCGGGGCCGCCCCCGTGCCAGGCTGGGCGACCGGCAGACCAGGAGGATCGACATGCCCGTGACCCTGTCCCTGTTCACCCTGTACCGGGACCCCGCCGCAGCGGTCCGGTGGCTCGTCGAGGCGTTCGGCTTCGAGGTCGTCGCCCGGTTCGGCGCGGAGGACGGCAGCGTGGCCCACGCCGAGCTGCGGCTCGGCGACGCCGTGGTGATGGTGCAGGCGGCCGACGGGCACGCCCCGGCCCCGCTGGTGGGCACGTCGACCAGCCGCGCTCCCGTCCTCACGCTGGACGACGACGCCGCCGTCGACGAGCTGTTCGCCCGGGTCGAGCGGGCCGGCGCCACGGTGCTGATCCCCCCGGAGACGACGGAGTGGGGCAACCATCGGTTCGAGGTCCTGGACCCGGAGGGTCACCAGTGGTCGGTCGGTACCCACCGGCCAGGCGCTGCCTGGTGACGGATCAGCTGCCGGGCAGGATCTCCACGGCCACACCCAGCCCGGGGACCGGGACGCCGCGGGAGAGCACCTCGCGCAGGGCCGCTCTCGGGGTGAGCGTGGGATCGGCGCCCAGCAGCCGGGCGAGCGCGCCGACGATCTGCGGGGCGGCGAACGACGTCCCGGTCCACGTGGCCCACGGGTCGGGCCCGTAGGTGTCGGGCGACGGGTCGACCGCGGGGGACAGCTGCGGGTTCTCCGTGCCCTCCACGTAGGTCGACAGCACCCCGCTGCCGACGGTCGCGCAGTCCACCCAGTGGCCGTGGTTGGAGTACGGGGCGCGCCGCCGGTCCACCCCCAGTGCGCCGACGGCGACGACGTCCCGGAACGCCGCCGGCCAGCACGGGTGGGTGGAGTCGCTGTTGCCCGCCGCGGCCACCACCAGCACGTCGGGGTGACGCTCGGCCAGCAGGTCCAGCGCCACCCGGAGCGCCGGCGGCGGCTGGTCGTCCTCGGTCTCCGAGCCCAGGGAGAGGTTGAGGATCCGGGCACCGTCGGCGGCCGCCCGCAGCATGGCGACGGCCACCGTCACCTCCGAACCGATCCCGTCGCTGTCCACCGCGCGCAGCACGCGGATGTCGGCGGACGGGGCGATCTGCTGCACGATGCCGGCCACGAAGGTGCCGTGGCCGGCGCCGAAGTCCAGGTAACCGTCCGGGGCGTCCAACGGGAACGCGTCCAGCGGGTCGGTGTTGGTCCCGGTGGCCAGACCGGTCAACCAGCCGTCGGTGCGGGGGATCGCGGTGACCCCCGAGTCGATGACGGCCACCGCCATCGCGGGGCTCCACACACCCACGTCGCCCGGGAACGGCAGCCCTTCGGCCGGTTCCGCCGCGCCCTCGCCCTTGAGGATCGGGCCCAGCGGGGTCACCGTGGTCAGCGACGCCGGGTACCCCAGCGCGCGCAGCCGGGCGGCCACCTCGCGCAGGGTGTCCACGGGCAGCGGCTCGGGCGTCCGCTGCAGCCGCACGATCCGCCCGTCGAGCTCGGGGACCGGGGTGGCGGACAGTCCGTGGTCGGCCAGCAGGTCGTCCACCGGGCCGCGGCGGAACCCGCGGTAGGACCCGTCGACGTCGGCGGCCAGCATGAGCAGTTCGTTGACCACCAGCAGGGGCTCGGCCCGCCCGCGGTCCACGATCTCGAAGGCGATCGCGTCCCCCGGCTCCTCGTGGTCCAGTCCCCGACGCCGGCGTCGCTCCTGGACCAGATCGATCTGCCGGCGGAGGGCGGCCTGCGCGGCGGACGACGAACCCAGCAGGGCGGTCTGCCGGCGGGTGGCGGGGCCGGGTGCGGTGTCGGCATCACCCGGCACGGCCCGACGGGTGTGGCCCAGGTCCGGGAACGGCACGCCCGGGGTGTCGGTGGAGTCCAGGCTCACGGCGGGTCCTTCGTTCTGTCTCGGTGCCCCGTCAGCTCGGTGCTCCCGACAGGCGGGTGGCGGCACCCTATCGCCGCTCGTCCCGCGGGGCGACGGCAGTTTCCTGCCGGGTCCGGGTCAGGAGCCGCCGTAGGCGTTGAAGGCGCACCAGCTGACGAAGTCCGCCGGATCCTCGGGGTCCATCCCGGTCCGTGCGGCGAACAGGGCGTCGGTGATCGTCTCGCCCGCGGCCAGGCCGGTGTGCAGGCGGCGCATCAGCGGGACGGCGGCCAGATCCGGGACCACCACGATGCTGGCGGCCAGACCGGCCGTGCCCCGGGCGATCAGGGCGCTGACGAAGCCCAGCACCTCGTTCGCGGCGTACCCCGTGTCGGCCGCGGTGTTGCAGGCGGCGAGCACCATCCGGCGGGGGGCGATGCCGCGCAGGCCCATCTCGTGCAGGGTCAGCGGGCCGTCGGAGAGCTGCAGGGCGGAGAACATCGGATTGTCGGTGCGCAGGTGGCTGTGGCAGGCCAGATGGGCCAGGTCGGCCCGGCGCAGGGCCGCGGCCGCGGCTGCGGCCGTGCTGTCCGGGGGGAGCAGGACGAGGGGATCGGGGTGCGCCGTCCGGATGGCCGCGACCTCCTCGCGGGCCCCGGGGAGGTCGGGCCCGGCGATGAGTGCCACCGCGCCGGGCCCGTCGGGCGGTCGGGGCAGGCTGCCCCACCAGGACGCGGCCGACGGCGCGACGGTGACGGGCGACGACCACAGTGCCGACCACGGGATCCTCCGCAGCGCCCCCACCGGCACGGCCACCACCGGCACGTCCGTGGCCGTCCGCAGCGGCTCGACCAGCAGGGTGCGCAGGCCGGCCAGGCAGCGGTCGGCGGCCCGGCGGGCCGGTTCGGCCGGACCGCCCGGGCGGCTCAGCCGGCGGAGCGCGAACAGCAGGTCCCCGACCCGGGCGCGGACCTGGGCGACCGGCCCGAGCCGGACCACCCGGGTGCGCCGCGGTTCCACCACCGCGGCCAGGAGCTCGCCGTCCAGCACCGCGTACTCCACGAGCACCCGGCCGCCCAGGGTGCGGCGCAGGTCGGCGGGGGACACCACCGTCCGCGACCCGGACCGGTCGGCCCGGGCGCCGCGGGTCAGCCGGGCGATCCCGTCCTCGATCTCCCGCACCCGCGCCTGCAGCGGGGTGAGGTCGCCCGCGCCGGCCACGGTGGCCTCGGCCAGCTCGGTCTGCGCCGCCCGCAGCGCGACCAGGTCGTCGTCCACCGCCGGCCCGTCCACCGGTTCCACCGCCAGAAGGGCGGCCGCCCGGGTGCGCTCCATCCAGTCCAGTGCCCGGGAGCCGCTGCCGTCCCGCACCGCCTGGGTGAGCCCGAGCCGGCCCAGCTCGGCGCCGTGCGCCGAGGCGAGCACCCGCAGCTCCAGCGAGGCGAACGCCGCCCGATGACGGTCCAGGTCGGCCAGGCCCGCCCGGGCCTGGCGCAGCACACCGGCCCCGTCCCGGTCCAGCTCGGCGCTCAGCCCGGCGGCGATCCGGCCCCGGATGCGGACCAGCACCGGGGCCGGCGCGGCCAGGGCCGCGGCCCGCTCCAGGTGCCGCCGCGCGACGGCCGGGCGGTGCAGACCGACGGCGAGCCGTCCGCTCACCAGATGCGCCTCCACCGCGGCGCTGGCGGCCCCCAGCCCGTCCAGCGTGCGGGCGGCCCGCACGGCGCGCACCAGGTCGGCCCCGTCGGGACCCGTGTCCGACAGACGTGCCTGCACGCCGATGACCGCGGCCCGGGCGGCCAGCACCCCGCGGCGCTGTCCGCGCAGGGTGCGTTCGGCCCGGTCCGCGGCCGTAGCCGCCCCGAGGTGGTCACCGGCCAGCAGGGCCAGCGAGGCCACCCGCAGCTCGCCGTCCGCGGCCATCAGGTCGACGCCGTGGGCCCGGAACTCCCGCACCGCGCGGTCGGCCACTGCGCGCGCCTCGTCGATCAGGCGCAGGTCGGCGAGCGCGTCGACGTACTCCAGGTGGTGCTCACCGGGCGGGATGCCGGCGGCCGCGTAGAGCGGCACCGCCGCCTCGAACGCCGCGACGGCCTCCAGCAGTCGGCCGGCCTGCAGCGTCGCCCATGCCCGGCTGGTCGCCACCCCGGCCCGCAGCCCGGGCAGCTCACGGGCGTGCCCCTCGGCGGCGTCCAGGTAGCGCGACGCCAGCGCCGGGCGACCGGCCTGCGCGTGGATCAGGGCGAGGTTGTTGGCCGCGACGGCGAGGGCGCGGGCCGAACCGCCGCGCTCCCGCAGCACCCGCTCGTAGAGCCCGCGGGACTCGGCCGACCGCCCCAGGTTCTGCAGCAGCACCGCCCGGGCCAGCCAGAGATCGGGGGTGGCCCGCGCGGTCAGCGTGCCGGCCGCCCGGACGTCGGCGGCCGCGGCGGCGGACCGACCCCGCTCCAGGTTCACGCTGGCCCGGCTGAGCAGGATCTCGACCAGGGGTTCGACGAGCGCGTGCCGCCTCGCCAGCCGGACGGCCCGGTCCAGCCGGCGGGCGGCCGCGGTGTGGTCCAGCGCGGACCGGTCCGCCCAGGCCAGCGCCCGCAGGGCGAGGACCAGGGCTTCCGGGACGGAGTCCGGACCGGCCTCCAGTTCGTCGACCAGGGCCTCGACGGCGGCCCGCTGACCCGCCGGATCGGCGGCGACCGCCGTGAAGGCGGCCCGGGCCCGCGCGAGCAGGGGGACCTCCGCCGTCACCGTCATCGTGGTGGCGCGGTCCGGGTGTCGGCGGGCGCTGAACCCTCGGTGGGTACGGAGCCGTCGGCGGGCAGGGTCACCGGGCTGCTGGGCAGGGCACCGGGCGGCGGGGACGGGACGGCCAGCGACGGGCTGCCGGCCACGAGGTCGCCGAGCCATCCCCACCGCGGATCCCACCGGGCGTCGGTCTTCGCGGCCCGGGCCACGGCCCTGGCCATGCGCTTGGGCCCGTAGTTGTGGCGGGCCCACCACGAGCCGGGGCGGGCCAGGCGGACCGCGGTCACCCAGGCCACGATCGGGACGAACGTGCTGATCAGCGCGGAGCGGTACTTGCCCTTCAGGACGGCGACCAGGGCCAGGACGCCGTGCAGGATCAGGGCGGCGGTGAAGGTCAGCTGCAGGACGATGCCGCTCACCGAGACGTCCAGCTCGCCGAACGGGCTGAACCCGATGAGCCACAGCCCCAGGACGGCCGTGGTGAGCCCGATGAGCTCGACCGAGACGCGGCCCTCGGCCGACCAGTAGACGTCCTGCAGGTGCAGGATCAGCGCGAACTCGTCGAGCACCAGCGACATGCCGACACCGACCACCACGGCGGCCGACTCGATCCACGGGCTGCCCGGCGCCGCGATGGCCGTGATGGCGCCCGCGATGAGCAGGATGATGCCCGGGACCGCGTGGTGGACGTGCGTGCCGGACGCGGAGACGTTGTTGCGGAACGGGCCCACGCCGGCCCGGATGGACCGGGTGATGATCCGGGTGAGCAGGAACGTCAGGACGAACGCCGCGAGCATCAGCAGCAGCGGCAGCTTTCCCTCGGCGATGATGTCGTTCCGCCACCAGCTGCCCACGCGAGCACTGTAGCCAGCGGTCCGTCCGCGTGGTGGGAGTTCGCCATGCTCCTGCGGGCGCCGGTGCAGCCGTCGTCCGGGGGGTCACGGGCGGTCCGCCGGGATGGGGACAACCGGGTGGGGCTGTCGGGGGGAACCCCTACGGTGCAGGGACACCCGCCGGTCCCTCCGGTCGGGTCCCGTCCGCTCCGGAGGCCCGCCGTGCCCGCCGTATCCCCAGCTCCTGCGGTCGATTCCGCACCCGCGGTCGACTCCGCCGTCCGGGAGCGGGCCGAGCACCACCTGCGGGCCCTGGTCGGCTCGTCGGACGCCCGGCTGCGGGACGACCAGTGGACGGCCATCGAAGCGCTGGCCGAGCACTCCCGGCGGGCCCTGGTGGTGCAGCGGACCGGGTGGGGCAAGTCCGCGGTGTACTTCGTGGCCACCGCCCTGCTGCGGGAGCGGGGTGCCGGTCCGACGGTGATCATCTCGCCGCTGCTGGCCCTGATGCGCAACCAGATCGCCGCCGCCCAGCGCGCCGGCATCCGCGCGGTGACGGTCAACTCGACGAACGCCGAGCAGTGGGCCCAGGTCTACGCCTCGGTCCGGGACGGCGAGGTCGACGTCCTGCTGGTCTCTCCGGAGCGGCTGAACAACCCCGGTTTCCGGGACGAGGTGCTCGGGGCGCTGGCCGCCTCGGCCGGCCTGGTCGTGGTGGACGAGGCGCACTGCATCTCCGACTGGGGCCACGACTTCCGGCCCGACTACCGGCGGATCGCCACCATGCTGGCCGCGCTGCCGCAGGGCACGCCGGTGTTGGCCACCACGGCCACCGCCAATGCCCGGGTGGTCACCGACGTGGCCGAGCAGCTGGGCACCGGTGCGGGTGGTGACGTGCTCGTGCTCCGGGGCGAGCTCGATCGCGAGTCCCTGCACCTCGGTGTGGTCACCCTGCCCGGTCAGGCGTCCCGGCTGGCCTGGCTGGTGGAGCGGATGGGTGACCTCGAGGGTTCCGGGATCATCTACTGCCTGACCATCTCCGGGGCCGAGCAGGTCGCCGACCACCTGCGGCGCAGCGGGTTCGACGTGGCCGCCTACTCCGGGCGCACCGAGCAGACCGAACGGGTCGCGGCCGAGGAGGACCTGCTGGCCAACCGGGTCAAGGCCCTCGTCGCCACCTCCGCCCTCGGGATGGGGTTCGACAAACCCGATCTCGGATTCGTCATCCATCTCGGCGCCCCCGCTTCGCCGATCGCCTACTACCAGCAGGTCGGTCGGGCCGGGCGCGGGGTGGACCGCGCCGAGGTGGTGCTGCTGCCCGGCCGGGAGGACCAGGACGTCTGGCAGTACTTCGACTCGCTGGCCTTCCCCGCCCAGGAGCAGGTCCGGGAGACCCTCGAGGTGCTCGGCGGGGCCGGCCGGGCGCTGTCCACCGCCGCGCTCGAGCCGATGGTGTCGCTGCGGCGGTCCCGGCTGGAGACGATGCTCAAGGTGCTCGACGTGGACGGCGCCGTCCGCCGGGTGCAGGGCGGCTGGATCTCCACCGGCGAGCCGTGGGTGTACGACGCCGACCGGTACGCACGGGTCGCGGAGTCCCGAGAGCGCGAACGGCAGGCCATGCTCGCCTACCAGTCCACCGATATGTGCCGGATGCGGTTCCTGCGCGAGCAGCTCGACGACCACACCGCCCCCGAGCAGTGCGGCCGTTGCGACAACTGCGGCGGCCTGGACCTGCCGCAGGGCGTCAGCGAGGACATGCGCGCCGCGGCCAAGGAGCGGCTGGCCGTGCCCGGCACCACGGTGCTGCCGCGGGCCCAGTGGCCGACCGCGATGAACGCCCTGGGCATCGCGTTGTCCGGGAAGATCCCGGTCGGCCAGCGGCCGGAGAACGGCCGCGCGGTGGGTCGGCTGGACGGCCTGGGCTGGGGCAACGCCCTGCGCGACCTGCTCCGGGCCGACACCCCCGACGGGGAGACGCCCGTACCGCTGCGGCACGCAGCGGTCCAGGTGCTCGACCGGTGGGCCGCCGAACCGGACGGGCTGCCCGCCGTGGACGGGGTGGTCTGGATCGGCTCGGCCCACCGGCCGACCCTGGTCCGGCACCTGGCCGAAGGGCTGGCCCGGTACCGGAAGGTGCCCGTGCTGGCCTGGTTCGACGTCCCGCCGGACCCGGACCAGGCGCCCACCGCGGTGAACTCCGCCCAGCGGCTGCGGCAGGTGCTGGGCCGGCTCACCCTGGCCGGCGGGGACGCGGTGGCCGGCCGCACGGTGCTGCTCGTCGACGACATGACCGAGACCGGCTGGACGTTGACCGTCGCCGCGAGGGAGCTGCGGCAGGCCGGGGCGACCGCGGTGTACCCGTTCGTGCTCGCGGTGCGGTGATCAGGGTGCGGTGCCGGTGATGCGGTGATCGGGTGCGGTGTCCGGGGGTCGGTCGGCGGGAGCTGCTGAACCCCTTGCTGGCTGCGTGCGCCGTGCGTCTGCGCCGGGGATCAGCCGGTGCGGGTCGGGGTGTCGGCGAGGGCCACGGCCGCCGTGTCCCGCGGCGGGTGCACAGCCCACAGCGCGGCCAGTCCGAGCCCGAGAACGATCACGATGCCGGCGATCCCGGCCCGCTCGCTGTCGAAGATGCCGGTGAACAGGCCGACCAGGGCGGGGGCGAGGAAGGAGACCGCGCGGCCGGTGGTGGCGTACAGGCCGAACATCTGCCCCTCGCGTCCCGGCGGAGCCAGCCGGGCCAGGAACGTGCGGGACGAGGTCTGCGCCGGCCCGACGAACGTGCACAGCACCAGGCCGAACACCCAGAACATCCCCGGCCCGGAGACGAACAGCAGGATCAGCGACGTCGCCACCATGCCCAGCAGCGACACGATGATCACCGGTTTCGGCCCGACTCGGTCGTCGAACCGGCCGCCGACGAGCGCGCCGATCGCGGACACCACGTTCGCGGCGATGCCGAAGATCAGCACGTCCTGCGCGGTGATGCCGTAGACGCTGACCGCCCAGATCGCTCCGAAGGTGAACACCGCGGCCAGTCCGTCGCGGTAGAGCGCGCTCGCCCCCAGGAAGTACACGGCGTGCCGGTCGACCCGGTACAGCTCCTTGAGGTCGGCCAGCAGCACCCGGTACGAGGCCAGGAAGCCGACCCGCTGGGCCTTGGGCGCCGCCGGTACCTCGGGCACCCAGAGGAACAGCGGGATCGACAGCACCAGCAGCCACAGCGCGGCGAACAGGGCGATGACCCGGACGCTCATCCCCTCGTTCTCGAAGGTCACCCCGAACCAGCCGACGTCCGGGGCGAGGAAGCCGACGTAGCAGACCAGCAGCAGGATGATGCCGCCCACGTAACCCGACGCCCAGCCCACCGAGGAGACCCGGCCGATCGTCGCCGGGGTGGAGACCTGCCGCAGCATCGCGCTGTAGGAGACGTCGGCGAACTGGTTCGCGACCGACGCGGCGGCCATCAGCACCAGGCCCAGCCACAGGTAGGACACGTCGTCCTTGACCCAGAACAGCCCGGTGATGCAGGCGGCGGTGGCGCACGTCCAGATGATCACCGAACGCTTGCGGCGCCCACCCGCGTCCGCGCGCTGCCCGGTGACCGGGGCGAGCAGGGCGATGAGCAGTCCGGCCGCGGCCAGGGCCCAGCTGAGCAGGGCCGTGGCCTGGGTGGATCCGCCGGCCAGGTCCTCGCCGACGGAATCGGTCAGGTAGACCGAGAAGACGAAGGTGAGGATGACGACGTTGAACCCGGACGACCCGGCGTCCCACAGACTCCAGGCCACCACCTGACGGCGGGGGGCGGGCCGGGCGATCGAGGCGGGGTCGACCGCCGCTGTGCTCATCGCCGGAATATAGGCGCGGCGGGACGGGAACGGACCGGATGTCCCCACCGACCGGCCGGGTGCGGGGCGATCGTGGCCCGGTGGTCGCCCGCCGGACGCCCGGGAGTCACCCCGTGGTCGTCGGGGCGGAGCCGGCGGGCCGGGTCGGGGACGGGGGGCGGCTTCGACCGTCGCGGCGGTGCATCACGCCCAGCACCAGGTACCCGATCGGGATGAGCAGCCAGGTGCTCAGCAGCCGGTAGATCAGCACCGCGGCGGCGGCCGGTCCGTTCGCCGCGCCGGCGTGGACCAGGCCGGCCAACAGGGCCGCCTCGACCACGCCCAGCCCGCCGGGGGTCAGCGGGATCTGCCGGACCAGCTGCATGCCGAGGTAGATCGCGGCCAGGGCGGCCGGATGGATGTGGATCCCGACGGCCAGGCAGCTGGCCCACAGGCAGGCCAGGTCCAGGGCCCAGTTCGCCACCGACGCCGCCAGCACCACCCGCCAGTCCGCGAACCGGACGGTCCGCGCCTGCCGGGCGGTGGTCAGCAGCTGGCGGAACGCCGACGCCAGCCGCGGTCGGCGTTCCTGCAGGCGGTCCAGCCGCGGGGTGGGGTCGGTGGAGAGCACCCGGTCCTTGCTGCGGCCGATCAGCCGCAGGCCGAGATGCACGGCCACGGCGAGCAGGATCGCGAGCGTGACGGAGACGACCGGGTGCGCCTCGATCACGTCGCGGACCCAGGGTGAGGCCAGCAGCCCCACGGCCACCGCGTACAGCAGGCCCAGGCCGACGGTCGACATCACGCCGGACAGCAGCAGCACCGTCACCGCGGTGCCCTGCGCCGCTCCGTTCCGACGGAACTCCCGGTAGGTGTAGCCGGCGCTCACCGCCGCCCCGGCGGGCAGGCTCATGGCCAGTGCGTTGCTGGACCAGGTGATCGCCCCGAGTCGTCGGAACCCGATGGGGACCCCGAACGCGCGGAGCAACCGTCGTTGCTGGCGGACGATCTCGGCCAACGAGGCCAGCTCGACCACGGCCGCCGCGGCGATCCCCCACCCGTTCGCGGTCGACAGCGAGGCCCACACCTGGTCCGGGGTCGGCACCTTGCCCTGCAGGGCGAGGACGGCGACGCCGATGAGGGCCAGCGCGCCCACGATCTTGGCCGGCAGCACCCAGCGGGGGGCAGGGGTGGGGGGATGCGGGCCGTCGGGCACGACGCCGGCCGCGCCCACGGCGTCGACCGGGTCCGTCGCGTCCGCCGGGTGCTCGGCGTCGACCGGGTCCGTCGCGTCCGCAAGGTGCGGTGCCCCCGCCGGCGGGACGGCGCCCGCCCGGCCGGCCTCGGGACCGGTGACGGCGGTGCCCGCCGGAGGGCCGGGCGGTGCCGGGGTGGCGCGTCCGGTCACCTCGACACCTCCCTGACTGTGCTCGCTCGTGCCTGCGCGTCCGCAGGGTGTCCCGGCCGACCGTGCCGTTCCTGCCGAGGGCGGGGGTGCTGGACCCGGGTGCCCCGGACCATCCCACAGGTCGAGCGGTAGGGGCAGGGTGTGTCCCGGGCCGGAGGTGCCCGAGCCACGTCCGGGTGTCCCGGCCCCCGGCCCCCGGCTCCCGCCACCGGCCGCACCACGACCGCACCCCGCCCCGTCCCACCGGTCCCGATAGCCTCGACGCATGTCACGAAGCGTCTACATCGCCTCGCCGGAAGGCGCCTCGGGGAAGTCCACCGTGTCGTGGGGGCTGCTGAACCTGCTGACCCAGCGCATCGGCCGGGTCGCGGTGTTCCGCCCGGTGTTCGACTCGCCGGACGAGATCGACCCCGTCGTCGAGCTGCTGCTGTCGCACCCGGCCGTCCAGCAGGAGTACGCCGACGCCGTGGGGGTCAGTTACGCGCAGTGGCACGCGGACCCGGAGGGCTCGCTGTCCGACATCGTCAACGCCTTCCGCGCACTGTCCGCGCGGTACGACCTCGTCCTGGTCCAGGGCAGTGACTACACCGATGTGACCACCGGCGGGGAGATGGCGGTGAACTCCGTCGTCGCGGCCAACCTGGGTGCCCCGGTGGTGCTCGTCGTGCACGGGCGGGACCGCACCCCGGCGCAGATCCGGGCGGCCGCGGCGGTGGCGCGGACCGAGCTCACCTCGGCCTATGCGCACCCGGTCGCCGTCATCGCCAACCGGGTCGACCCCGCCCAGCTCGACGAGGTGAAGGCGCTGCTCGCGCTGGACGGCGGGCTGGCCGTCGGGGCCATCCCGGAGATCCCGGTGCTGGTCGCGCCGACCGTCCGCGCCCTGGTGCAGGCGTGCGGCGGCCGGGTGGTGCGGGGCAACCCGGCCTGGCTGGAGCGCGAGTCGCTGGGCTTCGTGGTCGCCGCCATGTCCCTGCCCAACGTGCTGACCCGGCTCACCGAGGACTGCACCGTCATCGCCCCGGGGGACCGCTCCGACCTGCTGCCCGGGCTGATCCTCGCCCACCAGTCCGGCACCTTCCCGCACCTGTCCTGCATCGTGCTGACCGGTGGGTACGCCCCGCCGGAGCCCATCGCGCAGTTGATCGACGGCATCCAGCAGGACCTGCCCATCGTCGTCAGCGACCACGGCACGTTCGAGACGGCGTCGTTGCTGTCCGGGGTGCGCGGCCGGCTCGAGGCCGGCTCCCCGGTCAAGATGGAGACCGCCCTGCGCGCGTTCGCCGACGGGGTGGACTCCGAGGCCCTGCTGGCCGCCATGGACGTGGGCGACTCCGCGGTCACCACCCCGCTGATGTTCCAGTTCCAGCTGACCGAGCGGGCCCGGGCCGACCGCAAGCACGTGGTGCTGCCCGAGGCCGACGACGACCGGGTGCTGCGGGCGGCGGCCAGCCTGCTGCGCCTGGGCGTGGCCGATCTGACTCTGCTGGGGGAGGAGCGCGCGGTGCGTGCCCGGGCCTCGACCATCGGCGTCGACCTGTCCGGGGCGCAGGTGGTCTCGCCGCACGACCCCGAGCTGGTCGAACGGTTCGCCGCCGAGTACGCGCGGATCCGGGCGCACAAGGGGATGACGCTGGAGCGGGCGCGGGACGTCGTCACCGACGTCTCGTACTTCGGCACGATGATGGTGCACCTGGGGATGGCCGACGGCATGGTGTCCGGGGCGGCGCACACCACCGCCCACACCATCCGGCCGTCGTTCGAGATCATCCGCACCGCGCCGGGGACCGCGATCGTCTCCAGCGTCTTCCTCATGTGCCTGGCCGACCGGGTGCTGGTGTACGGCGACTGCGCGGTCAACCCCGATCCCACCGCGCAGGAGCTCGCCGACATCGCGATCTCCTCGGCGGCCACCGCCGCCCAGTTCGGGGTGCAGCCGCGGGTCGCGATGCTCTCGTACTCCACCGGGTCCTCGGGCAGCGGCGCCGACGTCGACAAGGTCCGCCAGGCCACCGAGATCGTCCGGGCCCAGCGCCCGGACCTGTCGGTGGACGGGCCGATCCAGTACGACGCGGCCGTCGATCCGACGGTGGCCGCGGCCAAGCTGCCCGACTCCCCGGTCGCCGGCCGGGCCACCGTGCTGATCTTCCCGGACCTGAACACCGGCAACAACACCTACAAGGCGGTGCAGCGCAGCGCCAACGCGGTGGCCATCGGTCCGGTGCTGCAGGGCCTGAACCGCCCGGTGAACGATCTCTCCCGCGGCGCGCTGGTCGCCGACATCGTCAACACCGTGGTGATCACCGCCGTGCAGGCCCAGGGGCACACCCCGGCCACCGACCAGGAGGCGACCTCATGACCGCAGCGTCGACCGGCACGCCCAGCACGGCGCTCGTGCTGGTGATCAACTGCGGCTCGTCCTCGATGAAGTACCAACTGGTGGAACCGGTCTCGGCCGAGGTGCTCGCCGCCGGGCTGGTCGAACGGATCGGCGAGGAGCAGGGCCGCGCGGTGCACTCCGCCGGCGGACAGGACCGCGAGTTCACCGGTCCGATCGCCGACCACGGGGCCGCGCTGGGCATCATCGCGGACCTCTTCGCCGAGTCCGGGCGTCCGCTGGACCCGGCCGGGCTGCTGGCCGTCGGGCACCGGGTGGTGCACGGCGGCGCGGTCTTCGGCGATCCCGTCCTGGTCGACGATCACGTGCTGGGGCAGATCCGGGAACTCGCGGCGTTGGCACCGCTGCACAACCCCGCTGCGGCCACCGGCATCGAGCGGGCCCGGGAGGCCTTCCCGGGCGTGCCCCAGGTCGCCGTCTTCGACACCGCCTTCTTCCGGACGCTGCCCGCCGCGGCCCACACGTACGCCATCGACGCGCAGGTGGCGGCCGAGCACCAGATCCGGCGGTACGGCTTCCACGGCACCTCCCACCAGTACGTCAGCGGGCAGGTCGCGCTCGCGCTCGGCCGGGACATCACCGACCTCGACCAGATCGTGCTGCACCTGGGCAACGGCGCTTCGGCATCCGCCGTGGCCGGCGGCATCGCGGTGGAGACGTCGATGGGGTTGACCCCGCTCGAGGGTCTGGTCATGGGCACCCGCAGCGGCGACGTCGATCCGGGTGTCCTGTTCTACCTGGCCCGGGTCGCCGGCCTGGACACCGACGGTCTGGACACCCTGCTGAACCGCCGGTCCGGGCTGCTCGGCCTGGCCGGGGTCAACGACTTCCGGGACGTGCAGACCCGGATGGACGCCGGCAACGACGCCGCCCGGCTGGCCTTCGACGTGTACTGCCACCGCGTCCGCAAGTACGTCGGCGCCTACCTGGCCGTGCTGGGCGGGGCCGACGTCATCACGTTCACCGCCGGGGTCGGCGAGAACGCGCCCGCGGTGCGCGCCGCGGTGCTCGCCGGTCTGGAACGTCTCGGGATCGAGATCGACGCGGAGCGCAATGCCGTCCGCTCGAAGGAGCCGCGGGTGATCTCCACCGACGCCAGCACGGTCACCGTGATGGTCGTCCCCACGAACGAGGAACTGGCGATCGCCAGGGCCACCGCCCAGCTGGTGCAGCAGGGGTAGTCCGGTGCCGACCGCGTGTCCGGGTCACCCGTAGGCGCGCAACCACCGTTGCATCGCCGCGTACACCGTCTCGCGGACGGCCGGGCGGGACAGCAGCAGGTCGTGCATGCCGTCGGGGATCCGCACGCAGGTCACCTGCCGACCCAGCAGCACACTGCGACGGGCCAGGGCGTGCGCGTCGAGGACGGCATCACCCCGCCAGAACTCCTCGCTCCACGTGGTGGCCCGGACGGTGTGCGTCGAGCAGAGCACGAGGACGGGCAGGGTGAGACCGAGACCGGCGTGCACACGCCGGATCCCGGCCAGGGCCGCGCCCAACCAGCCTGCGTGGATGGGGAACCCGGCCAGCTGCTTGAGGCTCACGTCGAAGTCGAACTCCCCCCGCCCGGACGTGTGGATGCTGCTGCCGTACAGCTCGGACACCCCGACCGGCACCTTGGCCAGCGGTCGGCGTCGGGCGAACGCGCCGATGGGCCGGGCCGCGGCCACCCGCAGCACCCAGGCGGCGTTCAGGTCCAGCAGGGGACTGTTCAGCATCAGGGCCCGCACCCCGGCGTCCTCGCCCCGGTCGGCGAGCCACAGGGCGGCGCTCAACCCGCCGGTGGAGTGGGCGAGCACGATCACCCGGTCGTGGCCGTCCGCCCGGATGACGGCCATCGCCGCGTCGAGATCGACGCCGTACTCGGTGAAGTCCGCGGAGTAGTGGGGGGTCTGGTACTCACGCCACGACCGGCCGCACTTGCGCAGGTCGACCGCGTAGAAGTCGGCGGGTGCGCCCGTCAGGCCCGGCCCGGCCCGTCCCGTGACCCGGTCGGCCAGTTCGGTCTGGAAGAAGTAGTCGTTGAGGCCGTGCACGTAGAGCACCGCGGTGTGGGCAGAGGCGGCAGTGTCGGCGCTGTCGGCGGGAGCGGCGCCGGCGGGGTGGACGGCCCGGCTGCGGACGACGGTGGTGACGACCGGCCCCTCGGCGTCGTCGGGCAGCGGGATGGTCCGCGCCTCGTATCCGTCGCCGAGCAGGTCCGGGACCCAGCCGCCGCCGTCCGTCTCCTGCGTCACGGTGTCCCCCCGGGAGTAGCTGTCGACGGTGCCGGACGACGGCGTCCGACCGCCGGTCAGGCTACCGGGACCGGTCGCCGCTCGGCGTCGGCGGGCAGCCGGCGGGGCAGGCGGATGGTGAAGGTCGTCCCCGTGCCCACTGTGCTCGCCAGCTCGATCGTCCCGCCGTGCGCGGTGGCGATGGCCTTGGTGATGGTCAGGCCGAGGCCGACGCCGGGCACCGCCTCGGTGCGGGCGGTGGAGGCCCGGAAGAACCGGTTGAACAGCCGGTCCAGTTCCTCCTCCGGGATGCCGATCCCGGTGTCGCGCACCGAGATGCAGACGTCCGGTTCCGCGGTCCCGGCGTCCGCGGGGGCGCTCTCCACCCGGACCCCGACGACCACCGAACCACCGGGCCGGGTGAACTTGACGGCGTTGGACAGCAGGTTGTCCACCGCCTGGCTGAGCCGCGTGGGGTCACCGAGGACGAGCACCGGCTCCGCCGGCGCCTGGACGTCCAGCGTCACCGACCGCGCCGCTGCCGCCGGGCCCGCGGTCTCCAGGGACGCCCGGACCAGGCCGGTGACATCCAGGGCCTGTTCGGAGATGTGGAACCCGCCGGACTCCACCTGCGCGGTGAACAGCAGGTCCGACACCAGCCGCAGCAGCCGGTTGGCGTTGCGTTCCACCGTGCCCAGGTAGCGCTGCTGCTCCTCGGAGAGCGGGTTGTCCGGGTCGTCGGCGACGAGTTCGAGGTAGCCCAGGATCGAGCTGAGCGGGGTCCGCAGCTCGTGCGAGATCAGGTTGACGAACTCGTCCTTGAGGCGGGACTGCTCCACCGTGGCGGTCATGTCCGTCCCGACGAACAGGAACCCGACGATCCGGCCGTGCTCGTCGCGCCGCGCGGTCACGGCGACCTGCACGGGCAGCACGGATCCGTCGGCGCGCACCTTCATCCACGCACGCACGTCGGGGATGCCCTGCCGGGCCAGGCCGACCAGGCCTTCCACCTGTTCGGGGAGGGCCCGCGGCCCCTCGGCCAGGTTCTGCGGATCGCGCCGCGTGCCGTCCCCGGTGAGTTCCTCGGCCAGGTGCATGTCGGTGATGTGCATCCGGCCGATGACGTCGACGGGCCGGTAGCCCAGCATCTTGGCCGCGCCCGCGTTGAACACGTCGATCCGGCCGGTGAGATCGCTGCCCATGATCGACTGCTCGGTCACCGCGTCCATCACGCTCTGCAGCTCCTTGGTCGATTCCCGCAGCAGGGCCGAGGTGGCGGAACTGCGGGCCGCCTGGTCGCGGGCGTGCGCCAGCAGGTCGGACTGCCGGCGGCGCAGGTCGTCGACCATGGCCAGCCGCCCCCGCAGTCGCCGGGTCAGCTCGTTGACCAGCAGCGCGGTCATCCCGAGGACCAGGGGCAGGAAGAACGCCCGCGCCCAGTCCGGGCCGGCGAGGGTCTGGGTGCCCAGGGCCGGCAGGATGGTCAACACCATGGTCAGCGGCATGGCCAGGAAGGTGGCGGTCCGGCCCGGTTCGGCGCCCAGCGAGATCGCGCACAGGATCCACAGTGATCCGTAGATGGACGCGCTCGCCCCGGTTCCGCCGCGCAGCAGCCCCACCGAGACGATGTCCAGGAGGGGCAGCACCATGGTCGCCGACGGCGGGTACCGGTCCCACGGGGTGAAGAGCGCGGCCAGGGTGGCCAGGCCGAACAGAGCCCAGGACGCGACGACCATCGTCAGATCCAGCATCTGCACGCCCGGGACCAGGAGCATCAGCTGGGCCAGCCCGAACAGCACGGCCAGCACCACCTGGCGTTCCACCGTGGTGTTGCTGTCGATGAGTCCGCCGGCCCGCTCGCCGGCCCGTCCGATCACGGCCGGGCCCCCATCGTGGTCAGCGCGGTGATCTGGGCGGCCAACGACCGCGGACTGAACGGTTTGGTGGCATAGAGGTCGGCCTGGGCGTCGTAACCCGCGGCGACCGCCTCCGCGTGCACCGCGGCGGACAGCAACATGATGCGCATGTGCTCCAGGCGGTGGTCGGCCCGGACGGCCGCGCACACCTGCAGCCCGGTCAGCCGGGGCATCGCCACGTCCAGCACCGCGAGCGCCGGGCGGTGCTCGCGGATCGCGTCCAGGGCGCTCGCCCCGTTGTCGACCGCGGCCAGCACGTCCACCCCGGCCCGTCGGGCGGCCAGCTCGATGAGGCGGCGGATGTCGGTGTCGTCGTCGGCGATCACCACTCCGGGGCCGGCCGTGGTGCCCTCGTCCGCCGTCGCAGTGCTCACCGGGCACCCTGGGCGGCCGTGTGACGGTCCAGCAGCGCGGTGACATCGGCGCGGGTGACCGGTTTGGGCAGGGTGTCGTCGGCGGGCGGGTAGTCGTGCGGGTCCAGCACCGAGCAGATGGCGATGCGGCCGCTGCCCTGGATGTGACGCAGGGTGCGGGCCAGCGCCCACCCGTCGACCCCGGGCATGCGCAGGTCGATCACGAACAGGTCGAACGCGACGTCGGCGACCAGTCGGAGGGCGTCGACGGCGCCGGCCGCCCCGTGCACCTCGCAGCCCGATCGCCGGAACCAGGCGCCCAGCAGCTCGCGCTGGTCGTCCTCGTCGTCGACCACGAGCACGGTGGTCCGTCGGGGGGGCTGCTGACGGGGGAGGAACAGCTCGGGCAGGGGCGGGACGAGCAGGTCGGGGTGGAACGGGTGGGCGGGGGCCGTTCCCGGGGTGCCGTCCGTCCGGCCCGTCCGCTCCTCCTCGGTGACCGACGCGGCCGCGGCGATCAGGCCACCCACTGCGGGTCGTGCCGATCGGAGGGGGCGAAGTGGGCCAGCGTGGGTCCGGCCGCGGCGACCAGGCCGCCGCTGTCCCGGAGGACCTCCAGCGGCTCGCAACTGCGCCCGCCGCCGAACCGGGCCCAGTAGCGCGCGGTGGCCAGCACCGACTCCGGCTGCCGGTACTCCGGGGCGGGTCGCCCGCCGCCGTCGTAGCAGGCCAGCAGGGCCAGCTTCTGTTCGGTGTACCCGTCGACCCGGACGAAGTGGGTGGGGCGGAAGTCGACGGTGCTGGACGGGGACTGGTAACACGCGAGGGCCGGGACGGATGCGGCGGCGACGACGGTGGCCTCGTGGACGGCGCGGTGGTCCTGATGACGGTCGTGGGCGGAGTGGGTGTAGACGATGGTGGGGGAGACCTCGGCGATGACCCGCTCGATGATCCGGACGGTGTCCGTCCCGGGGCTGATGCCGGTGTCCTCGAGGTCGTCGATGTACAGGCGGGCTCCGAGCAGCTCGGCGGCGGCCAGCGCCCCCTGCCGGCGGCCGCCCGAGGACGGGTCCGGCGGACCGTCGGACAGGGTGAGCACGACGACGGCGTCCCCACCCGCCCGGTGGGCGGCGAGCACTCCGCCGACCCCCATCTCGACGTCGTCGGGGTGACCCCCGATGGCCAGGACGACCTGGCCGCGGACGGTGGCGCGACGACGGCGACCGTTCTGGGCGGCCTCGGTCACGCTGCCGATCAGCTGGGCGGGCCGGAGCGGTTTGAAGAGGAACTCGTCGACCTTGTGGCGCATGGCGGTCATCGCGTAGTCGACGGAGGCGTGGGCGGTCATCACCACGACCGGCTGCAGGGGGACCCGTTCCCGGACCAGCGAGGCGAGCTCCAGACCGTTCATGCCCGGCAGTTGGATGTCCGTGAGCACCACGTCGTAGGTCGCCGCGCCGATCCGCTCCAGCGCCTGATGGGCGTCCACGGCGATCTCGGTCGTCATGCCTGCGCGCCGCGACAGCACCAGCGACAGGTACTCGGCGACATCGGGATCGTCGTCGACGATCAGGATGCGGAATGGTGCGGTCATCGGTTCCCCCTCGTGCGCAACCGTGCGGCAGGGACGCGGAGCCCCCCGACCGTTTCCGGTGCCTCTGGACTCTGACATGCAGATGCGCCCGCTGACGTCCCCCGTTGGTTCACAGTTTGTGCTCCGGATATCACTCGTCGTAACTATTGCTGCACGCCTCCACCGTCCGCTGCAACGGCGCGTGAGACCCGCCGTGGTTTGGTACCCGGACGGAGGGGGTACCCGCCCCGCGCGTGCCCGAGGTCCGAACGACGGGGCGGTCCCGATGTCGGGGCAGCTCGGCCCACCATCGGCCGGCGCTCCCGGGCCCCCGGGGTCGATGACGCTGCGTGAAGGCGGCGGGCGCGTGGACGGCGGCTCGTGCCGCCCGATCGGGCCGGTGTGTCGCCGGGCGTCCCCTGATCGGCTGTGATCCACCCGGAACAGGACGTGACCGTCGACCATCCGTCCCGCCACGGACCGCCCGCCCACCGCCCGCCCACCGCCCGCCCCACCACCCACCCGCCTCACCACCCACCCACCACCCGTCGAGCCGAAGGCGAGGCCCCGTGCCCTCCGACGCCCCATCGCGTCCCACTCCGTCCCCCGGGGTGGTCACCCTGGGCGACGTGCCCGTCGTCGGCGACGCCGCGCGCCTGCTGACCGGTCTCGCGGTGGCCGCCGCGGCCACCGGCGGGTCGGCCACGGCCGCCCTCGGCGCCGCCGTGCGCACGGGTGCGGAGCTCCCGCCCCCGGGCGCGGGCGCCACCGCGCTGCGCTGGTCCGCCCTGGCCACCCTGGCCGCCGCCGACCTCACCGCGGCCCGGGTCGCCGAGGCCCATCTCGACGCCCTCGCGATCCTGGCCGAGGCGGGTGACCCGGACCTGCCCGGCGTTCCGGGGGTCGGCGCCGACTCCAGCTGGGGGGTGTTCGCGGCCGAGGGTCCCGGGGTCCGGGTGGACGCCCGGGCCACCGGCAGCGGTGCCGACGACGGAGCCGGCGGGGGTGCCGACAGCGGTGTCGGCAGGGGTGCCGACGAGGGGAGCTGGGTGCTGGACGGCACCAAGCCCTGGTGCTCGTTGGCGGGGTCGCTCAGCCACGCGCTGATCACCGCCCACACCCCGGACGGCCGGCGCCTGTTCGCGGTGACCCTCCAGGACGGGGCCGGCCCCACCGCGACCGTCCGCGTACACCAGGACGGGTGGGTGTCGCGGGGGCTGGCCGACGTCCGCTCGGGCCCCATCGACCTGCTGGGCGCGCCCGGTGCGCCCGTCGGCGCGGCCGGGTGGTACCTGCAACGTCCCGGGTTCGCCTGGGGCGGGATGGGCGTGGCGGCCTGCTGGTACGGCGGCGCCGTCGGGATCGCCCGCGCGCTGCGTCGGGCCGTGGCCGAACCCGGGCACCGGGCGGGCGACCAGATCGGCCAGATGCACCTGGGCGCGGTGGACGCGCAGCTGTTCGCGGCCCGCACGGTGCTGGCCGCGGCGGCATCCGCGATCGACGCCGGCCGGGCCGACGGGGCGGCCGGGGCCGTGCTCGCCCTGCGGGTGCGGGCGGTGGTGGCCTCGGCCGCGCAGACCGCGCTGGACCGGGCCGCCCGCTGTCTCGGGCCGGCCCCGCTCGCGCTGGACGAGGAGCACGCCCGTCGGGTCGCGGATCTGCAGATCTACCTTCGACAGCAGCACGCCGAGCGGGACGACGCGGCCCTGGGGCGACAGGTGTCCACGACGGCAGCAGAGACGGGAGCGGGATGGTGAGCGAGGCACCGGAGTTCGACCACCGGGACCAGGGCACGGCCGAGGGACTGTGGCGGGAGGCCCTGCCGGGACTGATCGGGCCCCTGGACGACGCCGGTCTCGAGCACCTCGTGGTGCTCGCCGCCCATCCCGACGACGAGAGCCTGGGCGCCGGTGGACTGCTCGCCCGGGCGGCGGCCCGGGGCATCGACGTCACGGTGATCATCGCGACCTCGGGCGAGGGGTCGCACCCGGAATCTCCCACCCACACCCCGGCCGGCCTGGCCGAGGTCCGCGAGGCCGAGGCCCGGGCGGCGGTGGCCGTGCTCGCCCCGACCGCGGCGCTGCAGTTCCTGCGCCTGCCCGACGGCGGGCTGGCCGGTCACGCCGTCGAGCTGACCCGGGCGCTCGAACGGCGGGTGGCGGCCGGCGGCACCGGGACGTGGCTGGCCGCACCGCTGCGCGGGGACGGGCACACCGATCACGACGCCGCCGGGCTGGCGGCCGCCGATGTCGCCGAGCGCACCGGCTGCGCCCTGCTGGAGTACCCGATCTGGTTGTGGCACTGGGGTTCTCCGGGCAATGCCCTGCTGACGGGAGCGGTCGCCCTGACGCTGACCGGGTCCGAGCTGGAGACCAAGCGCCGGGCCCTGCAGGACTACCGCAGTCAGGTGCTGCCGCTGTCCGACGCTCCCGGGGACGAGGCGGTGGTGCCGCCGGCGTTCCGCGAGCACTTCGACCGCGACGTCGAGGTGTTCCTGGTTTCCGGACTGGGAGCCGGCAGCCGGGTCGCCGCGTCCGGTGGTGCCCGTGGCGGGGAGAGCCTGGACCGGGCCTTCTTCGACGACTTCTACACCGGCGGCGCGGACCCGTGGGGGTTCGAGGACCGGTGGTACGAGCGCCGCAAGCGGGCGGTGACCCTCGCCGCGCTGCCCCGGGCGCGCTTCCGTCGGGCGTTCGAACCGGGCTGCTCGATCGGCGTGCTGACCGCGGAGCTGGCGCCCCGGTGCGACGAGCTGCTGTCCACCGACATCGCGCAGGCCCCGCTGGAGCGGGCCCGGCAGCGGCTCGCCGGGTCGCCGCACGTCCGCTTCGAGCAGCGGACGGTCCCGCGGGACTGGCCGGCGGGGCTGTTCGACCTGATCGTCGTCTCCGAGATCGGCTACTACTGCTCGCGGGCCGATCTGGCCGAGCTGGTCCGCCGGTCGGCGGAGGCGCTGACCCCCGACGGGGTGCTGCTGACCTGCCACTGGCGGCATCCGGTGGCCGACTACCCGCTGCGCGGCGACGAGGTGCAGGCCGCGTTCCGCGCGTCGTCGGGGCTGACGGTGATCGCCGAGCACGTCGAGGCCGATTTCCGGCTGGACCTGCTGGTCCGACCGGTGTCCCGTCCCGGGATCGGGTCGTGAACGCACCCCGGCGGAACGACCGGCGCATCGACGTGGTGGCGGTGGTGGTCCCCGCGCGTGACGAGCAGGACCGGTTGCCCGGGTGCCTGCTGGCGCTGTCCGCCGCGGCCCGCGCCGTGCAGGCCCTCCCCGTCGCACCCCGCGTGCGGGTGCTGGTCGTGCAGGACCGGTGCACCGACGGGACCGGGCGGGTGGTCGCGTCCTGGCCGGAGGTGGAGACGGTGCTGACCTCGGTCGGCCGGGTCGGCGGCGCCCGCGCCGCCGGCATCGCCCGGATCCTGCAGACCGAGGCGGCCGCCGGGGTGCCGGCCGAACGGGTCTGGATCGCCTGCACGGACGCCGACTCGCTGGTCCCCGCCACCTGGCTGCACACGCACCTGCGGCACGCCCGGGCCGGTGACGACCTCCTGCTGGGCATGGTGCGGCTGCACGGCGACGACCTCTCCGCCGCGGCCATGCGGGACTTCGCGGCCCGACACCCGGCCCGCGACGGACATCCGCACGTGCACGGCGCCAACCTCGGGGTCCGGGGGGACGCCTACCGCGCCGCCGGCGGTTTCCCCGATGTCGCCGAGCACGAGGACGTGCTGCTGAGCCGGGCGGTCCGGGACGGCGGCGGGCGGGTCGCCGCCGTCGCCGCCAGTCCGGTGCTCACCAGTGCCCGCCTGCACGGTCGGCTGGCCGGGGGGATGTCCGGCTACCTCCGCGAGATGGTCGCCTCGGTGGAACCGCGGTGGCGGCCGTCCGCCTGAGCCCGGCCGCCCGGCCGCCCGGCCGTTCCGGGTCGGGGCTCAGCCGACGGCGGCGACCGCCTGCTCGACGGCGATGTCGCCTCCGATCAGCTCCAGGGTGTGCCCGGCGGTCTCCGGGCGGTCCAGCAGGGCCAGCAGCACCGCGGCGACGTCCTCGCGGGGCACCTCGCCGGGCGCCGGCTCTGCGCTCAGGGCCACCCGGCCGGTCCCGGCCCCATCGGTCAGTCGGCCCGGCCGGAGCACCGTCCAGTCCAGGTCACGGGCGCGCAGGTCGTCGTCGGCGGCCCTCTTCGCCGCCATGTAGGCCGTGAACACCTCGCCCCAGCCGGGATCGGCGGGGCCGTCCGCGCCGGCGGCGGAGACCATCAGGTACCGGCGGACGCCGGCCGCCTGCGCCGCATCGGCGAGCAGCACCGCCCCGCCGCGGTCCACGGTGTCCTTGCGGGCGGCTCCGCTGTCCGGACCGGCACCCGCGGCGAAGACGACCGCGTCCGCTCCGCGCAGCGTGCCGACCAGGTCGTCGGCGGTGTCGTTCTCCAGGTCGAACCGTTCCGGGTTCGCGCCCACCGCGAGCAGGTCGTCGTCGTGATCGTGTCCGCGGACCAGGCCGATGACCCGGTCACCCCGCTCGGCCAGCAGGCGGGACAGGGCCAGGGCGATCTTGCCGTGGCCTCCGGCGATGACGACGTTCATGAGAACTCCTCTGCTCCGGATGTCCGGTCCGGCTGCCGGCCGGGCCCGCGCACCCGGCGAATCCGGTCACGGTAGGCCGCGTCGGCGGACCATGATCGGACAGGTCGGGCGGGGCCGCCCTCGGCGTAGCGTCCCGGACGTGCCCGCGCAGGTCGCGAGGGCGTCCGGCATTCGGAGAGGACGGCCACCGAGATGGCTACCGCAACCTGGAACGGCGTGGTGATCGCGGAGAGCGACGCCACCGAGATCGTCGAGGGCAACCACTACTTCCCGGCCGACTCGGTCCGGCAGGACGTGCTGGTGCCCAGCGCCACCACGACCGTGTGCCCCTGGAAGGGCACGGCGTCGTACTGGACGCTGTCCGTGGACGGCGAGCAGAACACCGACGCGGCCTGGTTCTACCCGGAGCCCAAGGAGGCCGCGGCGCAGATCGCCGGGCACGTCGCGTTCTGGAAGGGCGTCACCGTCACCGACTGATCGGTGCCGCCCCGGGCGCCCGGGGAAATGAGGTCGGGGACGGTCGCTGCCGGCTGGCAGGATCGCGGCCATGAGTGCCACGTTGATCGCCCGCGGGGTCGGGGTCGCCCATGGTGACCGCACCGTGTTCGCCGGGTTGGACCTGACGGTCGGGCCGGGCGACGTGGTCGGCCTGGTCGGGGCGAACGGGGCCGGCAAGTCGACCCTGCTGCGGCTGCTGGCCGGGCTGACCGCCCCCGACGAGGGCACCCTGGACCTCGCTCCGGCCGACGCGACCGTCGGCTACCTGCCGCAGGAGGTCGAGCGGCGGGCCGGCGAGGACGTCGTGGAGTTCCTCACCCGCTCCACCGGGGTCGGTGCCGCGCAGGCCGAGATGGACGCCGCGGCCGAGGATCTCGGTGCCGGCGTGGACGGCGCCGACGACCGGTACGCCATCGCCCTGGACCGGTGGCTGGCCCTGGGCGCGGCCGATCTGGACGAGCGGATCGACGCCGCCCTCGTCGAGGTCGGGCTGGTGCCGGTGAGCGGCGAGCCGGCCCGCGATCTGGCCATGACGGCGCTGTCCGGCGGGCAGGCGGCCCGGGTCGGTCTGGCCCTGCTGCTGCTCGCCCGGTTCGAGGTGTTCCTGCTGGACGAGCCGACCAACGATCTGGACCTGGACGGCCTGGACCGGCTCGAGCGCTTCGTCCAGGAGCGGGCCGCGGGCGGGTCGACGGTGGTGCTGGTCTCGCACGACCGCGAGTTCCTGGCCCGCTGCGTGACGATCGTCGTGGAGCTCGATCTGGCCCAGCAGCAGATCGCCGTCTACCGCGGCGGCTACCAGGCCTATCTGGCCGAGCGGGAGGTCGCCCGCCGGCACGCCCGGGAGGCCTACGAGGAGTACGCCGAGCGCAAGTCCGACCTGCAGGAGCGCGGCCGCACGCAGCGGGCGTGGATGGACAAGGGCCTGCGTGCAGCGGCGAAGAAGTCCAAGGACAACGACAAGATCAGCCGCGGGCACCGGGTCGAGCAGACCGAGAAGCAGGCGGCCAAGGCCAGTCAGACCGACCGGCTGATCGAGCGGCTCACCGAGGTGGCCGAGCCGCGCAAGGAATGGACCCTGCAGTACTCCATCAAGGCCGCCGCGCGGTCGGGCAGCGTGGTGCTGGCCGCCCGCGGTGCCACGGTCCGGCGGGGCGAGTTCGTCCTGGGGCCGGTCGATCTGCAGATCGACGCGGGGGACCGGATCGCGGTGACCGGCCCGAACGGCGGCGGCAAGAGCACCCTGCTGGCCCTGCTGCTCGGCCGGCTGGCCCCGGACACCGGCACCGTGACCCGGGGGTCCTCGGTGGCGATCGGGGAGATCGACCAGGCGCGCGCGTTGCTGGGCACCGCCGCCGGCGGGGGCGGCAGCCTGCTGGCCGCGTTCGAGGTGCTGCTGCCGGACGAGCGCCCGGAGGAGATCCGCACCCTGCTGGCGAAGTTCGGGCTGGGCGCCGACCACGTCGTCCGGGACGACTCGTCGCTGTCGCCGGGGGAGCGCACCCGCGCCGCCCTCGCCCTCCTGCAGGCCCGTGGGGTGAATCTGCTGGTGCTCGACGAGCCCACCAACCACCTGGACCTGCCGGCCATCGAGCAGCTGGAGCAGGCGTTGAACGCTTACCCGGGCACCTTCCTGCTGGTCACCCACGATCGCCGGATGCTGGAGACGGTCCGGGTCGACCGGCGCTGGGACGTCCGGGCGGGACGGGTCACCGAGAGCTGATCCGGGCGCGGCCGGGGACCGCGGGGGCGGGACCGGCGGCCGGTCCCGGCGCGGGGCATGATCGGGGGGTGCCCGACTGGATCGCCCTGCTGATCCCGCTCGTGCCGTTGCTCGCGCTGATGGTCATCCTGTTCGTCGCCGCCCGCCGGGCCCGGGTCCGGCGGCGCATCGCCACTGTCCCGCGGGGCTGGATCCGCACCCTCGGGGTGGTGGTCAGCGAGCGCGAGTTCTCCCGTTCGCAACTGGACCTGCACGGCGACCGGTTCCGGGTCCAGGTCCGGCAACCGGTGATCAGCTTCAAGGACCCGGCCGGCCGGGAGATCACCTTCCCCTCGCGCATCTTCGCCGCGGCCATGCCCCGGCCCGGGGCGTTCGTCGAGGTGCTCTACGACCCCACCGACCCCACCCGGGCGCGCATCGCCCCGGAGTCGGTGCCCACCGTGGGCCGATCGGTCTCCACCTGGACCCTGGTGGTCGGCATGGTGGTGGCCGTCGTGCTCTTCCTCGGTGTCCTGGCCACCGGGATCGCCTTCCTCAACGCCTGACGGGCCCACCGTGGTGCGGTCGGTGGGCGGCGTCAGCCCGCCGGCGGCGTCGGGCGGACGACCGTGTCCACGTATCGCGTCGCCGGTGTCGACCAGCGCGTGTGCAGGCTGCTGAACACCCGCCAGGCCGCCGCCCCCGGCCAGTCCGCCGGCAGCAGACCGATCGGGAGGCCCGGGTCCAGCCGGGGGAACTGGCGCCAGTGGTCGACCAGGTGCAGGTGGTCGGCGAAGACGCGCCCGTCGGTCGCCGGCCGGACCGCGGGGGAATCGGGGTCGACGCGGCCGCCGGTCTCCCAGTCGCCGAGGAAGTCCCGGTACATCGCGGCCAGGCCGGCCAGGTCCCACCACTGCGCGACCGGGGCAGGATCCGGTCCGTGTCCGGTGAACCAGGTGACGAACCGGTCCAGATCGGCGTCCCGCAGCTGCTCACGGGCGGGTGCGGCCAGGTTCGCCGGCGCCACCCACACCCCGGGGCCGACCGTCCCGAAGCCCAGCCAGGTCAGTTCGGCCCGCAGCCGGTGCCGGGCGGCGCGGTCGGTCTCCGGGACGGAGAACACGGCCAGCACCCAACCGGCGCTCACGTCGGCGTCGAACGCGCCGTACCGGAAGATCCGCCCGTCCCCGCGGGCCAGGTCGGCCGCCCCGGCCCCGGTGAGCAGGTAGCCCGCCACGCCCCCGCGGCTCTGCGCGGCCAGCAGCCCGCGGGCCTTGATGCGGACCAGGGCCTGTCGGACGGCCGGCCCGCCGACTCCGGCGGGCGCCAGGACGGCGATCAGGTCGGCCACGGCGATCCAGCCGCCCAGCCGGCGCAGGTGCAGCCCGGCGAAGGTCTCGATCAGCGAGCCCGGCGTGCGGCGCCCCGGCGCCGTCACCGACCGATCTCGCGCATCACCGCCAGCGCGTCCCAGACCTCGACGAAGGACGCCGGCAGCGGGGAGACCCCCAGGCGCACCACGTCCGGGGTCCGGAAGTCCGGCAGCACACCGGCTTCCACGAGGGCGGCGCACACCTGGCGGGCGTCGGCGCGGGCGACGCTGACGTGCCCACCGCGGCGGGCCGGGTCCCGCGGCGAGGCCAGCGTGAAACCCTCCGGGGCCAACCAGGAGTCGGCCAGTTCGACGACGAGCTCGGTGAGGGCGACGGCCTTCGCGCGGACGGCCGGCATGCCGGCCTCGGCGATGACCCGGGCGCCCTCGCGGACGGCGAGCACCCCGGGGATCGAGGGCGTCCCGGACATCATCGAGCGGATGCCCGGAGCGGGCCGGTAACCCTGTTCCATCTCGAACGGGTCGGCCCGGCCGAGCCAGCCCCACAGCGGTTGGTCGAGCCGGTCGTGGTGCCGGGCGGCGGCGTAGAGGAAGGCGGGCGCGCCGGGTCCCGCGCCGACGAACTTGTAGGTGCAGCCGACGGCGAAATCGACCTCCCAGGCGTCCAACTCGATCTCGCAGGCACCGACCGAGTGGCAGAGGTCCCAGACCACGAGCGCCCCGGCACGGTGGGTGGCCGCGGTGATCGCAGCGGCGTCGGCGAGATGGCCGGAACGGTAGGCGACGTGGCTGAGCGCGACGACGGCCACGCGCTCGTCCAGCACCTCGGCCAGGGCGTCCACGGTGACCCCGCCGTCCACCGAACCGGGCAGCCAGGCGATCTCCAGGCCGAGGTCGCGCACGACGGACTCGACCACGAACCGGTTGGTGGGGAAGTGGTCCCGGTCGATGACGATGCGGGTGCGGTCGGGACGCAGGGCGAGCGCGGCCCGCAGGGTCTTGTAGAAGTTGATCGTGGTGGAGTCCGCGATCAGCGTCTGCCCGGCGGCGGCGCCCAGGGTGGCGGCCGCGAGCTCGTCGCCGACCTGTTCGGGCAGCTCCATCCAGCCCTCGCTCCAGCCGCGGATCAGTCGCCCCGCCCACTGCTCCCGGATGAAGGCGTCGGACCGCTCCGCGATGGCGGCCAGTGGGCGGCCGAGGGAGTTGCCGTCCAGGTAGGCCGTCACCCCCGGGGCCAGCGGGAGATACCGGTCGCGGAAGTGCGCCAGCGGGTCGGCCACGTCCAGGGCGGCGGCGTCCTCGCGGCTGGTGGCGGTGGCGGGCAGGGTGCTGGTCACGGGTTCGGCGCCTCTCGGGTGGGCGGTGCTGGTCGGACGGGCGGGGCTGGTCGGACGGGCGGGGCTGGTCGGACGGGCGGGGTGGGACCGGCGGTGATCAGCGGGGCCGGCCGATCTCGGTGCGGACGGCCCACAGTTCGGGGAAGAAGGTGAGCTCCAGGGCCTTGGCCAGGAACGAGGCGCCGGAGGAGCCGCCGGTCCCGCGCTTGAACCCGATGATGCGCTCGACGGTCTTGAGGTGCCGGAACCGCCACGTCTGGAAGGTGTCCTCGATGTCGACGAGCTCCTCGCACGCCTCGTAGACCTCCCACTGGCTCTCCGGCTGCTCGTAGATCCCGACGAACATCGCGACCAGCGCCTCGTCCCGCAGGTGCGGGGTGCTGCGGTCCCGGTCCAGGAGCACGGCGGGGACCGCGTATCCGCGACGGTGCAAGTAGAGCAGGAACTCCTCGTACAGGCTGGGTGCGGCCAGGGCGGCGGACAGCGTCGCGGTGGCCGCGGGGTCGTGGGCGAACACCGGGATCATCGCGGCGTTCTTGTTGCCGAGCAGGAACTCCAGCAGCCGGTACTGCGCCGACTGGAACCCGGAGGCCTGGCCGAGCTGATCCCGGAACTGGGCGTACTCGGTGGGGGTGAGGGTGGCCAGCACCGACCACTGATCGGTCATCTGTCGCTGGATGTGCTTGACCCGGGCGAGCCGCTTGAGGGCGGGGGACAGTTCGTCCCGGGCGATCAACGCCATCGCCGACCGCAGTTCGTGCACGACCAGCTTGATCCACAGCTCGGTGGTCTGGTGCTGGACGATGAACAGCATCTCGTCGTGGTGGTCGGAGACGGGCTGCTGGGCGGCCAGCAGGACGTCCAGGCGCAGGTAGTCCGCGTAGTTGGAACGGGCGATGTCCCGGTGGATGGACGCCTCGAGCGGCCGTGCCCCGGCCGGTGCCCCACCCGACCCGTCCAGCGGTGGGGTGACGGGCAGCGGCTGGGTGGTCATGCCCGTCAGCGTATTGCGTCCCTCTGACGGTCGTCAACAGGACGCACCAGATGGCGGTGGAGGCGGGTCGTCACCCGGTCCGGGAGCGGGTGACGCTGGATCACCCGGACGGGCGATGCGGCTCCGCGGCGGAAAAGGCACTGCAGGGGTCCGGTCGTGACCATCCGTGCCGGGGTCCACCGAGGACGGCCCGAACGCCGTGCATCCACGAGAAGTGTTCAGCAGTACCGGTTTTTCTGTGTGGTTGCTGAGCACGGCGAATGACACCCGTGTAATAACCGAATTGTTGTCCGGTGCTTCACTCCATGCAGTGGCAATGAGTTAGCTTCACTCCTTCGGGGGGACTTTGCTCCGTACGAGACCTCGTACGGGGGAAAGAGTTCGCTCATCTCCGGCCGGGGTGTTGTCCTGGCAGAACAGATCGTCACCTCTTCACCACTCGACGTGTTTGCAGCGCGGCAGGAGCCCCGATGGGCCGGTCGCCACTGCCCCGGCCGATCAGGAGCGACATCACGTGACAGCAGAGCGGACCACAGCGCCCGGTGGCGTCTCCGCGCCCCCCGGCCGCCGCCGGGTACGACCGTCCGCGGTCGTCGCCCTCCTGGCCGTGGCGGTCTCCCTCGCCGCCGTGCTGGTCGGCGGGGGATCGGCCTCCGCCGACCCCTCGGCCACCGACTGGCAACGACTGCGCCAGTGCGAGTCGGGGAACAACTACACCGCCAACACCGGGAACGGGTACTACGGGGCCTACCAGTTCGACGCGTCCACCTGGCGGAGCGTCGGCGGGACCGGGTTGCCCCACCAGGCGTCCGCGGCGACCCAGGACGCCCTCGCCCTCAAGCTCTGGCAGCAGCGGGGGTGGAGTCCGTGGGTGTGCGCGAGCATCCTCGGGCTGGACGGTGCGGGCGGCGGCGGTGGCAACAACAGCGCGGCCGCGGTCGGCTCGTTGGACTCGGTCTCCGCCGACGGACTGTCCGCGACGGTCGCGGGATGGGTGCTCGACCCCACCCGGACCTCCGCGGCCAGCCAGGTCCACGTCTACGTCAGTGCTCCCGGTGTCGACCCGATCGGCTACCCCTTCACCGCCGACGTCACTCGCACCGACGTCAACCAGGTCCTCGGAGTGACCGGGCGGCACGGCTTCTCGGTCCAGGTGCCGCTCCGACCCGGACCGAACACCGTGTGCGCGTACGCCATCGGCGGCAGCGGCAACAGCCACATCGGGTGCCGGACGCTGACCGCCGTCGGTACCCCGCCCGTGGGGTCGGTCGACGTCGTCTCGGCGACCGGGCTGAACGCCTGGGTGGCCGGCTGGGCCGTCGACCCCGCTTCCCCGGGTACCTCGATCCCGGTCCACGTGTACGTCAACGGCACGGGATACCCCTTCACCGCCGACGGTTCCCGCCCGGACGTCAACGCCGTCCTCGGGATCTCCGGCCGGCACGGGTATGCCGCGAACGTCCCGCTCCGGCGGGGCACCAACACGGTGTGTGCGTACGGGATCGGGTCGGCCTCGTCGGGCAACGCCCTGATCGCCTGCCGGGACGTGCAGTCCGCCGAGCCCCCGCTGGGGTCGCTCGACGGCATCCAGGTGTCCGGCTCCTCCGCACGCGTCTTCGGGTGGGCGTTCGACCCGGCCACCTCGGCCTCCACCGATGTGCACATCTACGTCAACGGGGTCGGGTACGCCTTCCGCGCCGACGAGGACCGACCGGACGTGAACGCGGCGTTCCGGATCTCCGGTGCCCACGGTTACGCCGAGACGGTGCCCCTCGGGCCCGGGCGGAACACGGTGTGCGCCTACGGCATCGGCCGGCCCGGTAATCCCAGCAACCTGGTGATCGGGTGTCGGGACGTGCAGAACGGATCGGTGGCCCGGTCCGGCGTCGCGGTGCAGGAAGCGCCCGCCGAGGCCGCCCCGAGCAGCCCTGCGCCGACCAGCACCGCGCCGACCAGCACCGCGCCGAGCGCCGTCGCTCCGGTGACGCCCGCCCCTGTCCCGGCCACCAGCAGCCGGGGTACCAGTACGCCGACCACCCCCGCCCCGGCCACCGGGGCTCCGCTGACCACCGCCCCGGCGACCAGTGCACCGGCGACCACCGCTCCGGCGTCCACCACCGGGGCGCCGACCACCACCGACGGGGGATCCCGATGACCAGGCCGACGATCGCCCGCCGGCGGAAGGCCACCCGCCGACACCCCGGCGACCTGCTGGCCGTGCTGGGGCTGGCGGTGGCGCTCGTGCTGGGCGTCGTCGGCTCCTCCGCGACCGCGGGGACCAGTGGTCCCGGTTCGGCCGCGGCGCTGCCCGCGGGGTTGACCGCCGCCGGCACCAGCGAGAAGGAGTACATCCCGGCCGGGCTGACCACCCAGCGGACGTGGAGCAGCCAGACGGCCAGCGTGCCGGACTTCAGCTTCGCCGGTGACGCGCGGGCCAAGCTCACCGCGCGCACCGATGTGGGTCTGCGGGCCGCGCTCGCCGCCGGCGTGATCAACCTGTCGAACGTGCGGTGCTGGGACGAACACGCCTGGAACCCCACCTCCGACCACCCGCTCGGCAAGGCCTGCGACCTGTTCCAGGACTACCGCACGTCGGCGGGCGTCGCCGCCGGGTGGCGGGCCGCCAACTGGTTCGTGGCCAACCAGGCCAAGCTCGGCATCTACTACGTCATCTGGCAGAACGAGTTCTGGGGTGCGTACTCGCCGAAGGCCTGGGGCCCGTACCGGTCCACGGTCTACGGATGCCCGGACCCGACCAACATCACCGGCTGCCACATGGACCACATCCACATCAGCTTCTACTGAGCTGCGGCCGACCCGCGCGGTGCTCACGACCGTCGGTGTCGGGCGAAGGCCCGGCACCGACGGTCGTCCCATGCCTGGGCCGGAACGGCGCCGGCCCGGAGCTCACGGGCCAGGGCATCGGCGTCGATCGGCCGGTGCGCACCGACCATGACGATGTTCCCGCGTCGCCGACCCTTGAGCATCGGCGGGTCGGCGACCATCAGCAGGTATTCGAAAACCCCGGCCAGCGCTGTCATCTCGGCCCGGGCTGCGATCAGGTCCGGTCCGTCCCCGCAGTTGAGGAGGTACATCCCGGCCGGCTCCAGGATCCGATCGACCTCGCGGGCGAAGGATGTCGTGCGCAGGGGTTCCGGGGTCCGATCGCCGGAGAACACGTCCCGTACCACGGCCCGGTAGGCCCCGACGGGCTGTGCGGCGGTCACCTCGGCCGCGTCGCCGGTGACCAGCTGCAGGGCCGGCGGACCGGGCAGGGCGAACCAGTCGCGCACCAGCTGGAGCAGGACCCCGTCCAGGTCGACCGCGACGTGGCGGGATCCGGGCCACCCGGCCAGCAGGGCCCGGGGCAGCGCACAACCGGCTGCGCCGAGGTGCAGGACGCGGACCGGATCGACCCCGCTCGCGGGCGGTCCGGCCGGACCGAGGGCGGACGCCAGGACGACCGCCGCCCAGCGTTGGTACTCGAAGTCCAGCAGCTCCGGCCGGTCCAGATCGACGTAGGAACTCTCCACCCCGTTGACCAGCAGCAGGAAGGCCCGCGGGGAGCGCGGATCGGCCCGCAGTTCCACCGTGCCGGTGTCGATCCGCCGGACGACCGGATCCGGGGCCGGTGTTCCCGTCACGTCGCCGGACATCGGGCTCCCTGGTCGTCGAACGGTCGACGGGCGAAGACCCTCGCTCCGTTCGGGTGATTTTGACCCATTTCCGCAGGCGATCACCCCCACGTCCTCCGGTGGTGGGGCCGTCCGGGCCCTGGACGCGTTCGCGCAGGTCACGCCGGACGTCACGGTGACGCTGTGCGTCGTCTGTGGATCGCCACTACGCCGAATGGGAATGGCGACGGCCGAACGGCCCCTCTTGAGGATGCGGAGGGCTCCGGTAGCGTTCGCGACCGAACCGTCACCGCTCCTTTACACCTCCGAGATGTCAGCGTGGTGGAGCGACACTCGCAGGTACCGAAAGTGGGAATGATCCGTGGCCTCATCGTGCCCGAACGGCTCGACCAGCATGCCGTCCGCCGCCCCGTCCGTCGACCGGGCACCCTTCGCCGGCCGTCTCCGGCGCCGCCTCCGTTCACTCGGGGCGGTGGCCGCGACCGCTGCGATGGGTCTGACGCTGCTGGTCGGCCCCGGCGCGGGGAGCGCGTCCGCCGAGCCCAGCGCGAACGACTGGTACCGGCTCCGCGTGTGCGAGTCGGGCAACAACTACGCCATCAACACCGGCAACGGCTACTACGGCGCCTACCAGTTCGACCTGTCGACCTGGCGCAGCGTCGGCGGGACCGGCCGACCGGACCAGGCCAGCCCCGCCGTGCAGGACGCCCTGGCCCTCAAGCTCTGGTACTCCCGCGGGTGGTCGCCGTGGTCCTGTGCGCGCATCGTCGGCCTGACCGGTTCGCCGCCCGCCGGCGGCCAGCCCGCGGCCCCGGTCGTCCTCGCCGCGCCGGTGGGCACCATCGACTCGGTGACCACGGACGCCGCGGCCGCCACGATCACGGTCAACGGGTGGGCGTTCGACCCCAACTCCTCCAGCAGCGCCGTCTTCGTCCACGTCTACGTCAACGGGGTCGGGTATCCGCTCGGGTCCGGCGGCAGCCGGGCCGACGTGAACGCGGCCTTCCGGATCAGCGGTGACCACGGCATCGCCAACACCGTCCCCGCCCGGCGCGGGAGCAACGACGTCTGCGTGTACGCGATCGGCGTGAACGCCGGCAACAACGCCCTGCTCGGCTGCCGCACCGTCCAGGTGCCCTACGCGCCCGTCGGTTCGCTGGACGTCGCCCGGTTCGCCGGCAACGGCAGCGCCGTGGTCGCCGGGTGGACCCTGGACGCCAACGACCCGGGCCGGTCCATCCCGGCGCACGTGTACGTGAACGGGGTGGGTACCGCGGTGACCGCCGACGGTGCCCGTGGTGACGTCAACCAGGTGACCGGCCTGCCGGGCAACCACGGATTCCTGGCCCAGGTCGGCGCCCGGCCGGGAACCAACACCGTGTGCGCGTTCGGCATCGGGCTCGCGGTCAACACTCAGCTGTCCTGCACCACGTTCCAGGCCCCGCAGGCACCGTTCGGCTCGCTCGACGTCGTCTCCCTCGCCGGTGATCGGGCCACCGTCGCCGGGTGGGCCATCGATCCGGCCGACCCCGACGCCTCCATCCCCGTCCACCTGTACGTCTCGGGTGTGGGCTACGTGGACCGCGCCGACGGCGGACGGGACGACGTCAACCGGATGTTCAGCACGGGCGGCGCCCACGGGTTCACCGACTCCATCCCGATGAAGCCCGGTGAGCAGGTCTGCGCCTTCGGCATCGGCACGGCGGGCTTCAACACCCTGTTGGGCTGCGGCACGGCCTGACCGGCCGGCTCCTCGACGGCACAACGCCCGGCTCCGCATCGCGGAGCCGGGCGTTGCGTCGTCCCGGGGGTGCCCCGGATCTCCTGCCGCTGCGGGTGTCACTGCCCCGAGCGGGCGAGCACCTTCTCGGTGGCGGGCTGCGGGGTGAGGGTGCGTCGGAGCAGGAACAGCAGGACCGCGGCAGCGACGATGGAGCCGAACATGACCACGGTCATCGACAGCGCGGTGGTGGGCCCGAACGCTCCGGACAGCGGCGAGATGGCCGCGCCCAGCCCGAACTGCAGGGCGCCCAGCAGGGCCGCGGCACTCCCGGCGCGGTGTGGGTTGGCCTGCAGGGCGATGGTGGGCACCGACGGCATCACGAAGCCCGCGGTCAGCAGGGTGAGGACGAGCAGGACGATCAGCGCGACCATGCCCAGGTCGAGCAGCGACGAGGCGACCATCGCCGCGGCGAGGACGACACCGGACAGCACGGCCACCCGCAGGATCGTCGCCGGGTGCACCCGCCCGATGAGCGCGCCGTTGATCTGACTGCCGGCGGTCACCGCGATGGCGCCGCTGGTGAACACCAGGGCGAACTGCTGCGCGGAGAGTCCGTACTGCTCCTGGAAGACGAAGGTCGCGCCGGAGACGTAGGTGAACAGCGCGGCCATGTACAGGCCGCTGAGCAGGGCCAGACCCAGGAACGAGAAATCGGTGATCAGCGAGCCGTAGGAGCGCAGGGCGGCGCCCAGCCCGCCGGAGCGGCGGCGTTCCACCGGCAGCGACTCCGGCACCACGAAGATCGCCAGGGCCAGCAGCACCAGCCCGAAGCCGGCCAGCACGACGAACATCATCCGCCAGGAGCCGAGCAGCAGCAGCTGCGCGCCGATCACCGGAGCGAGGATCGGGGCCACCCCGACGACGAGCATGAGGCGGGCGATGACCTTGCCGACCTGGGTCCCGTGGAACGAGTCCCGCACGATCGCCATCGAGAGCACCATGCCCGCGGCGGCGGTGAGCCCCTGGCCGAAGCGCAGCACGGCCAGCACCGAGACGGACGGGGCGAAGACGATCGCGACCGAGAAGGCGACGTAGAGCGCCAGGGAGACGATCAGCGGACGGCGACGGCCGAGGGCGTCGGAGAGCGATCCGATGACCAGCTGCCCGATGGCCAGCCCGGCCAGGGTGGCCGCGATGGTCAGCTGGACGGCGCCCTGGGTGGTGGCCAGGTCGGTGGTGATGGCCGGGAACGCGGCCAGGTACAGGTCGATCGTCAGCGGCCCGATGGCGGTGAGCGCACCGAGCAGCAGGACGAACGCGCCGCGGACCTTGGTCAGGGTGGGCGGCGCCGGCGCTGCCCCCGTGGTCGTGGCGGTGGTGGCCGTGCTGGTGGGGGCGGTGCTGGTCGGGGCTGTGCTGGTGGGGGCGGAAATCACGAGGGTCTGGCTCCAGGAGGTCTCGGGTCCGCCCCGGGAGGCGGTGGTCGGTCGGCCGGACCACCGCGACGTGGAGGCTGGGCCCGCAGGACGGCGGGTGCCGTCCGGCGGGGGGTACCCGGGGCCGTCCCGCTGGGAGACGTGCGTGTACGGACCCCGGAATGCCTGTGCCCGACCTCGTGGGCAACGGCGCGGCCCGGGGAATCATTCCCCGGGCCACGCCCCGGTGCTGCCGTCCGTCAGGCGGCGACCACCGCCGGTGCCGCGTCCTGCTGGGCCGCGCTCTCCAGGGCCAGGGCCAGGATCTCGGCGACATCGGCCACCGGGCGGACGTCCAGGGCGGCCAGCATCTCGGCCGGCACGTCGTCCAGATCGGGCGCGTTGCGGGCGGGGATGAACACGGTGGACACCCCGGCCCGCTGGGCGGCGAGCAGCTTCTGCTTGACCCCGCCGATGGGCAGCACCTTCCCGTTCAGGGTGACCTCGCCGGTCATCGCCACGTCCCCGCGCACCGGCCGGCCGGTGGCCAGGGACACCAGGGCGGTGACCATGGTGACGCCTGCGGACGGCCCGTCCTTGGGCACGGCGCCGGCCGGGACGTGCAGGTGGATGCGCCGGTCGAGCGTCGCAGGATCCACCCCGAGGTCGCCCGCGTGCGAACGGACGTAGGACAGCGCGATCTGCACGGACTCCTTCATCACGTCGCCCAGCTGCCCGGTGAGCGTGAGACCGGCATCGCCGGCCGAGCCACTGGCCTCGATGAACAGCACGTCGCCGCCGAGGCCGGTGACCGCCAGTCCGGTGGCCACCCCGGGCACGGAGGTCCGTTCGGCCGTCTCCGGGGTGAACCGCGGACGGCCGATCAGGCCCTTCAGGTCGCCCTCGTCGACCGTCACGGGCCCGGCGTCGGTGGCCAGCCGCAGGGCGACCTTGCGGAGCGTCTTGGCCAGCAGGCGTTCGAGCTGTCGCACCCCGGCCTCACGGGTGTAGTCGGCGGCCATCAGGTGCAGGGCGGCGTCGGTGATCTCGACCTCGGACGCGTCGAGCGCGGCCCGCTCGAGCTGGCGGGGCAGCAGGTGCGTGCGGGCGATGGCCACCTTGTCGTCCTGGGTGTAGCCGTCCATGGTGATCAGCTCGAGCCGGTCGAGCAGGGCGGCCGGGATGTTCTCCACCACGTTGGCGGTGGCCACGAACAGCACGTCGGACAGGTCGAGGTCCAGATCCAGGTAGTGGTCGCGGAACGTGTGGTTCTGCGCCGGGTCCAGCACCTCGAGCAGGGCGGCGGCCGGGTCGCCCCGGTAGCCGTCCGCGCCGACCTTGTCGATCTCGTCCAACAGGACGACCGGGTTCATCGTCTTCGCCTCGGTGACGGCGCGGACGATCCGGCCGGGCAGGGCGCCGACGTAGGTGCGCCGGTGACCACGGATCTCGGCCTCGTCGCGCACGCCGCCCAGGGCGACCCGGACGAAGCTGCGCCCCAGGGCCCGGGCGACGCTCTCGCCCAGGGAGGTCTTGCCCACCCCGGGCGGACCGGCGAGCAGCAGCACGGCGCCGGAGCCGCGGCCGCCGACCAGTTGCAGGCCCCGTTCGGCCCGCCGGCTGCGGACGGCCAGGTACTCCACGATGCGGTCCTTCACGTCGTCCAGACCGTGGTGGTCGGCGTCGAGCACGGCGCGGGCCGCGGTCACGTCGGTGCTGTCGGTGGTGCGGGTCTGCCAGGGCAGGTCGAGCACGATGTCCAGCCAGGTGCGGATCCACCCGGTCTCCGGGTTCTGCTCGCTGGACCGCTCGAGCTTGTCCACCTCGCGCAGCGCGGCGGTGCGGATGTGCTCGGGCAGGTCCGCCTCCTCGACGCGACTGCGGTAGTCCTGGCTGCCCTCGGGGTCGGACTCGCCCAGCTCCTTGCGGATCGCGGCCAGCTGCTGGCGCAGCAGGAACTCCCGCTGGCTGCGCTCCATGCCTTCGCGGACGTCGGTGGAGATCTTCTCGGCGACGTCCATCTCGGCCAGGTGTGCGCGCGTCCAGGCGATGACCTGCTCGAGGCGCGCGATCACGTCCGGCGTCTCCAGCAGGGTGCGCTTCTGCTCGTCGGTCAGGTACGGGGCCCAGCCGGCCGCGTCGGCCAGCACGGACGGGTCCGTCATCTTCTCGACGGTGTCGATGACCTGCCAGGCGTCCCGCTTCTGCAGGGTGGCCACGACCAGGGACTTGTACTCGGCGGCCAGCTCGCGGGCGCGGGCGGTGTGCTCGGGATCGGCGGGCTGGTCGGTGGTCGGTTCGGCGCGCACCCACAGGGCCGCTCCCGGCCCGGTCACCCCGGCGCCGAGGCGGGCACGGCGGCCGGCGCGGAGCACGGCGGCGGGCTCGCCCCCGGCGGTGCGGCCGACCTGCTCGACGGTCGCGAGCACGCCGTAGGCGGAGTAGCGGTCGGGGAGGCGGGGGACGAGGAGTACCTGCGGCTTGGCGGTGTCTGCTCGGGTGTCGGCGTGCTCGCTGGACTCCTCGCCGGTGCGGGTGACCGCCTGGGCCGCGTCGACCGCGGCGCGGGCGGCGTCGTCCAGGGTGATCGGCACGACCATCCCGGGCAGCACCACCATGTCGGCGAGGGACAGGACGGGCAGGTCGAGGGTGGTGTCGGTATCGGGGGTGGGGCTGGTGTCGGTGATCTGGTCGGTCATGTGTCTGCCTTCGTGAGCGGAGGGCGTGAGGTTGAGCGGGGGTGACTCAATGCGTGTCTGACTCAATGCCGGCCGGGCCCGCTCTGTTCCGTGCCGGTCCGCCGGTTCGCCCACGGCGGAAACCGCTGCTGGTCTACGGTGGCCGAGGCGCGGGGCGCCGGGCCGCACGCGTCCCGGCTGAGAAGGACCCGTGGTACCTGTCGAGGTCATGCTTGCGAAGGGACGCCACCCATGGCAGACGCACGTGCGGTTCCGCCCACCCCCGAGCAGATAGGGCAGGTGGTGGCCGCGGTCCGGGCGACGCACCCCCTCGTCCACTGCATCACCAACGGGGTCGTCGCCAACGTGACGGCGAACGTGCTGCTCGCGGCCGGCGCGGCCCCGGCGATGGTGGAGGCCCCCGAGGAGGCCGGCGTGCTCGCCGGCGTGGCCGGAGCACTGCTGATCAACCTGGGCACGCTGACCACCCCCCAGGTCGACGGCATGCGGGTGGCCATCGCCGCCGCAAACACCGCCGGGGTCCCGTGGGTGCTCGACCCGGTGGCCATCGGCGCCCTGCCGTTGCGCACCGCGGTGGCCGGGGAGTTCGCCCGGCTCGGCCCGGCCGTCATCCGCGGCAATGCCTCCGAGATCGCCGCCCTGGTCGGCGGGGCCGGCGGTCGTGGGGTGGACAGCACGACCACGCCCGACGAGATCACCGACGTCGTGGCGGATGTCGCGCGGGAGTTCGGCACCGTGGTCGCGGCGAGCGGCCCGGTCGACCTGATCACCGACGGCACTCGCACGGTCCGGGTGGCCTCCGGGCACCCGTTGCTGACCCGGGTCACCGGGGTCGGCTGTTCGCTGGGTGCGCTGATCGGCGCCTGCCTGGCCGTCGGCGACGACGCGGTGCTCGCCGCCGCCGCGGCCACCGCATGGATGTGCGTGGCCGGGGAGCAGGCTGCCGAGAAGGCAACCGGGCCGGGAAGTTTCGCGGTCGCCCTGCTCGACGGGCTGGACGGTCTCGATCCCGCCGCGGTCGGTGCGCGGGGCGGGGTGCGGTGACGTCCGGGGTTCGTGACGGCGGACGCCGCGAGGCCGGCGCGGGCCGGACCGGGGGCGGCTCGCGCACGGTGGTGTTCGATCCCGCGGTGTACCTCGTCACCGACACGCGTCAGTGCGGCGGCCCGGACGCGGTGGTGCGCACCGTGCGGGCCGCGGTGACCGGCGGCGTCGGGATGGTGCAACTGCGGGACCCGTCGGCGACCACGCGCGAACTGGCCGAGCTGGCCCGGGCCCTCGTCGCCGCCCTGGCGCCGACGACCGTCCCGCTGGTCGTCAACGACCGCGCCGACGTGGCCCTGGCCGTCGGAGCGGACGGCGTGCACATCGGGCAGCGTGACCTCGATCCGCTCAGCACCCGCCGTCTGGTCGGGCCCGATCTCCATGTCGGGCTGTCGATCTCGAATGCCGACGAGCTCGCCGAGGCGGTCGCGCTCCCGGCCGGCACGGTCGATCTGCTCGGTGTCGGGCCGATCCGGGACACCCCCTCCAAGACGGATGCGTCCGCCGCGGTGGGCCTGACCGGGCTGGCCGATCTCACCGCGCGGACCACCCTGCCGTGCGTGGCCATCGGCGGGCTGGGCGTGGCCGACGCCGCCGCCGTGCGCGCGGCCGGTGCGGTGGGCATGGCCGTCATCTCCGCGATCTGCGGACAGGGCGACCCGGCGTCGGCGACCGAACGGTTGCTCCGGGCATGGCGGTCGGTGCCGTCCGGTGGATCCACGGGATCACCGGTGCCGCACCACGTGTCGGCGACCGGTGTGGACGGCCGGTCGTGAGTCCCCGACCGGCAGGTCACCCGCCGGTGGTGTTGACGGTGGCCGGTTCGGACCCGAGCGGCGGGGCCGGGATCCAGGCCGATCTCAAGACGTTCAGCGCACTGGGGGCGTACGGCTGTGCGGTGCTCACCGCCCTCACCGCCCAGAACACCCGCGGGGTCACCGGGGTGCACGCCGTCCCCGCCGCGTTCGTCACCCAGCAGCTCCGGACGCTGCTCGACGACGTCGCGCTGGACGCGGTGAAGATCGGCATGGTCGCCGACGCCGGGATCGCCCGGGCACTCGCGGCGGCCCTGCCCGGATCCGCGCCGCACCTGGTCCTCGACCCGGTGATGGTGGCGACCTCCGGGGACCGGCTGCTCACCCCGGATGCCGAGGCGGTCGTCCGCGACGAGCTCGTCCCGCTGGCGGGCTTGATCACCCCCAACCTGGCCGAGGCCGGGGCGCTGCTCGGCCGTCCGCCCGCCGGGACCGCCGACGAGGCGACGGATCAGGTGCACGCCCTGCTCGCCGCCGGTGCCCGGCGGGTCCTGCTCAAGGGTGGTCACCGCACCGACGAGCTGGGCGGTGGGGGCACGGTGGTCGACCTCTACGGCGAACCGGGGCACGAGGTCGTCGCGATCACCGCACCGCGGGTGGACACCCGCAACACGCACGGCACCGGCTGCACCCTGTCCGCGGCCATTGCCGCGCTCCGTCCGGTCTCGCCGGATTGGCTCACCGCGGTGCGCCGGGCCAAGGACTACCTGACCCGCGCGCTGCAGGGGGCGGACCAGCTGCAGATCGGCCGGGTGGGACCCGACGGGCACGGACCCGTGCACCACTTCGCGGGGATCTGGAACGAGCGGAAGTCCGACACCGCCGGCTGAGCGGAACGGGGCTGAACGGGGCCGAACGGAGCTGAGCGGGGCTGATCGGAGCACGCGCCCCGGTTGCGTGAACGCGCCTCACGCGTGAGGCGCGTTCACGCATTCCGGGCGCGTGTGGGCCGTCCGCCTCGCAACCGGGGCGCGTTCGCGAGCCGCGCCGCCGCACCCCAAACCCGCGCCGCCGCACCCCGAAACCCGCGCCGCCGCACCCCGTACCCACCCCGGGCGCACGAGCGCCCGGGGCGGTGTCACGTCAGGGCTTGAGCACGACCTTGATGCAGCCGTCCTGCTTCTTCTGGAAGATCTCGTACATCTCCGGCGCCCGGTCCAGCGGGACGCTGTGCGTGGTCAGGTCGAGCACGCCCAGCGGGTCGGCCGGGTCCTCGACGACGGGCAGGATCTCGTCGATCCAGCGCTTGACGTTGCACTGGCCCATGCGCAGCTGGATCTGCTTGTCGAACATCGACATCAGCGGCATCGGGTCGGCGACGCCGCCGTAGACGCCGGACAACGAGACGGTGCCGCCGCGGCGCACCGAGTCCAGGGCGTTGTGCAGGGCGGTGAGTCGGTCCACGCCGATCGTCTCGGTGAGCTTGCGGGCCAACCCGTCGGGCAGCAGACCGACCGTGCTCTGCGCGATCTTGGCCGCGGTGGAACCGGCGGAACCGTGCGCCTCCATGCCGACCGCGTCGACGACGGAGTCCGGGCCGCGTCCGTCGGTCATCTCGCGTAGGGCGGCGGCGACGTCGTCGACGGCGTCCGGGTCCAGCACCTCGACGCCGTGCCGGGCCGCCATCTCGCGACGCTCGGCGACCGGGTCGACGGCGATGACGCGTCGTCCCCACAGCTTGCCGATGCGGGACGCGAACTGCCCCACCGGACCGAGGCCGAACACCGCGACGGTGCCGCCCTCCGGGGTGTCGGCGTAGGCCATCCCCTGCCAGGCGGTGGGCAGGATGTCGGACAGGAACAGGTACTTCTCGTCGGGGCCGGAGTCGGAGACCTTGATCGGCCCGTACTGGGCCTGCGGCACGCGCAGGTACTCGGCCTGGCCGCCGGGGATCTGCCCGTACATCTTGCTGAAACCGAACAGCGAGGCGCCCTTGTCGTAGGCGTGCACCTGGGTGGTCTCGCACTGCGACTGCAGCCCGCGGGTGCACATCCAGCAGGTGCCGCAGGAGATGTTGAACGGGATGACGACCCGGTCGCCCGGCTTGATGTGGGTGACCTGCTCACCGACCTGCTCCACGATGCCCATGGGCTCGTGGCCGAGAACGTCGCCGGCGTCCAGGTAGGGGCCGAGCACCTCGTACAGGTGGAGATCGGACCCGCAGATGGCGGACGAGGTGATCTTGACGATGGCGTCGGTGGGCGCCTGCAGGACGGGATCGGGGACGTCGAGGACCTTCACGGTCCGGCGGCCCTGCCAGGTGAGTGCCTTCATGGTGTGGCTCCTTCGGGTGGGGCGAGGGGACGCGGGCCGAGGGCGACAGGGCAGCGGGGGCCGCCGGGCACGCACGGAGCGCGGGTTCGGGGGAGGACGGCCGGCACGTGAAGGGGCCTTTGCTCGACCCGGGCGCCTGGTGCGGAGGCACCGTCCACGATCGAGGGTAGTCCGGCGGGACGACACCGGCGTGGCCGCCGGGGTTCGGTCAGGATGGCGGGGACGTGCGCGCGCGGACGCGGGACGGCAGCACCCACCACAACACCAGCATCAGCACGGTCGCCCCGCCGACGGCCAGCCCGGCGGCGAGTCGGCCGGCGGCGATCCCGACGATGAGCAGCAGCGCACCCAGGATGCTGACGGCGAGCAGGCAGAGCCCGGCGATCGCACAGCGACCGGTGAAGCGGACGAGCTCGTCCTTGACCTGTTTGCGGAACATCAGCCGGTGCGCCGAGACCGGGGCGATGAAGCAGACCACCGCGGCGGCCGAACTCAGCAGGGTGGCCAGGTAGACACCGCGCTGGAGGTCGGTGACCGCGGCGAAGCGCGCCTGGAAGACGAGGGTCAACAGGAATGCGAAAAGGATCTGCACCCCGTTCTGGGCCACCCGCAGCTCCTGGAGGAGTTCGGTGTAGTTGCGGTCCAGTTGTTGGCCGGTGGTCTCGTTCCGGACGTACGGGACGGCGCCGGGTGTCGGGGCGGGGGAGGCGGCCGGAACGGACGGAGCCCCGGCCGCTGGATGCGGCCGGGGCTCGTCGTCGTGCTGGGGTGCTGCCGGCCCGGGCGTGGAATCGGTGCTCACCGGGCGAGCGTGCGCGATCCCGGCCCGCAGGGCCAGTCCGTGCTGTGGTCGAGCGGGGAGATCAACGCCGGCGACGCCCGAAGACCATCGGGTCCAGGGCGAACCGGCCGGAGCCGAGCCCGGCCAGCATGAGGCTGGCGGCCAGCAGCACGAGGACCAGCTCGTACCCGCCGTCGGCGGCGAACAGACCGTTCTCCAGGTGGACGAAGGCCAGGGCCCCGCCGCTGACCACGGCCAGCAGCAGGCCGGCCAGCGGCACGAGCAGCCCCAGCACGAGGGCGGCGCCACCGACCACCTCGACGAGCGCGGTGAACCAGGCACTGAGCTCGGGCAGGGGGATGCCCATCGCGGTGAAGCCGTCGACGGTGGCGGGCATGCCGTTGGTGACCAGCTTCTGCCAGCCGTGGGCGATGAAGACGACGCCGACGACGACGCGCCCGATCAGCAGGGCGACATCGGTACGGACGGTGTTCAGGGCGGGGGCGGTGATGCGGGAGACGGTGCTGGTGGCCATGGTGGCTTCCCTCCGGAGGGTGGTTCGGCGGCCCGCCTCTCCGGTGATGCGGGCCGTCCACGGGCAGACGACCGGACCGGCCGCTGCATGAGCGTTCAACCACATGATAGCAGCGGGTCACCCGATGGTGTCAGCGCGTCAATCCGTGAGGCTCGACCGGTAGGCGGCCCACCCGCCGTGTCCGGTGATGTCGGTGCCCTGCTGCGCGGCGTGGAAGGCGCACCCGAAGCCGGTCACCCACCGGCCGTCGTCCAGTTCGACGGGGGTCAGGCTCATCGGGGCGGATAGTCCGGCCAGCAGGGTGCCCAGGGCCGCGGGGGAGAGCAGATAGCGCTCACCGACGATGGGTGCGCCCACGCCCGGGTCGTGGCGGACCAGACCCGGCTTGGGTGGGGTGGTGTCGAGGTCCACGAGTCGGTAGGCATCCGTGGTCCGAGCCGGTCCCAGGTACCGGGCGCCCAGGTGGAACAGCGAGTCGTTCAGCGGTTGGCCCGGCAGGTGGGCACCGAAGACGGCCAGTTCCAGCCCCCCGGTGGGGACGGCCGGTCCGGGGTCGTCCCCGGTGACGAGGGCGGCGAGGTCGAGGGCGACCTGGTCGGCGAACGCGGGGACGACGACCATCACGCCGAAGGGCGCCCCGGTCCGGGTGGGCGCACCGGGGACGGCCATGGCCGCCATGTCCAGCAGGTTGGCGAAGTTCGTGTACGTGCCCATCCGTCGGTTGATGGCCAGCGGGTCCGCCTGCACCGCAGCGATGCTCGGGTGCTCGGTCGTGGTCGGCAGCAGCAATCCGTCGACCCCGGCGAGCACGGTGTGCGCGGCGGCCCGGGCCACGGCCAGGGTGTCCAGGTCGTCGGCGAACGCCGGGCCGGAGACGTCCCGCGACCGGCCGATGATGCCGGCGACCACCGGGTCGGCCCCCGCCGGCGCACCGTCCAGGAACGCGCCGACCGCGCTGTACCGCTCGGCCACGATGGCCCCGTCGTACAGCAGGCGGGCCGCGTCCAGCATGGTCGAGACGTCGAGCTCGACCACCGTGCACCCGGTCTCGCGCACCCGGGCCACCGTGCGGTCGAACGCGTCGCGGTAGTCGTCGGTGAGCGCGGCCAGGTCCTCCGTGCGCGGGACGGCCAGCACCGGGACGGGTGGCACGCCCAGCACGACGTCGGCCGGCCAGGTGCGGCTGCGCGGATCGGCCGGGTCGGGGCCGATCATCACGCCGAGCGCGGCGCGGGCGGTCGGCAGGTCGGCGGCGAACACGGTGACCGCGTCGTAGTCGGCGCAGGCGGGCAGCACCCCGGCCGTGGACACCAGCCCGAGACTGGCCTTGAGGCCCACGATCCCGTGGAAGGCGGCGGGCACCCGGCCGGACCCGGCGGTGTCGGTGCCCAGGGCGAGGTCGACCAGACCGAGCCCGACGGCGGCCCCCGAGCCGGCGCTGGATCCGCCGGAGACCAGCTCCGGATCCCACGCGCAGCGGACGGCGCCGTACGGGGACCGGGTGCCCACGAGACCGGTGGCGAACTGGTCGAGGTTGGTCTTGCCCATCACGACGGCACCCGCGTCCTGCAGGCGCCGCACGGACGTGGCGGTGACCCCCGGCGTGTGGGCGAACTCCGGGCACCCCGCGGTGGTGGGCAGCCCGGCCACGTCGATGTTGTCCTTGACCGCGACGAGCAACCCGGCCAGCGGCAGGGACTCCCCGCCCGCGACCCGGGCGTCGACCGCGGCGGCGTCGGCGCGCACGTCGATCTCGCCGCGCAGGGTGATCCACACCTCCGGACGGTCGGCCGCGGCGATCCGCCTGAACGCCTCGGCCACCCGGTCGACCGCGGGGAGGTCGCGCGGGATCGGTGCGGGCAGGACGAATCCCCCCGTGGGGGGGACGGTGGTGGGTCGGGTGGCGGCGGTCACGATGCGGACTCCCAGCGGGCTCGTTCGTCGTCGAAGGCGCGTCGGCGGTGGGCGCGCAGGGCGGTGATCTCGGCAGCGTGCTCGTCCTGGAGCGCGGCCACCTCGGCCAGCGAGAAGGTGGCCGGCCGGGTCCGGAGATCGGCCCGCCCGGCCAGGATGTCGGCGCGGGTGGCCTCGAGCTCGTCGGTGGTGACCGGGACGAAGCGCAGCCGGTCGAACGGCCGCAGCAGCCACGGTCGTGCCTCGGTTCCGGCGGCAGTGTCGGTCTCCTCGGCCAATCGCCACACCGGCACGGTGCGGCCGACCAGCTGATACCCACCCGGCCCCTCCATCCCGTAGACGCAGAGATAGATCCCGCCGATACCCACCGCGTTCTGCGGGGTCCAGGTGCGGGCCGGGTTGTACTTCGTGGTGACCAACCGGTGGCGGGGATCCAGCGGCACCGCCACCGGCGCACCCAGGTAGACATCGCCCAGGCCGACGACCAGGTACGTGGCCGCGATCATCACGTCGAACACCTCGTCGCGCTCACCGAGATCGTTGATGCGGCGGATGAACTCGACGTTGTCCGGGCACCACGGGGCGGTCGGGTTGACGCTCGCCTGGTAGCGGGCCATGGCCTCGTGGGCACCGGGGTGGTCGAACGCGATGGGCAGGGTCACCTCCCGGACGTCCAGCGTGACCGCTGCCGGGTCGGCCACCCCGGCCGCCAGGGCCATCAGGTGATCGGCCAGCTCGGGCAGGCCCAGGTGGTCGCGTGCGCCGACGAGCAGCGACCGCACCCCCTCGACGATCTCGGTGACGCCGGCGGGTCGGTCGGCGTGCAGGCCGCGGGCCAGCAGGTGGATCCACATGCGCACGGTCAGGTCGAACTCCAGCGCGCCGGCCTCCACGAGCACGTGCCGGTCGCCGGCGGCGCGGACGGTGATCGCCGGGTGGTGGCCGGTGGCCGGGCGCTCGCCGAGCGGGGTGGCCAGGTCCGGCGATCCGGTCGGGACGGTCGGTTCGGCGACGGGTGAGCCGGGGTCGGCGAGGAGGGCCGCGCGGGCGGCGCCCAGCTCGGCGGCGGTGTCCAGGTCGACCGGGACGAGGCGCACCCGGTCGCCGGCCCGGAACTGGCCGACCTTCCACAGGTCGGCCGCGATCACCGCGCACGGCACCACGAACCCGCCCAGGCTCGGCCCGTCCGGCCCGACGATGACGGGGGTGTCGCCGGACAGCATGATGCCGCCGACGGGATAGGCGGAGTCGTGCACGTTGGACGGGTGCAGGCCGGCCTCGCCGCCGTCGGTCCGGGCCCAGCGGGGGGTCGGTCCGGTGAGGCGGACGCCGGTGCGGTCACTGCGGTGGTCCACCGTCCAGGTGGCCGCGAACAGGGCGGCCGGGCCGGCGGGGTCCAGGTGCACGGGGGCGCCGTGCGGACCGGGGACGACGCGCAGTTCCCACTCGGTGGTCAGGGTGGGCAGGGCGGACGAGACGTCCAGCGACGACCCGGTTCCCACCCCGAGGGGCAGCTCGTCACCCTTGGCCAGGGCCCGGCCGGCCGGGCCGCCGAACTTGCCGAGGACGAAGGTGGACCGGCTACCCAGCACGGTCGGCACGTCGATGCCGCCGGCGATCGCGACGTAGCCGCGCAGGCCCGGACCGGCGATCTTGCCGACGGTCAGCACCCCACCCGCGGGAACCGGGGTGGGCACCCCCACCGGGACGGGTTCGCCGTCCAGGGTGGCCGCGGTCGCCGCACCGGCCAGACAGATCACCGCGGAGCTGCCGAACTGCAGCGTGGGCCCGGACACCACGCACTCCAGACCGGCGGCGTCGTCGGCGTTCCCGACGGCGCGGGCGGCGAGCGCGAACGAGAGTCGGTCGAACGCCCCGGACGGGGGCACCCCGACGTCCCAGTACCCGGTGCGTCCCACAGCGTCCTGCACGGTGGTCTGCACGCCGGGGCGGAGCACGGTGATGCCCGCCGCCCCCGCCGGATCCACAGCGGACACGGGAGTCTCGAGCGCGGTGCTCACACCGACCACCAGCCCAGCAGGCGGACGGGGGTGGGGTTCCACCCGTTGCACGGGTTGTTCAGCTGGGGGCAGTTGGAGATGAGCACCCACAGGTCGCGCGCCGCCTCGATCTCCACGTACTTCCCCGGGGCGGACAGTCCGTCGGCGAAGGTCAGCCCGCCGTCCGGGGTGATGGGCACGTTCATGAAGAAGTTGATGTTGTGGCCCAGCTCCCGCTGGCCGATCCCGGCCGCCGCGCCGTACTTCAGGAAGGTCTGGCGGCAGGCGTGCTGGTGTCGGGTGTGCTCGCCGTAGCGGACCACGTTGGACTCCTGGGCGCAGGCGCCGCCCACGGTGTCGTGCCGGCCGCAGGTGTCGGCGACGATGGTGGCCAACAGGTCCCCGCGTCCGGAGACCAGCGGCGACCCGGTGGTCAGGTAGACGGCCTGCTGCGCGCGGATGGTGTCGAAGGCGCTGTACCGGTTCGCGATGTCGTCGGCGTCGTAGAACAGGGTGTCGGCGGCCTGGTTGCCCTCGAGGTCGACGATGCGGAAGCGTCCGCCGGCCGGGATGCGGTGCAGGAAGCCGTCTCCGGAGCCGACGGTCACGTCGAGCACGGCGGTGTCCGCGGTCCGGTCGGACTCGGTCAACGGCACCGTGCCGGTCGGGGTGGTCGTGCTCGTCGTGCCGGTCATGCTCTGGGGGTTCATGCGCAGGCCTTCCGGGTGGTGTCCAGGGCGCGGGCGCTCTCCGGGCGGAAGCGGTACGACGGGTCGTCCTCGCCCCACTCCGGCGCCAGGGCCACACGGGCCGAGATCGGGGCGGGTGCGTACGTCCCGGCATCGTCGAGCGGGTGGGCGGCGGTGGCCAGCACGATCAGCAGGTCCTGCTCGGCGCGCAGGGTGACGGTGTCGCCGGCGGCGGCGTTGTCGGCCACGAAGCCCACCGAGCACAGCCGGTCGTCGGTCGGGGCGGCCTTGGCGAAGAAGTTGACCGGACCGTGCAGGTCGGCCTCGCCCAGACCGTGCTTGGCCAGTTCCAGCAGCAGCATCTCGCGGGCTCCGCGTCGCCAGTCGTTGCGGTCCTGCTGGTAGTCCGACGGCCCGAAGCGGACCAGGTCGGTGTCCCGGCTCAGCCCGCCCAGGGCGTCGTGCCAGGGCACCGTGGAGTCGACCACGCTGGCCAGGGCGGCGCCGCGATCGCTCATCAGCACCATCGGCGCGGTGATGCGGGCGCTCATCTGGGCCTTGAGGGTGTCCGGCAGGTTCATCCGATCGAGCCGGTCGGCGGCGAACACCAGCGTGCTCACGCACGCCCGGGGTCCACCGGCGGTGAGGGTGAGGGTGCGGCCGGCCCGCAGCGGCACCGACCAGGCGGCGCCGCCGGGGATCTCGTGCTCGTACGGCAGGACGGCGGTCGCCGTCCGGGGTGCGGTCATCGCGCTGCTCCTGGCTGGTGGTGTCGGTGTGGGGGGGTGTGCCGGTCGGGGTCAGGCGCCGAGGCCGATGGCCGCCCGGTAGGCCCGGCGCTTGACCAGGAACACCACGACACCCACGAGCAGGGCGGCGGAGACGAACAGCACGCCGAACCACTGCAGCAGCGGGCTCTCCCCGGCCGGGTCGTAGATCTCCGGGCGCGGCCAGATCAGGTTGATCATCATGGCGATGCCGTAGACCACGGCCAGCACGTTGACCGGGACGCCCCAGCGGCCCAGGGAGAACAGCGGCCGACCGGTCTCGTCCTGCTGGACGGAGGCGACCTCGGCGTTGCGGCCCGGCCACCCGCGCAGCCGCTGGATCAGCAGCGGGCCGGTGACCATCAGGTAGGCCAGGTACAGCATGACGATGCAGACGCTGGTCAGTGCGGTGAAGACGCCGGCGTGCCCGAGGTTGAGGGCGAGCAGGGCGGCCGCGCAGACGCCGACGACGATCGCCGGGCCGGCCAGCGCGCCGGTGCGGGGGGACACCCGGGACAGCACACGGGAGAACGGCAGCACCTCGTCCCGCGACATCGAGAAGATCATCCGGGTGGTCGCGGTCTGGATGGCCAGGGTGCAGACGAACGCGGCGAGGACGACCGCGGCCAGGAACACCCGGCCCAGCACGTCACCCAGGCGCCCGGTGACGATCCCGGCCAGGCCGCCGGTGGCCACGGAGCCGTCGTCGATGCTGGGGGCGGCCATCAGCGCGGCCAGGATCATCAGGCCGCCGAACACCCCGGAGACGACCAGGGCCCGCAGGATGGTGCGCGGGGCGGTGCGGCGCGGGTTGTGCGTCTCCTCGGAGAGCTCGCCGGCGCTGTCGAAGCCGACCATCACGTAGGCCGCCATCAGGGAGGAGACCAGCAGCGCGGCGAGCAGGCCGCCGTTGGGGATGCCCTCGGTGTTGAGCACGATGCCCGGGCCGCGCTCGGCCCGGGAGAACAGCGCCACGATGAGCAGGACCACGGCGACGATCTCGCAGGTCACGCCGAGTGCGTTGACCACGGCCATCACCCGCACGGCCAGGGAGTTGATCAGCGTGGTGACGGTGAGCACGATCAGCCCGAGCACGATGGCGTTGGTCGCCCCGGTCACCGTGGAGATGGCCGGGTCACCGCCGACAAGCTGGAACCCCGACCAGATCGCCGGCAGCACCGCCTGCATGGCGATCGCCGCCGCGGCCACCGTGACGATCTGCGCGATGATCATCGTCCAGCCCGCGAACCAGCCGACGACGTGTCCGCCCAGGCGCCGCGCCCACTGGTAGATGGCGCCCGAGATCGGGTAGCGGGCGGCGAGTTCGGCGAAGCACAGCGCCACCATGAGCTGTCCGAGGAAGACTGCCGGCCACGTCCAGAAGAAGACCGGCCCGGCGAACGAGAAGCCGAACCCGAAGAGCTGGAACACCGTCGTCAGGATGGAGACGAACGAGAAGCCGGCCGCGAAGGACGCGTACCCGCCGATGGATCGGTGCAGCTGCTGCTGGTAGCCGAACTGCTGTTCCAGGTCGGCGTCCGGAGTGCCGGTCCGGGTCTCGATGGTCGCCATGCGGATCTCCCAGTCGAACACTGGGCCACCGGCGACGCCGTCGGGGGCCTGATCGGCCTCCCGGGCTTTTATCCCGCCGTGGAACGCACGTGCCGGCCAGGGCCGATCCGTCCGCCTCCCCTCTCGGACCAGCCCGTCCGGCCGGAGGCCGAGCGGCGGAACCCTAGGGGCGCCTCGCCATCGGGCGAGTCAGGACAGAGCACACCGTGCCGCTGTTACCGCGGACCGTTCGCCCGGTAACGAGCAGATGTCCGCGGCGCCGGATCACGAAACACAATGGAAACCCGAAGGCCGGCGGTCTCAGGCGGCGAGAAGCATCGCCAGCACCGCGGTGTCGGGATCGTCCTGCGGGTCGATGCCGGCCCGGCTGATCAACGAGGTGACGGTGCCCCGGTGATGGGCCTCCACCCAGGCGGCCCGGTGATCCATCCCCAGGTGGGGCAGGCCCGGCAGCAGCACGCACCCCGAGGCCACCCCCTCGCACTCCGGCAACGAGGGGCGGGTCTCCGACGGCGGGTGCAGCACGAGCAGCCCGGGCGGCTGGTGCTCGGCGAAAGAGCCCGGCCGCAGGGCGTTCTCGCCGAAGACGGTGCCCTCGCTCATGACCAGACCGATGGTGCCGGGGGTCGGGTCGTCGGGGAGTTCCTCGCGCACCCGGAACACGGTGGTGGTCGGCAGCAGGCCGGGCATACTGGCCACCCGCACCGCGAGGGTCAGGAAAGTGGTCCACTCCACCGTGGTCTCGGGCCACCGACCCGACACCACGAACCCGCGCAGCGTGCCGGCGGACTGGAAGGCGGAGACCTCGACGGACAGCGCATCGGATTCGTTCATGACGGACCTTCCCCGGACAACGGGTGCGAAGGGTCATGATCGGGCCGGTCGGCGCTGGCACACAAGGCGGGTCGAGTGCCAGCCGAACGCCGACCAGACACGGCCGTGCCGGGCGGGGGAGCCGGGGGAGAATCGTCCTGGCAAAGAGAACGACCAGGGGTCCGGGTGGGACCCCTGGTCGGGTGGCGGAGGATACGGGATTTGAACCCGTGAGGGCGTTAACCCAACACGCTTTCCAAGCGTGCGCCATAGGCCTCTAGGCGAATCCTCCGCCGACGACTCTACCGGCAGTCGGGAGGCCCGGTGACCACCCCGCCCCGTCCGGGCCGATCGGGTGACTTCCGGCGCAGGCTCAGGCCCCCGTCGTCCGAGCGGCGCCGGGCTCGTGCCCGGAGCGCCGTCGCCGGGTTCGACGCAGTCCGAGGACGCCCAGCACCGCGAGGACGGCGACGGCGACACCGGCCACGGCCCACGGGGAGGTGGCGGCCAGCGCCACCGCCGTCTGGACCACGGCCAGACCGACCGTCGCGTACAGCGCCGCCCAGGCGATGCACCCGGGCACCATGGCCAGGCAGTACCGGCCGAACGGCATGCGTACCAGGCCGGCGGCCGCGTTGGCCACGGTCTGGAACCCGATGGTCAGGAAGGACACGGTCACCACCGGGGCCCCGAAACGCCGGATCAGCGCGGTGGCCCGGGTGGTGCGGGGGCCGGTCAGCAGGGTGGGGAACCGCCGGGAGAGCCCGACCAGGGCGCCGCGTCCCAGCCAGTAGGTCAGCTGGGCCCGGGCCAGCACGATGGCCAGCAGCACGGCGAAGACCAGGGGCAGCGGGCGGCCATCCAGCCAGCTGGGCACGGCACCCCCCCCGAGGACGATCCGTACCGCGGCCGGCCGCGGCATCCGTCGGCCCGGACGGTACCGGCCGCGGGCGGGCGTGCAGGGCCGGGAGGAGCCGCTACGATGATCTCGGACCCCCGCGGCGTCCATCTCATCAACCCCCCCAGGGCCGGAAGGCAGCAAGGGTCCGTGAGCTCTGACGGGTGCGGGGGTCCCCTTGCGTTCATGGGCCGTCCGGGCCGGTACGCCGGTGTCGGACCGAGCACGTAACCTCGGCTCGTGTCTCTGGCCCTGTATCGCAAGTACCGTCCGGCGTCCTTCGCCGAGGTGGTCGGCCAGGAGCACGTGACCGATCCCCTGCGCACGGCGCTGGCCGCCGGCCGGATCAACCACGCCTATCTGTTCTCCGGTCCGCGCGGATGCGGCAAGACCTCCAGCGCGCGCATCCTGGCCCGGTCGTTGAACTGTGTTCAGGGCCCGACGCCGGACCCGTGCGGGGTGTGCGGGTCCTGCGTCGCGCTGGCCCCCGAGGGCCCCGGGTCGCTCGACGTGGTCGAGCTCGACGCGGCCAGTCACGGTGGTGTGGACGACACCCGTGAGCTGCGTGACCGCGCCTTCTACATGCCGGCGGAGTCCCGCTACCGCGTCTTCATCATCGACGAGGCCCACATGGTCACCCCGCAGGGCTTCAACGCCCTGCTGAAGATCGTCGAGGAGCCGCCGGAGCACCTCGTCTTCATCTTCGCCACCACCGAGCCGGACAAGGTGCTCACCACCATCCGCTCGCGGACCCATCACTACCCCTTCCGGTTGATCCCGCCCGCCGTGCTGCGCGCCCTGCTGGAGCGGCTCTGCGCGGAGGAGGGTGTGGTCGTCGAGCCGGCGGTCTTCCCCCTGGTCATCCAGGCCGGCGGCGGCTCCGCCCGGGACTCGCTGTCCGTGCTCGACCAATTGCTGGCCGGCGCCGGACCCGAGGGCGTCACCTACCGCAGCGCCGTCGCCCTGCTCGGGGTCACCGACACCGCCCTGCTGGACGAGATGGTCGACGCCCTGGCCGCCGCGGACGGGGCGTCGGTGTTCGGCGCCGTGGACCGGGTGGTCGAGGCCGGGCACGACCCCCGCCGATTCGCCGCCGATCTCCTGCAGCGCCTGCGGGACCTGCTCGTGCTGCACGCCGTCCCCGACGCCGGGGCGAAGGGGCTGATCGACTGTCCCGAGGACGAGTTGGCGGCCATGGCCGGTCAGGCGGAGCGGTTGGGCGCCGGGACGCTCGCCCGGATCGCGGACATCCTGCACACCGGTCTGGTCGACATGCGGGGCACCACGGCGCCCCGGCTGGTGCTGGAACTGTTGTGCGCCCGGATGCTACTGCCCGACACGTCAGCGGCCGACGGTGCGATGCTGCACCGGTTGGAACGGATGGAACGCCGGATGGCCATCGCGGACTCGGTGGAGCCCGGCAACGGGTCGGCCCCGTCCGGGCGGGGCACCGAGCTGCCGTCCGGGCCCCGTGCCGCCGCGCCCGCGGACGGCCCGGCCCGGATGCCGTCCGCCCCGCCCCTGCCCGCTCCGCCGGCCCTGCGTACCGCCGGTGCCGATGCCTCGCATCCCGCCGACGGTGGCGACACCGCCCCGGATCGCGCCGGGGCCGACCGGGACACCCCGCCGGCGTCCGCCGCGGGGGAGCAGGCTCCGGCGACCGCGACGGACCGACCGCGGGCCGACCCCGGATCCACCGGCCGGTCCACCCCGACCCAGCCCACCCGTCCCGAACCCACCCGGTCCGCACCGGCCTCGCCGACCCGGGTGCCGGACGGCCCGGGTGTGGTGCCCAGCCTCGGCCTCCCCGTACCGCCGGTGCTGTCCTCCCGCCGGCCGACCCGGTCGGACACCGACCAGGCGTCGTCCCGACAGGACGCGACGGCGCGGCCGGCTCCGGCCACCGACCGGGACCCCACCGGTGGGCCCGAGCGGGTCGACCGGGCCGCGGGCCCCCGGGGGACGGGCTCGGCCGGTCAGGCCGGTCAGTCGGCGAACGGCGCACGCGCCGACCGCTCACCGAACCCCGACCCCGGTGAGCGGCCCGACAACGGTCGGCCGCCGGCCGATCGCGGGGCGGGTCGGACCGAGGCGTCCACGGCGAGCGCTGCGCCGGCCCAGGGCGCGGGCGGATCCGGCCCGGGCGCCATCGACGCCGCCGACATCCGCAAGATGTGGCCGGAGATCCTCGCCGCGGTCAAGAAGCGTCGGCGGACCACGCAGATCCTGTTGGACTCGGCGACCGTCCGCTCGGTCGACCGCGGCGTGCTGATGCTGACCATGCCCAGCCCCGGGATGGCCCGGCGGGTGCTGGAGACGGCGAACGTGACGATCCTGCGGGAGGCGCTGGTCGAGGTGGCCGGGGTCGACTGGACGGTCAACTGCGATGCCGGCGGGGACGGCGGAGGCGCGTCCCCCGGCGGTGGGGGTCCGCGCGGGTCGGACCCCCGGCGCGGGCCGCAGTCGCCCGACGGCGACGTGCCGCCGCCGAGCGACGCCGACGCCCCGGTCGACGACGCCGAGGACATCCCCGACGACTACGACCAGCCGCACGACGCCGCGGCCTCGATCCCGGTCCGCGAGCCCGTGGCGGCGGCGATCGAGCTGCTGACCACCCAACTGGGCGCGCGGCGGCTGGAACCGCCGCCGGTCTGAGCGGTCCGTCCCGACACGAGCGGAGAGAACGTATGCGGCGCAACAGGGTCCGGGACCTGCTGGCGCAGGACGAGCAGGTCGTCACCGGCTGGGTGACGACCGGCAGCTCCTATGCCGCCGAGGTCGTCGCCCACTCCGGGGTCGACGCGGTCACCCTCGACCTGCAGCACGGCATGTTTGACGTCCCGCAGGCGATCGCCTGCCTGCAGGCCGTCTCGACGACCAGTGCGGTCCCGCTGGTGCGGTGCCGGTCGCACGACGCGGCGGACATCGGTCACCTGCTGGACGCCGGGGCGTACGGGATCATCTGCCCGAACGTCGACACCGATGAGCAGGCCCAGGCGCTCGTCCGGGCGTGCCGGTATCCCCCGACCGGACGTCGCAGCCTGGGTCCGTCACGGGGGGTCCTGTACGGCGGTGCGGACTATCCGCAGCACGCCGACGACACCGTGCTCGTCATCCCGATGATCGAGTCGGTGCGGGCGGTGGAGAACCTCGACGCCATCCTGGCCGTCGACGGTGTCGACGCCGTCTTCGTGGGCCCCACCGACCTGTCGTGGGACGCCGGGCTGCCGCCCACCTCGGCGACGGTCGCCGACGAGCTGGCCGACCTGCTCCGGCACATCGTGGACCGGGCGCGGGCGGCCTCCGTCCCGGCGGGCATCTTCTCCCTCACCCCGGACCAGGGCCGGCAGTTCGCCGAGTGGGGTTACCGCCTGATCGCGCCGGGTACCGACATGATGATGCTGCGGGCCGCCACCGAGCGGGCGGTGGCGGTGCTGCGACGGGTCTGACACCGGGGGACGACCCCGGCGGCGGTGACGCGGCCGGATCGCCGGAGTCGCGCTCGACCCGATGGGGTCGATCGGTCAGTGGCCGCGCACGACCCATTCGTCGAGCTGGGGGGCCTCGTCGCCGATGGTGGTGTCCCCGCCGTGTCCGGTGTGCACGACGGTCTGCGGCGGCAGGGTCAGCAGGCGGGTCGAGATCGAGTCGATGATGGTCGGGAAGTCCGAGAACGACCGGCCTGTCGCCCCCGGTCCGCCCTGGAAGAGGGTGTCGCCGGTGAAGACCACCCCGAGGTCGGGGAACGAGAGGCAGACCGCCCCCGGCGCGTGGCCGGGAGTGAGCAGGACGGTGCCGCGCACCCCCGCGACCTCGATCTCCTGGCCGTCCGCGAGGTCCCAGTCCCACCGCCGGTCGGTGTGCGCCATGCCCCAGAGGGGCGCTCCGGCCGGGTGCAGCATGATCGGCGCCCGGGTGGCGTCGGCCAGCGCCGGTGCCGCGTTCACGTGGTCGTTGTGGGCGTGGGTGCAGAAGATGCCGACCACCCGGCGGTCGCCCACCGCGGTGAGGATCTCCCGGGCGTCGTGGGCGGCGTCGATGACGAGCACCTCGGCGTCGTCACCGACCAGCCAGACGTTGTTCTCGACGTCCCAGGAGCCCCCGTCGAGCTCGAAAGCGCCTGAGGTGACGATCTTGTCGATGCGCGCCGCCATGCTAATCCCCTGCCCGTCGCCCGCCCCGGATCGATCTCCCGGGCGGTCCCACCGACACCCGGTGGTCGGGGCCAGCCTGCCCGAGCCGTCGCGCGGTTGTCGAATCCCCGCCCACCCACGGCGGCGCCCGGAGATCTACCGGTCTCCCCGTTGGGCCAGCAGGGCCAGGCGCTGCAACGTCTCCCGGTTGCGGGGGGCGATGGCGGCGTCCTGGGCGGCTCCCGGGTGGGTTCAGTCGACGGGTAGGCCGGCAGCGGGTGCGGCCAGCAGGCGGGCCCACTCCGGCCCCGGCCCGGCTCCGTCGGGACCGCGGGTCCCTGGCCCGTTCGTCAGGCTGTCGACCGTGCGGTCGGTCGCCGGGTCGAGGAGGATCTCCGCCCGCTCACCTGCCGCCGGGTCATGGTCCAGCACGGGGGGGAGCAGCACCGGGGGAGTGCGGGTCGGCTCCAGGTCGACCGGCGGGGGGAGGACGACCATCTCGCCACTGAGGCCCTTGAGTGCGCCGGCTCCGGCGCCGTCGGCCACGCATTCCGCGTTCGTTCGCAGTCCTCGGGCGGCCCCCACGACATGCAGGTGGTCGAGGTCGGACACCGGCAGGTAGGCGCCGCGGTCGGCGTCGAAGGCGACCTGCCCGCCGCAGGAGGTGAACAGGCGGAGCTCCGGGCTCCACCCCCCGGCCACCGCGAGCAGGTCGGCGGGCACGGCGCGACCGGTACCGTCCGCGGCGCGCAACCGCACCCCGACCAGGCAGCCGGCGTCGTCGGTGACCACCCCGGTCACCGACGACTCGTTCAGGACCGAGCCGGTCGGAACGGGGTCGTACGACTTGCCGGGATAGGTGGCCGCGGGGGCGCCGTCGGGATCCGGGCGTGGGTCGACGAGGGCCACGGCCGCGCCCACGGCCAGCAGGTCCCCGGCCACCCGGTAGGCGTCGTCGTCGCCGGCCAGCAGGACGACCTGTTCACCGGCGAGCACGCCGTAGCGCAGCAGAAAGGCCCGGACCGCCCCGGCAGGCATGACCCCGGGGGTGCCGTTGCCAGGGAACAGGGCCGGTCGTTCCACCGCGCCGGTGGCCAGCACCACGCGGCCGGCCGCGATGCGGTTCCGGCGCCCGGCTCCGTGTCGGACGAAGACCTCCACCCCGCCGCCAGGATCCGCCCCGGCGCCGGGATCGTCGTCGCTGCCGGCGCCGCGCGGGTCGCCGTCGGCGGGGGTGCCGGGCTCCGGGCCGGGGGAGAGCTGTTCGACCTCGGTCCCGAAGAGCAGCTCGGCTCCGAGGCCGGCCAGTTCCTCGACGGTCTCCTGCGCCCAGCGCACCTCGGCGTCGGTGAGCATCGCTCCGCCGGGTCCGGACGCGCGGTCGGCGACGGTCACCCGCAGGCCGGTCCGGGCGGCGGTCAGCGCGGCGGACAGGCCGGCGGGCCCGGCCCCGACGACCAGCACGTCACAGGCGGGTGCCGGGTCGCCGGCGGGCCCGGTGAAGCCGAGGATCGATCCGGGCACCTCTCCGTCACGGATCACCCCGCGCGGCCGTCCCGCGGCCGAGGTGCGGGCGACCATGGCGCCGGAGGCCACGAAGACAGCGGTGGGGCTGTCCCCGGGGAAGGTCTGCTCGCCCGAGCCGTCCGGGCCCAGGTGCGGGCGGCTGCGGTCGATCCGCCCGCCGGAGGCCATCCGCCGACCCACCATGGTGTGCGCCCGCCCGCCGGGATCAGGCCCGCGGGGACAGTTCGGCGGGCGTGGCCGATCCGACAGGATCGGTGCCCACGTAGAGCGGGTGACGGGCGGCGAGGGCGGCGACCCGGGCGCGCAGGCCGTCGGCCAGGTCGTCGGCGAGCTCGCCGACCGGCGCGATCAGGGCGGTCGCGATGATGTCGGCGACCTCCGTGAAGTCGGTGTCGGTGAAGCCGCGGGTGGCCAGCGCCGGGGTGCCGATCCGCAGACCCGACGTCACCATCGGCGGGCGCGGGTCGAACGGGACGGCGTTGCGGTTGACGGTGATACCCACGGAGTGCAGCCGGTCCTCGGCGGCCCGGCCGTCCAGGTCGGAGTCGCGCAGGTCGACGAGCACCAGGTGGACCTCGGTACCCCCGGTCAGCACGGTGATGCCGGCGTCGGCGACGTCGGGCTGCACCAGGCGTTGGGCGAGTAGGGCCGCGCCCCGCAGGGTGCGCTGCTGCCGGTCGGTGAACGACGGGTCGGCGGCCATCCGGAACGCGACGGCCTTGGCCGCGATGACGTGCTCGAGCGGGCCGCCCTGCTGGCCGGGGAACACCGCCGAGTTGATCTTCTTGGCCAGGTCCGGGTCGTTGCTCAGGATGACGCCGCCGCGCGGGCCGCCCAGGGTCTTGTGCGTGGTGGTGGTGACGACGTGGGCGTGCGGCACCGGCGAGGGGTGCAGGCCGGCGGCGACCAGGCCGGCGAAGTGCGCCATGTCCACCATGAGGTAGGCACCGACCTCGTCGGCGATCTCCCGGAACCGGGCGAAATCCAGGTGCCGGGGGTAGGCCGACCAGCCGGCGATGATCAGCTTGGGCCGGTGCTCCCGGGCCAGGCGCGCGACCTCCGCCATGTCGATGCGGTGGTCCTCCTTGGAGACCTCGTACGCGGCCACCTCGTAGAGCAGCCCGGAGAAGTTGATGCGCATGCCGTGGGTGAGGTGCCCGCCGTGGGCCAGGGACAGCCCGAGGATGGTGTCGCCCGGCTTGATCAGTGCCTGCATGGCCGCGGCGTTGGCCTGCGCGCCCGAGTGCGGCTGGACGTTGGCGAACTTCGCGCCGAAGAGGTCCTTGATGCGGCTGATGGCCAGCGATTCGATGACGTCGACGTTCTCGCAGCCGCCGTAGTAGCGGCGACCCGGGTAGCCCTCGGCGTACTTGTTGGTGAGCACGCTGCCCTGGGCCTGCATGGCCGCGACCGCCGCGAAGTTCTCGCTGGCGATCATCTCCAGGGTGTCCTGCTGACGGCGCAGTTCACGGCCGATGTACTCGGCGACCTCCGGGTCGGCGACGGCCAGCGGCGCATCCAGACCGGGCCACGCGGGCGTGGTGGCCGCGGCCGCATCCGGGGCGGCCGGTGCCGGGGTGGCCTGAACGGTCGGAGTGCTCATGCTGTTGCTCCCTCGAGGACGACGACTTGCCCGGGACGGCGTACGCCGGTGGCCGGATGTCGACCCACCTGCGGCCGCGCGGCCCCTGACCACGGTAGTGACCGGGGATGGACCAGTCGAACCCGTGTGCGTGCCGGTCGACGGCCCGGTCGGGTGATCCTGGTCGCTCCGCGTTCCGCCAAGTGGGCGAAGATCGCCGACGGGCGCCTTTCCGGTGTCGACCTGGTTGCGCGATCACCGCCCGGTGTTACCGTTTCGAGATAAGCGGAAAAGAATTGTGAAAGCGCCAGTAAATGCCGGTCCGTCCGCGGGCGGAATGGCGTCCCGGCGCACCGAGCACATGCGCGTGACCGAGAGACGGGTGGAGACAATGGGTGTCAGGTCGGATGTCAGCAGGAGCGTCACGCGAATGGTGTCGGCCGGAGCGCTGGCGGTGGCGCTGACCGTCGGTGGTCCGCTGGCCGGACAGGCGATGGCGGTGCCGGTCAACTGCGACGCGGTGAACAACCAGTACGCGGTCTCCAATGCGACCGAGACATTCACACCGGACGGGAGCGCGGCCGTCGTCCTCGACCCGGGTCAGAGCACCACCGTCACCGTCGGGACCACGGTGAGCGCCACGGGGACGATCTCCGCGTCGGCCACGGCCGAGGCCGGTGCCATCTTCGCCTCCGCTTCGGCGACCGTCGGCATCTCGCTTTCGGCCAGCATCAGCAGAACGCTCCAGACGGCCATCACCGCCACCGCCACGGACTCGCGTGCCATCTATCAGCTCGGGTTCCAGTCCACGGCCTTCTCGTGGGAGCAGTACAGCGTCGACCCCAGCACGTGTGTGCGGACCGTGAGCAGGACGGGTACCGGAACCGGCCTGCAGAACGCCATCTACTTCAAGCAGGTCGGCTGACGTCCGCTCGGGTGTCGGCCGGTGGGCGGACACCCGGCGACGGGTGTCCCACGCCCTCGTGCGTCTCGGGAGGGCCTCGACCTGGCAGCCGGTCCGGATGATCTCCGGGCCGGCTGTCGGCCGGGCCGACCGACCGGCGTCCCGCCCGCCTGCTCCCACCCCGCCCCGGTCGTCCGTGTTTCGTCCTCCCGGCCGGCCCCCGCCACGCTGGCCCCGCCACACGATCCTCGGCTGAGCCCCGGACCTGCGCAGAGTTTGCGCCGAACGGGCCCCTGGACGGCAGATTCTCTCCGAGTGAGCGGCCGGCCCGTGCTTCATCCAGGTAACGATGCGATGAACCGGCGGGCCGTCACCTCACGCGCCCCTTACGGTCTGCAGAACCCGCGCCGGACCCGGCGGGGGTGTTGTGCTGCGGAACCGCCCACCGGTTCCGCCCGCCTGTGCCGCCGACCCACCCTGGAGGACCTCCGTGAGGCGTCTGACCCGTCATCACCCGATCCGGCCGCTGGCCGGGGCCGGCCTGGCCGCCCTGCTGGCCGTCAGCCTCGCCTCGTGCGCCAGCTCCGACCGGGACACCGCCGCCACCACCTCGTCCGGCGGCGCCGCCTCCGAGGCGTCCTCGGCCCCGTCCTCCTCCTCCGGCGCGACCGGGAGCGAGTCCGGTGGGGCGACGGGCGGGTCGGACGACCAGCTGATCTTCGGGGCCGCCGGTGCGCCCAGCATGTTCGACCCGCTGTACGCGACCGATGGCGAGACCTTCCGGGTCGCCCGGCAGCTGAACGAGGGCCTGGTCACCTTCACCCCCGGCACCGCCGACGTCGCCCCGTCGCTGGCCTCCTCCTGGGAGTCCTCCGAGGACGGCCTGACCTGGACGTTCGACCTGCAGGACGGGGTCACCTTCCACGACGGCACCCCGCTGGACGGTGCGGCCGTCTGCTTCAACCTGGACCGCATGTACTCCCAGACCGGGGCCGGGGCCACCCAGGCCCAGTACTGGTCGGACACCATGGGCGGGTTCAAGGACTCCGGGACGCCCAGCGTCTACGCCTCCTGCGCCGCCCCGGACGCGGACACCGCGGTGATCACGCTGACCCGGTACACCTCGAAGTTCCCGGCCATCCTCGGGTTGCCGTCCTTCTCGATCCAGTCGCCGACGGCGATCGAGCAGTACGACGGCAACAACGTGGTGGCCGAGGGAGACTCGTTCGTCTACCCGGCCTACGCACTGGAGCACCCGACCGGCACCGGCCCGTTCACCTTCGGCGGCTACGACCAGGCCAACAACACCGTCACCCTGCTGCGCAACGACAACTACTGGGGCGAGAAGGCCAAGGTCGGCACGCTGATCTTCAAGATCATCCCGGAGGAGACCGCGCGCAAGCAGGAGCTGCAGGCCGGCACCATCGACGGCTACGACCTGCCCAACCCCGCGGACTGGGACGGCCTGACCGCCGAGGGCTTCAACGTCGCGGTGCGTCCCGCCTTCAACGTCCTGTACGTCGGGATCAACCAGAAGAACCCGGACCTGCAGGACCTCAAGGTGCGCCAGGCCATCGCCTACGCGATGAACCGTCAGCAGTTCGTCGACTCGCAGCTGCCCACCGGGGCCGAGGTGGCCCAGGAGTTCTACCCGAACACCGTCGACGGATGGACCGACCAGGTCACCCAGTACGGCTACGACCCGGAGAAGGCCAAGGCGCTGCTGGCCGAGGCGGGCAAGAGCGACCTGACGGTCAACTTCTGGTGGCCCACCGAGGTCTCCCGGCCGTACATGCCCAACCCGCGGGACGTCTTCACCGCGTTCAAGGCCGACCTCGAGGCCGTGGGCATCACCGTGAACGAGACCTCGCAGCCCTGGAACGGTGGCTACCTCGACGGCGTCGACGCCCAGCAGGCCGACCTGTTCCTGCTCGGCTGGACCGGTGACTACAACACCCCGGACAACTTCATCGGGACGTTCTTCTCCGATCCGACGTCGCGCTTCGGCACCGAGTACGCCAGCTGGGGAACCACGTTGTCCGACGCCCTGGGCGCGGCCGACACCATCCCGGACGAGGCCGAGCGCACCACCGCCTACGAGAACCTGAACAAGCAGCTGATGGGCGAGTATCTGCCCGCCGTCCCGATCTCGCATTCCCCGCCGGCCATCGTGGTCGCCGGCAACGTGCAGGGCCTGGTGCCCAGCCCGCTGACCGACGAGAAGTTCGTCGGGGTCTCCAAGAGCTGAGCGCAGGACGGGGCCGGTGTCGGGAGTGTCCCGGCGCCGGCCCCGTCCGGTGTTCTGCGGGAGCGGACGACAGGTCGACCCGGCTCCGGCCGGCGGATCAGGGATGGGACAGGACGTGGTTGCAGGAAGGACCCGGCGCAGGCCGGTCGGACGAGGGCTGCGCCCGTGCTGAGGTACACCGTCCGGCGGGTGGGCCAGCTGATCCTGGTGCTCGTCGTGCTCTCGTTGCTGCTGTTCGTCTGGCTGCGCAGCCTGCCCGGCGGCCCGGTCTCCGCGATCCTGGGTGACCGGGCCACCGCCGACAAGCGCCGCGAGCTGGAGGCCGTCCTCGGCCTGGACCAGCCGGTGTTCGTCCAGTACTTCAAGTTCGTCGGCCGGGTCGTGCAGGGCAACTTCGGCACGTCCACCGGGGTCGCCCCGGGCACCTCGGCGGTCGACGTGTTCACGGCGCGGTTCGCGGCCACCATCGAGCTCGCCATCGGGGCCATGCTCTTCGCCCTGATCCTCGGTGTGCCGCTGGGGTACCTGGCCGCCCGTCGCCGCGGCGGCCCGCTGGACACCGGCGGGGTCATCGTCTCCCTCATCGGCATCGCCGTGCCGGTGTTCTTCCTGGCCTTCCTGCTGAAGTTCGTCTTCGCCGTCAAGCTCGGCTGGCTGCCGCCGTCCGGTCGGCAGACCCCCGGGATCGACGCCACCCGGGTCACCGGGTTCTTCGTCCTGGACGGGCTGCTGACCCGTGAGTGGGACGCGTCCTGGGACGCGCTGAAACACCTGATCCTGCCGTCGATCGCGCTGGGCACCATCCCGTTCGCGGTGATCTTCCGGATCACCCGCTCCTCGGTGATGGAGGTGCAGACGGAGGACTTCGTCCGCACCGCCCAGGCCAAGGGGCTGACCAACGCCACCATCCGCGATCGGCACATCCTGCGGAACGCGATGCTCCCGGTGATCACCGTGACGGGTCTGCAGACCGGTGCGCTGCTCGCCGGCGCAGTGCTCACCGAGAAGGTCTTCGCCTACCCGGGGATCGGCGAGGCGTTGTCGATCTCCTTCACCAAGAAGGACTTCCCGGTGCTGCAGGTGGTCATCCTGGCCGCGGCGGCGGCCTTCGTCATCGTCAACACGATCGTCGACCTGCTGTACGCCGTGGTCGACCCGCGGATCCGGGTCCGATGACACCGGCCCCGTCCACCGCGCGCCGACCCGAGGAGACGGAACTCTGATGGCCGTCTACGGCACCGCCCGCAAGGAGCGGATCGACACCCTGGTGCAGGCCGACGACGCCGGCGTCTCGGTGCTCCGGGACGCCTGGCGGCGGCTCAAGGTCTCACCGCTGTTCTGGGTCGGCGCGGTGATCATCACCCTGTTCGTGCTGCTCGCGATCGTGGCCCCGTTCATCGCCCCGCACGACCCGGCCGCCCAGCTGCTCATCGGACAGACGTCCCGGGCCCGCAACCAGATCGCCCCGCCCCAGCCGGGCTATCTGCTCGGCGGGGACACCTTGGGCCGGGACCTGTTCTCCCGCCTGGTGATCGGCAGTCGGCAGACCCTGCTCGTCGGTGTGCTGGCCACCGCCATCGGCCTGATCGGTGGGTTGGCGCTGGGCATCCTGGCCGGCGCGTTCGGCGGCTGGGTGGACACCGTGGTCATGCGGATCGTCGACGTGCTGCTGTCCATCCCCAGCCTGCTGCTGTCCATCTCGATCGCCGTGCTGTTCACCAGCCCGAACCTGACGAGCGTGATCATCGCCGTGTCCGTGGTGCAGATCCCGGTGTTCGCCCGGCTGCTGCGCGGGCAGATGCTCGCCCAGCGGGACTCCGACCACGTGCTGGCCGCCCGCGCGCTGGGCGTCAAACGTGCGCCGATCGTCTTCCGGCACATGCTGCCGAACTCGATCTCCCCGGTGATCGTGCAGTCCACCCTGGTGGTGGCCATCTCCATCCTGGACGCCGCCGCGCTGTCCTTCCTGGGCCTGGGGTCGCAGGACGCGTCCACACCCGAATGGGGCCAGATGCTCGGCGAGGCCCAGGATCGCATCGACTCCCATCCCGGGCTGGCCTTCTGGCCGGCCGGGGCGATCATCGTCATCGCCCTGGGGTTCACCCTGCTCGGCGAGTCCCTGCGGGACGCCCTCGACCCGAAGAACCGGCGGTGACCGCGATGTCGTCCCCCTTGTCGTCCCCCCAGTCACCCTCTCCGTCGGCCTCGGGTTCCGGGGCGCTGCTGGAGGTGGACGACCTCCGGGTGGAGTTCCGTCGCCGCGGGCTCGATCCGTTCGTCGCCGTCGACGGGGTGAGCTTCGCCGTCGCCCCCGGCCAGACCGTCGGCCTGGTGGGGGAATCCGGCTGTGGGAAGTCGGTGACCTCGCTGGCCATCATGCGGCTGCTGGCCGGGCGCAGCACCCGCATCTCCGGCCGCGTGGGATTCGAGGGCACCGACCTGCTGACGCTGTCCGCCGGACAGATGCGGGATCGCCGCGGACGCGACCTGGCGATGATCTTCCAGGACCCGATGTCGAGTCTGAACCCGGTGGTGCCCATCGGCATCCAGGTCACCGAGGTGCTGGAGCGGCACCGCGGGATGAAGCGGTCCGTGGCCATGCGCGAGGCCAAGGACCTCCTCGACCAGGTCGGCATCCCCGACCCGACCCGCCGCCTGAAGGAGTACCCGCACCAGCTCTCCGGGGGCATGCGCCAGCGCGCGCTGATCGCGATGGCCCTGGCCTGCCGACCGCGGCTGCTCATCGCCGACGAGCCGACCACCGCGCTGGACGTCACCATCCAGGCGCAGATCCTGGCCCTGCTGAAGTCGCTGGTCGTCGAGCACGGCACCGCACTGATCATGATCACCCACGATCTGGGGGTGGTCGCCGGGCTGTGCGACGAGGTCAACGTGCTCTACGCGGGCCGGGTGGTGGAACGGGCCGAACGGCACGACCTGTTCGCCGCCCCGCAGCACCCGTACACGCACGGGCTGCTCGCCTCCATCCCGCGGCTGGACGACACCTCCGGGGATCGGCTGGTACCCATCCACGGGTCGGTGTCGGACAACATCCCGTGGTCGGGCGGCTGCGCGTTCGCGCCGCGCTGCTTCCGCGAGATCGACACCTGCCGACAGGTGCGGCCCGAGCTCGTGCCGGCCCCGGTCGACCCCGGCGGCCACCTGCTGCGCTGCCACCACCCGGTCCCCGTCGGTGAGCCGGGCGCGCTACTGACGAAGGGACCGGCGCGATGAGCCAGGCCGGCGGGGTCGACCCGCTGCAGACGTCCGGGCTCACGCCGCTGGAACAGCAGTACGCCGGGGCGGTGGACGGCGGCGCCCTGCACGAGCAGGAGCTGGCCGAGGGCACGGCGGGTGCCCCCGCGGCCGAGCTCAGTGCCGCCACGGCGGGCGCGGACATCCTGCTGGAGGTGAACGACCTGGCGGTGCACTTCCCGATCCGCCGGGGGGTGTTCGTCGAGAGGACCGTCGGCTACGTGTACGCGGTGGACGGGGTCAGCCTGGCCGTGCGGCGGGGCGAGACCTACGGACTGGTCGGCGAGTCCGGCTGCGGCAAGACCACGCTGGGCCGCGGCATCCTGCGTCTGGTCGAACCGACCGCCGGGTCCGTGCTGTTCGACGGGGAGAACATCGCCGAGCTGAAGGCCGAGCCGCTGCGCCGGGCCCGCCGCCGCATGCAGATGGTGTTCCAGGACCCGCTGTCCTCGCTGGACCCGCGACAGTCGGTCCAGTCGATCCTCGTCGAGGGGATGAAGGCCCACGGGCTGGCCGACTCCACCTCCGCCACCCAGACCCGGCTGCGCGAGCTGCTCTCCGCGGTCGGTCTGCCCACCAGCGCCCTGCGCAAGTTCCCGCACGAGTTCTCCGGCGGGCAGCGGCAGCGCATCGGCATCGCCCGGGCGCTGACGGTCAACCCCGACCTGATCGTGGCCGACGAACCCGTGTCGGCGCTGGACGTCTCGGTGCAGGCGCAGGTGATCAACCTGCTCGAGGACCTGCAGGCCGAGCTGGGTCTGACCTACCTGGTCATCGCCCACGACCTGGCCGTGGTCCGGCACATCGCCGACCGGGTGGGCGTCATGTATCTGGGCTCGCTCGTGGAGGAGGCGACCAGCACCGACCTGTACGCCGACCCGCTGCACCCGTACAGCCGGGCCCTGCTGTCCGCCGTCCCGGTGCCCGATCCGGTCGTCGAGGACACCCGGGAACGGATCCTGCTCACCGGTGATCTGCCGTCGCCGGCCAACCCGCCCAGTGGGTGCCGGTTCCACACCCGCTGCCCGTGGCGGCAACCCACCCGGTGCGACACCGAGCGGCCGGCGCTGCTCGAACTCCAGCCCGGCCATCGGGTCGCCTGCCACTACGCCACCGAGATCGCCTCCGGTGCCATCACTCCCGTCGACCGGAGCGCCACGGTCTTCGGCTGATCGGCGCCGGGACGGTCGGCCCCCGGCGCACCTTCCCGCCAGAGGCTGCGGGCGACCGCGGCCTCCTGCGAGGGCAGCAGGCCGAGCCGGTTGTCCTGCAGATGCAGGTGGTGGTGCAGGGTCAGCCACCGGGAGTGTCCCCACCGCGCGGGGTCGGCGCGGTCGATCTCGGCCCAGAACGCCGCCGCGTGCGCCCGGATGATCGGGCCGATCCCCGGGCGGGCAGCTGCGGCGTCCAGCTCCGCGGTCAGCGAGCCCCGGGGGGCGGCGGTCGCGAACGCGGCGCCGGGCGGGCCGCCCGGTCCGAGACGGCCCCGCCCGGACCAGTACCACGCGTAGGAGTACAGGAACCCCTGGCGCTGCCCGGCCGGCAGCCCGGCGGTGACCGCCCGCAGGTGCAGGGCGCCGAGGGTGCGGGTGGGGACGTCCGCCCGGTGGGCCAGCAGATCCATCGCGGTGCGCGTGCCCAGGACCGACAACCGCTCGGCCAGCGCCACTCCCGCCGGACCGCCGAACTTGCCGTACTCCGGGGTGTGCAGCCGTTCGACCACTTCCCGGGGCGGTGCGCCCGGTTCGGCGTCCCGGAGCCGGTCGATGAGCTCCGTCCCGGCGGCGGTACCCGCGGCCCCGTGCACGCGCAGCCGCAGGTGCGGACCGCCGGCGTCCAGGTACCGCAGGAAGAACCACCCCGCCGGCCGGTGCCGGTCGACCCACGGGCCGACCCGGTCGCGGAGCACGGTCTCGGTCTCGGCGAGTGCGGTGAGCCCGATCCGCAGGTACAGCCAGTCCGTGGCCGTGGCGACCGCGTCCGGAGGGGGAGGGGACGCACCCGGTGCCGGACGGCGACCGACGACCTCAGCCATGGTCGAGCACCGCCAGGTACTCGGTGACGTGCGCGGCGGGCCTCGCCCCGGTTCCTGCCCCGGTCGTCGCCCCGGCCGACTCCGCCCGTCCGGGTAGCGCCTCGGTGATCGTCCACGGGCCGGGCGGTGTCGGCTCGGCGAACTGGGTGAGCACGGTCAGCGGGTGGTCCAGGCTGACCCAGCGCGGCTTGTCCCGCCCGCCCCGGCGTACGAAGCACTCCCGGGGGAGGTCGTGGCGCCGGAAGAACCGCTCCACCTCCAGCAGGCCCGGAACACCCCGCCGCGCGGTCCGGGTCGGCCAGTGGGACGCGGCGAGGTGCCAGGCGGCCCGCCGCAGCACGGCCCCGGCGCGTTCGACCCGGGGGACCGCGCGGACACCGGCCGCGGTCGGGGTGCCGTGGGGATCCCCGGTGTCCAGCCGCACGGTCCACGGATCGGCGATCATGGCCAGCAGGGCGGGTACCCCGCCGAGCAGGTAGGGCGGAACGGCGCCGGTGTAGACCAGGGCGGCGGGGCCGCCGACTCCGTCGATCTGCAGGGTGTCGGTGGCCGGGTCGTGGCGCAGCGTGAACGCGCTCAGCTCGACGGGGGCCGGCGTGCCGGTCGAGAGGGCAGCCGCCCGTTCGGTACCCCAGACCACCATCGGCAGGTCGGCGCACACCGGGCGCTGCACGGTGGTCCAGTCGGCGGCGGCCCCGAATTGGAACACCTCGACCGCCGGGTGCCGCGCCGCGGACAGGGCCCGCACCTGGAGTCCCAGCGGAGTGGCCAGGGCGGGTTCACCGCACCAGCGGGCCCAGCTGCCGAGCATGGCCGGGGCCACCGCGTTCAGCACCACCCGGTCGTCGGGGAGGGTCTGGAAGAACACGGCACTGGCCGGCCGGGCCAGGCTTCCGTGGCCGCGCGGCAGATCGCCGACCGGCTGCGGCCGCAGGTCCGGGGGCACCGATCGGGCCTCGACCTCGACGAGGGTGCGGACGCAGAAGTCGAGCAGCGAGGTCCGGCCGCCCGAGCCGTGCCGGCGGACGAACGACCGCACCAGGGCCCGGTAGGCCGGCGCCACCTGCACGGACCGGGCGAGGTCGCGCTCGACGCGCTGCACCGCGGTGCGGCCACCGGTGGGCGGGGCGGGCCGGCGGACCACCGTCTCGTGGGCCAGCGGCGCCTGCTCCAGCCAGTCGGGGGCGGGTGCGCCCAGCTCGGCGAAGACCTCGCGGGCGGCGGCCCGCAGCCGGTCGGTGGCCCGGACGACCTGGCGGGCGTCGGTGGCCGTGGCCAGGTCCGCCTCGGCATCGGCCGCTGCCCGCACCTGCTTGAGCACCCCCTGCGGCAGTGCCGTGCCGGCGAGCGAGTCGGGCAGGCCGGCCAGGTGCAGCGGATCCGGCAGCGACCAGGGCGTGGACACCGCGGCCGCGCCGGTGCGCACCGCCCGGGCCGGATCGGTGGCGGCCAGCCGGGCGGTGCTGGTCGGGGCGGTGCCGGCGGGGGCGGTGCTGGTGGGGGCTGAGCGGGTAGGGGCTGAGCGGGTCGGGGTGGACGCGGTCGACGGGTCGTCGGGGACCACGCCCACGGCGCCGGGCTCGTCCTGGCGGAACCAGACCCCCTGGGCGCGCTGGTACGTGGGCAGGAGGCTGACGAGAACCTGATCCACGCGGTGCACCTCGGGCAGCAGGAGCGAGGGCGGCGTGGACCCGAGCCAGGCGGCCGGATCACCCCAGCACGCCCGGTGCAGGGCCATGGCCAGCGGCCGGAAGCTGCTGCGCCCGGCCACGGGCGCTTCGCCGCCGGCATGCCTGTCGGGACCGATCGGCACTTCCTGACCGGTCGACCAACCGGTCAGCCCGAGGGTGCCCAGGCTCGAGAAGGGGCTCGGCTTCAGGGCTGCCCGGGTGAGGTACTGCACCGCCGTCCGGGTCGACCGGGACCCGGCCCGGGGATCGACGCGCCCGTCGATCAGGGTGGTGGCGAAGGCCGGGCTGGCGAAGGCCAGCCCGCGCAGCAGGTCCGGTTCGCTGAGCACCGTGATGGCGGCGCGAGCGCCCCGGTCCAATCCGGCGAGTGCGTCACCGGCGGTGGCCAGGGCATCGGTCAGCCGGTCGTGCAGCCGCACCCAGCCGAGCAGCCGGAGCGCGGAGGGAGCCGGGAGGGCGGGGGCCAGTGCCCGGGCTGCGGCCGCCACCGCCGGCGGACAGCACCCCGCGTGCACGGACCGGCGGATCGTCAGCGCGGTGCGCCGGAGTGGCGGGGACAGCCCGGGGACCAGATCGTGCAGATCGTCCGCGACCCGGGCGCCCAGGAGCGCGGCGCGGTCCGTCCGGTCGAGGACGTCGCCGACCGCGGCGACGAGGGCGGGCGCGGCGAGCACGTCCAGAGCGGCGACCGGTACGCCACCCTGCCGACCGACGAGCAGGTCACGCATCGCGCCGGCGCTCCAGGCGCCGGGCGGCGGCCAGCGGCCAGTCCGGGGACAGCCCCGGGCGCCAGTCGGTCGGCGCCACCCCGCTCGGGGCGGGGGCGGCGTCGGGGAGCGAGCCGAGGAGGAAGTCCCCCACGGAGGACTCCTGGAGGTAGTCCAGACCGAAGGCGTCGGCGGCCATCTGGCTGTCCCCGCTGCCCAACCCGCACGGGGCCAGGCCCATCGCGGTGGCCACCAGGTACATGCTCTGGTACAGCACCCCGACGTGCTTGAGGGTCACCGCGTAGGCGATGGCCTGGTACTTCCAGCTGACCCGGGCGAAGCGGGAGGTCAGGGTGATCAGCACGTCCGGGACGACGGTGCCACCGGCCGACGTCGACGCGGTGTCCAGCAGGGCGGTCTGCGCGGCCGGCGGGGTGTCCAGGGCGATCAGGGCGTGGCCGGCGGGATCGTAGTAGTAGCAACCGGTCTCCAGACCGTCGCACCGGCGGACGGTCAGGTAGAACTCCAGCTCGTAGGCCCCGCCGCCGCACGGATAGGGCCGGGACGTCGCCGCGTACGGCATCCCGGCGGTGGGTCGCGGCCCGTAGGACCCGCGCACCCGGGCCACCCGGTAGAGGAACTCGCCGAGAGCGTCCAGGCTCATCGGCGCCGAGCCGTATCCGCGGACCGATCGACGGGCCTCCATCACCTCCAGGACGCTGCCGTCGCGGTCGGCGATCTCGGTGAAGTCCGGGACGGTCAGATCGAGGCGCCGCCCCGGGGGCAGGGCCTTGACGGTCGGCTGCGGATCCAGGACGTCGACGAACGGGAAGCGCCCGCCGAACGGGGCGTCGGTCCGACCCAGCCGGGACCGGGTGTGGAACAACAGGTCCGCGAGCTCCCACTGCCGCAGGACCGGGTCGGACTCCGACGGGAGCAGCGCCGGACCGCCGGGCCCGGCGGATCCCGCAGGTCGCGTCGTGGCCCGTTCCACGATGCCGGCGCCGGTCAGCAGTTCCAGCACGGCCCGGAGTGCGGCCGGTGTCGGCTCCGGCACCGCCGGGCCGCCCGGGCTCCCGGCCGGCCCTCGGTCCAGTGCGTCGTCCACCCGTCGGCGGCGGGCCAACCGGTCGAGCAGGGCGGAGACGGCCGGGTGCCCGATGACGGCCCGGGCGCCCGTGGCCGGTGCCTGCCAGGCGATCTCGTCCCGGAACCGGTGCGCCAGGGCCAGGCGGGACAGCTGCACCTCGTCCTCGTCGCGCAGCGCGGTGGGCTGGACCGGCTCGTCGCTGCCCACCCGCTCGATCTCCAGCAGTCGCTGCCCGCCCGACACGACGGCCTGGGCCAGGAAGATGCGGCACCGGGTCAGGATGGCGGCCAGCTGCGGATCACTCCCGGGCCGTTCGCCCGGGGTCGGTGTGGTGACCGGCGTCCCGCCGATCGTCATGTGCCGCAACCGGTCCTGCGAGCTGTCGGTCACCCCGCGGAACCGCAGCACCTCCCGGCCCAGGAAGTCCAGGCGCACGGCCCCGCCGCCCTCCTCGACCAGGTCGACACCCGTCCGGAAGACGGTGCGCGCGTGCGGGACGTCGACGGCCCCGGGGGCGGCGGGACGGGACAGGGTGCTGGTCATGGCGGACCTCCGGTGCGGGGGTGGGTGGGGAGGCTGGGGTCTGGACGGGGCGGGGCGGGCGCTGGTGCGCTCAGAGGAACATCGCGACGGGGTTCAGGTCGGCCTCGGCGGTCGGGTGGTCGAGCAGCCCCAGGGCCACGGGCACGTCGTAGAGCCGGCCGGGGGCGAAGCGGGGCCAGAAGTGCCGCAGGCCCGGCACGATCACCCGGGCCACGGGCAGGCCGATGTCCGGCCGGGTGTGGTCCAGCACGAGCATCTCCAGGCCGGCGCGTTCCACCCGCTCGCGGACGACCTCGATGTCCCGGGCCAGATCGGTGGTGGACGCGTCGGTGTAGTCGGCGGCGACCCGGGCCGGCGCGTCGGACGGGGCGAGGTAGGGGTGCTCGGCCATCCGCGCCGTGGTCCACCAGTCGATCTGCGTGGGGTCGTCGAACGCGTACCGGCCGGTGGTCTCCACGTTCAGCACGGCCGGCAGGAACTGGTTCATCTCCGACAGGGCGCGGCCGATGGCGATGCGCACGTCCAGGTGGCTGCCCAGGGCGAAGAGGATGTCCTGGGCGGGCTTGTCGGGCCGGTAGGACACCGCGACGACGGTGGGCACGTCGAGATCGGTGGTGATGTCCAGGACCCACGTCCGCCGGCCCAGGCCCGCATAGGTGCGCTGCCAGTGCTCGAAGTACGGGTCGGCGAAGGAGGCCAGGTCGATCGCCGGGTGGCGGGTGCGGTTGTACCACCAGAGCGCGACCGCGTCCCGTTCCACCAGCTCGAAGAAGCCCTGCAGGACGGCGTCCTCCAGGCTGCTGCCGGCCGCGCAGCCGTTGGAGTTGGCCCCCGCGTGGAACGGGAACTCGGTGTTGCCGTAGCCGAAGAAGAGGGTGGCGGTGGGGATCAGCTTCGGGCGCTGCTGCGTCAGCGACCAGACCGGGGTCCACTCGACCGGTGCGGTCGGGTCGAGGGCGTCACCGACCCAGTGGAAGTGCGAGGGCCGGCTGTTCCACGCGTCCCGCTCGGCGAACTGGCGCTCGCTGTACTGGTGGAGCTCGTTGGGGTGCACGACGTCGGCGGGGTCGAGATCGGCCAGGGCCGCCACCTGGCGGGCCTCGTCGCCGTGGAAGACGCAGGAGTACCGCTCGATCGCCTCGCCCAGCGCGCTGGCCTTGGCCTGGATGTCGCTGATCCCCTTGCCGCAGCTGGTGCTGCGCAGACCGGCCCGCAGGTCGGCCACCGTCCGCATGGGCATCGCGAAGTTCTGTCCCGCGCTGTACGTGTGGATGCCGGGCAGGTCCATCGGGATCTTCACCAGGTGGTTGACCGGTCCGGTGACCGGGCTGACGAAATGCGCGAACCGCTCGACGAAGTCCTCCGGGGAGGTGGCCCGGTGGCCGCCGTCGGAGGTCCGGGCCTTGGGGCGGGACACCGGGACCACCGGACGGCGCTGCAACCGGGCCTGCAGCTCGGGATCCCCGCACGCCGGGCACTGCGGTCGGCGGACCAGGGCGTGCCGGTCCACCGCCGAGGTCATCATGTCCACCGACCAGACGTCGCCGATGCGCTCCGGGTCCGGCGTCGGTGCTCCTGCCCCCGCGCCGGCCCCGGTCGGGTCCGGTCGGTGGTGCCGGGCGGTGGTCCCGCTCAGCCACCGCTCGGCGTGCAGTAGCAGCAGCGAGGCGGCCAGGGCCCGGGTGACGGGGAGGTCGGCCGGCGGCGGGGTGAAGCTGCCGGCCACCGCCCCGCGCTGACGCAGGTAGGACTCGGTGAGGCTCTTGGCCTGCAGGCGGGTGGCCAGGCACTGGGCGCAGGCGGTCGTGCCGGGCACCATCAGCGGGCCCACCCACACCACCGAGCCGATGGGCTTGGCCAGCATCCAGGTGGCCGACCGGGCCAGGGCCAGCTCGTTGAGCCGGCCCACCTCGGGCCGGCGGTAGTCGTCGGTCAGCACCAGGGTCAGCCGGTGCTCGCCGATCCGCTCGGGGTCGGCCAGCCGGTGCAGGGTGCGCCCGGTGGCGGCGGCCTGGGTCAGCAGGTCGGTCGGATCGACCCCGCCCAGGGTCAGGTAGGCCAGGTCGGCGGTGCGTGCGCTGTGCACCGCGTGGTCACCGTCCAGTCCGGCCAGTTCCCAGAAGCCGGCCTGCCGGCCGTCGACCTCGGGGTCGGCGTCGACCACGTGCCCGGCGGCGAGCAGGGCGTCGAGCACCTGGTCGAGCTGGGCTGCGGTCAGCGCGCCGCCGGCGAGTTCGCGGTGCAGGGCCGTCCGGGTCCGGGACCCGTCGAGGAGCGGTGCCAGCAGGGCGATCCCGCGTCCGTGCAGACGGGTCCGGCCCCCGCGTTCGGATGTCAGGTAGATCCCGTCGCCCGGCACGGTGGTGACGGCCGCGGCGCGGGCGAACTGCAGGGTGGTGGTCATCGGGGGTCCTTCCGGTCGCCGCGGCGGGGCCGGGGCTGCTGACGGGGGCGGGCGGGCGCCGGATCGATGCCGGCGGTGCGGGTGGGAGCCGGTGGTGGTGGGCTGTGGCGGGGCGCCGGGGCTCAGGGTGGGGACCCGGCACCGAACAGCCGGGCGAACTCGCCCGGTGCGTCCAGCAGGTCGCCCGGTCGACCCACCTGGACGATCCGGCCGCCGGCCAGCACGACGACCCGGTCGGCCCCGCGGATGGTCGAGAGGCGATGGGCGACCACGATCCTGGTCAGACCCAGGCCGGTGACCGCCCGGGCGACCTGGTCCTGGGTCGCGTCGTCCAGGGCACTGGTCGCCTCGTCGAGCAGGAGCACGGCGGGGTCCCGGGCCAGCGCCCGGGCCAGCAGCAGACGCTGGTTCTGCCCGCCGGACAGACCGTTGTCCCCGTCGGAGACACGGGTGTCCAGGCCCATCGGGAGGGCGGCCAGATCCTCGGCCAGACCGGCCTTCTCGACCGCGGCCAGGGCCCGGGCGTCTGCCTGCGGGTCCGGCCCCGGTCCGTCGAGCAGATCGTCACCGGCCGGATCGGCCTGCAGGATCGCCGACCGGACGGTGCCGCGCGGCAGTCGGGCGTCCTGGGGCACGTAGCCGATCCGGCGGCGGATGTCGTCGATGTCCAGGCCACGCAGGTCCGCACCGTCGACCAGCACGGTGCCGGCGGTGGCCGGGACGAGGCCGAGCACCGCGCGCAGCAGGGTGGACTTGCCCGAGCCGGACGCACCGACCACGGCCAGGAACTCCCCGGGTCGCACCCGCAGGGTCAACCCGCGGAGCACCGGCGCGGCCGCGTCCGGATAGCCGAAGTCGGCGTCACGGAACTCCCACCCGCCGGAGAGTCCGGGCACCGACGCGGCGTGGGCCGGGACCTCGGGCTCGGCCGAGAGCACGGGCTCCAGGCGGTGCCGGGCCAGGGCGATCCCGAACAGCGCGGGAACCGCACCGGCCAGCCGGGCCAGCGCCCCGGCGAACTGCACGGTGACCACGGTGATCAGGGCCAGGGTGACCACGTCGGGGGAGACCGCCGCGGCCGTGGGCAGCAGGACCGCGAACAGGATGCCCGGGGTCGCGGCCAGCAGGGCCTCGGCCGCTTCGGCATGGCGCAGCCCGGCGTCGTCCGCGGTGCGCTGCCGGGCGAAGGCCGCCGAGAAGCGCCGGTGGATCAGCTCCTGCGCGCCGTACGCCTGCACCTCGTCGATACCGACCAGGGCCGGGTACAGCACGGCCTGCACGTCGTCGACACTCTCGAAGACGGTCCGGTCGTGGCGCTGCTGACGGCGGGACAGCTCGGTCACCACCGCGAGGACGGCCAGCGCCGCGCCGAGGCCGGCCAGGGCGATGCGCCAGTCCAGCAGGAACAGCACGGCACTGCAGGCGGTGGCGCTGATCGCGGCGAGCGCGGTGTCGATGCCCGCGGCGCCCAGCAGGGTCCGCACCATTGACACCGAGGAGGCGTGCCCGACGACGACGCGGAGCGGATGGCGGGCGAAGAACGAGGCGGGCAGGGCCAGCAGCGCCCGCCACACCGCCGACTCCACGCGGCGGTAGGCGCGGTTCTGCATCCGCCAGGACATCGCGTCGGCGGCGAGGCCGGCCGCGGCGGACAGCACGACGGCGAGCACGGCCAGCACCACCCAGCGGGTCCGGTGGCCGCCTGCGTCGGTCGCCGCGGCCAGGCCGAGCAGCGGGACGGCCAGTCCGGCGGCCGTCGAGACCAGGCCCGCCAGCAGCGATCCGGTGGCCGCGCCGGCGCTGCCCCGCAGCGCGAACCGGGTGAGGGTCGTCGCCGTGGGGGCTGACGGGAGGGTGTCGACGGTGGTCATCGGACGACCTCGGCGAGGGGCAGGGGCACGACCCGGGGTGCGGACAAGGACGGGGACAGGGCGCCGGCACCGGACTCCGGCGCGGCGGCGGGCCGCAGCACGCGCAGGGTCCCGGCGGCGAGATGGGCGACCTGGTCCTGCGGGTGCAGGGTGGGTAGCCGGTGCGCCACGGCCAGCACGGTGAGCCCCCGGTCCCGCAGGCCGGCGAACAGGGCCTCCTCCAGCGGTTCCTCCATGGCGCTCGTCGCCTCGTCCAGCACCAGCAGAGCGGGCCGCCGGACCAGCGCCCGGGCCAGGGCGATCCGCTGACGCTCGCCGCCGCTGAAGTTCGCGCCGTCCTGGGCCACCGGACACCCCGGACCGCCCCGGCGGGCCACCACGTCGGTCAGACCGGCCGCAGCCAGCGCGTCGGCCAGCCGGCCGGTCAACTCGACCGGCCCGCCGAACAGCACGTTCTCGGCCAGGGTGCCCTCCAGCAGGACGGGCCGCTGGGGCACGTAGGCGGTCCCCGACCCGGACCCGGACCCGCTGACGACGATGGATCCGCGTTGCACCGTCAGGGTGCCGGCGACCGCCTTGGCCAGACTGGACTTGCCGGATCCGGTCCGGCCGGTGAGGAAGGTGATCCGGCCGGCCGGGACGAGCAGGTCCACGTCGGCGAGGACCGGCGGCCGGAACGGGTGGTATCCGACGGCGACACCGGTCAGGGTCACGGCACTCGTCCAGACCTCGGCGGGAGGCGCCGAGCTCGGGGTCATCGCGGCCGGGTCCGGTTCGCCGTCGGCCGGCCGGTCGGCGGGCAGCGCGGTCCGGGCGTCGTGGACCTCCCGGACCCCCCGCAGACAGGCCCGCAGGGCGGCCACGTCGAATAGGCCCTGGCGCAGCAGCCCGCCGCCGGCGGTCTGGGCCATCGCGGCCAGTACGACCACGGCCAGCAGTCCACCGGGTCCGACCGTCACGGTGCCGGTACCGATGAGCACCAGCAGCAGCAGGACGACGGTCTGGTCGACGGCGGTGCCGGCCCGGCGCAGCAGCCGGCTGCGCGTCGCGCTCCGGTCCTCCTCGAGGACGCTGCGGTGGCGGGCGGCCGTCCACCGTGCGTGCAGCAGCCCGCCGCCCGCCTCGGCCTTCACCGTCTCGATCCCGACCAGGGCGCTGATGATCTCGCCGTCGCAGGCGCTGCGGGCGGCCGTGGCCCGATCGGCCGAAGCCTGTTCCGCCGCCCGCCCGGCCAGGTGCAGCAGCAGGTCGACGGCCAGGCCGGCCAGCACCAGGGGGGCGGCGGCCGGGGCGAGCAGGGTCAGGGCGACGAGCGCGGCCACGGCCGTGATGATCTGGGTCCCGCCGCTGACGAGCATGGTCGCGACCTGGAGGGCGGCGCCGTCGATGCGCTGGCTGCGGGTGGCCACCTCACCGGTGAAGCGGTTCCGGAACCAGTCCGCCGGCAGGGTGAGCAGGGCGGAGACGAACTCCTCCCCGCGGCGCGAGGAGCTGCGATGCAGCAGAGCCGATCGGGCCCGACGTTGACCCCAGTGCGCGGCCAGCGCCACCGCGGCCAACGCGGCCAGCGCGGGCCCGTGTCCGGCCGGCCCGGTCGGATCGGCCGCGCCGCGGACGATCGCCGTGACCAGCAGGGAGGTCAGCACGGCGACGGCGCCGAGCAGTACGGCGACGGCCACCAGTGCGGAACTGGACCGGGGCTCGTCGCGCCACCACTGCCGGAGCGGGGTCGGGTCGGGCAGGCGACGGATGCGCCCGGCGGCCCGCTCGGTGTCGGGGACGACCACCATGACCGGACCGCAGGCCCCGACGAACTGCCCCAGCGGCATCCGGCGTCGGCCGGTCGCCGGGTCGTTGAGGTGCACCCGGTACCCACCCCGCCGGGTCCGCCGGACCTCCTCGAGGACGACCACGTGGTGCCCGGTGAGCACGACCACGGCGGGCCCGGGGAGGGCGTGCAGCACATCGGCGTCGCCGGGCGTCCCGGTGAAGGACGCCCGGACGCCCTGCGCCCGTACGCCGTACCCGGACGCGACGCGCACCAGGTCGGCGAGATGGCTGCCGTCACGACCGGTCCCGCAGCGGGTGGTGACCTCGGCCATGGCGACCGGGCGTCCGGTCCACCACAGCAGGGAGGTGAGCGCGGCCGGACCGCAGTCGGTGTCGCCGGCCTGCGGGACCACGGGGGTGCGCCGGGACGATCGCCGGCGCGAGCGGTGATCCTGCGTCGTGGGCCCGCTCACCGTGCGCCGCCGAGGACGACCGGCAGGGCCGCCGGGCTGCGGAAGGTGAGATCGGTCCGCCAGGGCAGCGGCCGGTCGTCGGCGCGGCGCACATCCCGGTCGGCCAGCACCTGCAGGGTGGCGGTGGTCTGCACACCGGCCAGGGCGGCGCCCAGGCAGTGGTGCAGACCGAACCCGAAGGCGGCGGATCCGGCGGGGGTGCGCTCCGGGCGGAAGGCGCCGGGGTCGGGATACCGGGCGGGGTCACGGTTGGCCGCGGCCAGGCAGAGCAGCACGGCGTCCCCCGCCCGCAGGGTGGACCCGCCGATGCGCAGGTCGGTGGTGACCGTCCGGGAAGCGAAGGAGGACGGGGTGAGCACCCGGAGGGCCTCGGCGGACAGGGCGGGCGCGGACACCGTGCCGGCGCGCAGCCGGTCCCACTCGCCGGGGTGGTCCAGCAGGACGTGGACGGTGTTGGTCAACCCGGTGGTGACGGTGTCCACCCCGGTCATGAACAGCAGCAGGACCAGGCGGGTGGCCTCGTCGCGGGTGAGATCACCGGCCCGGCAGGAGGTCTGGATCCCGGCCAACAGACGTCCGGACGCTGCCGGGGAGTCCACCAGGTGCTCGGCGAGCTCGGCGAGCTCGGCGAACTCCGCGGCGTCCATCGGGTGGGCGGGGCGGTCGCCGGCGCCGGGGAAGCTGGTCTGCAGCACGGCGAGCAGTCCGGCGACCCGGGTGGTCAGCCAGCGGTGGTCGACCGCGTCGACGCCGAGCAGGTGGGCGGTGACCAGGACGGGCAGCGGTTCGGCCACGGTCGACACGAGGTCGACCGGCCGACCGTCGGCCGGACCCAGCAGATCGGTCACCAGGTCGGTGACCAGGGGCAGCAGCCCGTCGACCGCGGCCGGGGACAGGTGCGGGCCCAGGACACCGCGCAGCCGCTGGTGGTCCGGGCCGGGCAGGAACGACAGCGAGCGGGTGAAGAAGTCCACGAACCCCGGGAGCCGGTCGGCCACCTCGGCGGGGAAGCGGGCCGGGGGCATGACCAGTTCGGGTCGGGTCGACAGGCGGCGCACCGCGTCGTACCCGGAGACGACCCAGAAGTTCGGCAGGCCCAGGACGGGCGCCCGCACCGGCAGGGCGGTGAACAGGGTCTCGGCGTCGGTGCGTCGGAAGTCCGCGTCGACGAAGTACCGCCACAGATCACCGGCCAGGCCGGCGAGCGATGCGCCGTGCCCGGGACGGGGCGTCGGGTGGGCGGACCGATCCGCGGCCGGCGGACGGGGCGCCCGGCTCGGGGCGGCTGCGGTGCTGGCGGTCATGCTGACTCCTGGGGCCGGACGGGCGGGAGCGACGGGCTGCGGGGGAGGTGTGGCTGACGGGCCCGGGACGGGGGTCGTCGCAACCTGGCCGGCCCGGCCCCTCCCGCGGACGGGAGGGGCCGGCGGCGGATCAGGTGAAGCTGCCGAGCGTGCCGAAGCACGCGGGACAACCGAAGCTGCCGAGGGTGCCGAAGCAGTTCCCGGCGGCGTCGAGATCGGCGGTACCGGTGAGGTCCTCGATGGACAGCATCTCCAGATCGGCCGCGTGAGCGGTGATGTCGCCGGAGAGGGGGGTGGGGGCGTCGTGGTGGGTGGTCATGGATCACCTTCTTCGTGGACCGGGCGGAGGGAGGTGCGGGGGCGGCGGTGTGGTCGTGCGGGTCCTGAGCGGGTCAGGTCAGGCAGCCGTAGCTGCTGGCGCTGCTGGGACAGCCGAAGGTCCCGGCGGTGCCCAGGCACCAGCCGGCTCCGTCGGCGGCGCCGGCCTCGTTCAGCTCCTCCGTGGTGAGCAGCTCGAGATCGACGGCCGGCTCCGGGCCGACCGCAGGTGTGATGTCCTGCATGTGTTCTCACCTCCTCTGCATGGGCGTCGGGGTGTTCCCCGGTGTGTTGCCCGAGCGGTGCCGGTCGCACCGATCAGGTGAAGCTGAAGGCCGTACCGACCGACGCCGGGCAGGACAGGGTGCCGAAGGTTCCGCCGCAGTTGTGCGTGCCACCGGCCGAGCCCATGCCGTCGATCTCGTTCAGTTCCTCGATGCCGACCAGGGAGAGCGGGGTGCCGATCGGGTCGGCGGCCGTCGCGGCCTGGGGGTCGAGGGACTCGGGGGACGTGGGGTTCATCGTTGTTCACCTCCTCTGGGGATGCTCGTGGGGCCGTGGTGCTCACCACGGGGTTCGGGGGGCCCGACGAGCGGGCCGGGCGGGCTCAGGAGCGCCGGGTGACCAGGCGTCGCAGGAGCCGCAGGAAGGGGAGGTAGTACTTCTCGGTGAGACCGGGTCCGTCGGAGCCGACGGAGGAACCAGCGTTCGCGAACATGACTGCCTCGATTCCGGGTAGGGGGTACCCAGGAGTGGGGGTGGGTGGGGTGGGGCTCAGGGGGCCGGCGGGATCACCGGCCGGGGGTATCAGGACGAGTGGCGGGGATCCCAGCGGAAGAAGCGGCGCCAGACCACGATCCCGACGGCGGTCCAGGCCAGGAGGACGAGCACCGGTCGCCAGCACAGGGCGAGGGTGTGCAGGGCGGACAGGTCGCCGGAGCCGTCCGCGAAGACGAAGTCCTGGCCGAACCAGGCGGTCCGGGCGAGTTGGACGGCTGCGGTGGACGGCAGGTAGACGCTGATGTCGGCGAGCCAGCGGGGCAGGCCGGACAGCGGGGTGATGGCGCCGGAGCAGTACCAGAGGAGGAACACCACGGGGGTGATCAGCCAGGTGGACACCTCACCGCTGGGCAGCAGGCCGGACAGGCCGAGGGAGAGCATCGCGAAGGTCGCGGCGGCGAGCAGCATCCCGACCAGCAGCAGGGGCAGGTCCCGGGGGAACGGCGCCGAGGTCAGCCGCATCCCGACCACCAGCACGATGACGGCCTGGGCGATGGCCGGCAGCGCGGCGCTGATCGCCTCCCCGGCCAGGATGGCCGACCCGGGCAGCGGGGTGGCCCGCAGGCGTTTGTAGATGCGCAGGTCGCGCCGGCGGCAGGCGGAGTTCACCGTCGTGTACATGATCCAGATGGTGGCCGCGACCATCCCGCCGGGCAGCAGGTAGGCCGCGATCGATCGACTGCCGTCGGCGGTGGTCTCGTGGCGGTAGGCCAGGATCGGTGCGAGGGCCATGGCGATCGGCATGAGCGCCCCGACCACGGCGAAGGCGATGTCCTGCCAGAACACCCGCTGGGAGAGCAGCACCTGCGAGAGGGTCATCCGCCACCAGCCCAGGGGCTGCACCCGGGTCCGGGCCACGGCGGGGGCGGTCATGCTGCGCTCCGTTCGTCGGGGGTGGACGCCCCGGGGTGGACGAGCTCGAGGAAGACGTCCTCCAGGGTGGGGCGGCTCAGGTCCAGGTCGCCGAGCAGGACGCGGTGGTCCTGCGCCCAGGCGGTGACGGTGGCCAGCACGGCGGGCGGGTCCTGGGTGGTGATGGTGACCCGGCACCGCCCCGAGCGCCGGTCGATCCTGGTCTGCGGGATGAGGGGCAGCGCGTCGACCTGGGCGGAGTCGACGGTGAAGGCGACGGTGCTGGTGTCGGCGGTGTGCAGGATGTCGGTGAGGCTGCCCTGGACCCGGATCCGACCGCGGTGCATGATCGCGACCCGGTCGGCCATCTCCTGGGCCTCGGCCAGGTAGTGCGTGGTGAGCAGCACCGTGGTGCCGTGGTCGACGAGATCACCGATCAGACGCCAGGTCTCGCGGCGCCCCTCCGGGTCCATCCCGGTGGTCGGCTCGTCCAGGAAGACCAGCTCGGGCTGGCCGAGCAGGGCCAGGGCGAGATCCAGCCGCCGGCGCTCACCGCCGGACAGCTTGCCGCAGCGCACCGAACGCCGGTGGTCCAGACCGACGGCGGCGAGCAGGTCGTCGGTGGACCGCGGGGTGCGGTGGAAGCGCGACCAGGCCCGCAGGCACTGACCCACCGTCAGGGTGTCGAAGAAGCCGGCCTCCTGGATGACGATGCCGACCCGCGGGGCCAGGATGTCGTGCTGGGCCATCGGGTCGACCCCCAGGACGGTGACGCGGCCGGCGGTCGGCGAGCGGAAGCCCTCCAGCACGTCCAGCACCGTCGTCTTGCCGGCGCCGTTCGTCCCCAGGAGGGCGAAGACCTCGCCGCGGCGCACCTGGAAGGAGACCCCGTCGACCGCGTCCGTGCGGTCGTACCGCACCCGCAGGTCCTGCACCTCGATCACGGCTTCCGGATTGCTCATGGGGAAAATCTAGGGACGCGTGGCCGGGCGGGGCAGTGCCCGGTGTCACCGCCGCACCTGACATTTCCGGGGTGCGGCGATGACACCTGTCACGAACGGGACACCCGGCACCGGACCGGGCGCACGGCCCGGTCGGTGGGACGGCTCAGAGCCACCCGGCGTCGACGGCCCGACGCACCGCAGCCACCTTGTTCGTCACCTGGAGCTTGGTGCAGACCGCCGAGATGTAGTTGCGGACGGTGCCGGTGGACAGGAACAGCTGGCTGCCGATCTCGGCGCTGGACAGCCCGCGGGCGACCAGCAGCAGGATGTCGATCTCCCGTTCGCGCAACGGGTTCGCCTCACCGGCGATGGCCGCCGCGGCCAGGTCCGGATCGATCCACCGCTCACCACGGTGGACCGTGCGGATGACCTCGGCCAACTGTCGGCCGTGGATCCCCTTGGTGCAGAAGCCGAGCACCGGGATGCGCAGGCCCCGGCGCAGCTCGTTGGGCCCGGCCTTGCCGGACATGATGATGATGCGGGGCACCGGCGATCGGCGGGCCAGCTCCTCGGCCACGCACAGACCCGTCATGCCGGGCATCTCGTTGTCCAGCACGGCGACGTCGGCCGGGTGGGCCGTCAGCCATTCCAGGGCCGCGGTGCCGGTGCTGAACGTCCCCACCACGGCGAGGTCGTCCTCGAGGTCGAGCAGGGCGGCCAGGGCGTCGCGGATGAGGCTCTCGTCCTCGGCGACGGCCACCCGGATCCTCCCGACCGGGGCCGCGTCGCCGGTGGCGTCGAGACCGGTGCCGGGGCGGGGATCGGTGCTGTCGGCCACCGTCGACCCCCGTCCGTGAATCCGCCCGCTCGTCCCGGCGCGGGCCGGCGTCAGACCGTCGAGCTCGTCCCCGGGTTCGTGCCGGGGACCCGGGCCTGCAGGACGAAAGTACCGTCCGTGCCGCGGAGCGTGCTCACCGAGCCACCCATCGTGGCCAGACGTTCACCCAGGCCCGGCAGTCCGTTGCCCGACGAGGTCCGCCGCCCGTCGCGGGACGGCACCGGCAGCACCCCGTCGTTCACCACGTCCAGCCGGGCGGTGCCGTCCGGTCCCACCGACAGGGCGATGCGGACGAAGGTGGGGCTGGCGTGGCGGAGGGCGTTGGTGACCGATTCCCGGGCCACCCAGCAGAAGGCCTGCTCGACGTCGTCGGTCATCGGGACCTCGCCCGCGTCGATGGTGGCCGACACCCCGGCCGAGCGCAGCACCAGCCGCACGTCGTCGAGCATCTCGCAGAGCGATTCGTGGCGGTAGCCGTGCACGAGCTGGCGCACCTGGCCGATGCTGGTCTGCGTCAGGTCGGAGATGGCACCGAGCTCGGCCCGGGCCGCCTCGGGCTTGCGGTCGAAGAGCCGCTCGGCGAGCTCGGCCTTGAGCCCGATCGCGGCCAGGGAGTGGATGACCAGGTCGTGCAGGTCGCGGCCGAGACGCAACCGCTCCTGCAGCACGGCCACCTGGGCCTGCGCCTCCCGGCCGGCCACCGTCTCGTGCAGCATCGAGGACACGGTGAACAGGGCGAACACCACCGCCCCGAAGGCGACCGTGGTGACCAGCAGGTCGACCAGTGCCGCGGCGCCCACATGGGCCCGCACGGCCCCGACGGTGAGCGCCGACAGCAGGACCGCCACGGCCACCACCGCCCAGCGTCGGGGGAGCACCGAGGCGAGCAGACCCACGGCCAGGAAGCCGATGTCGAGCCACTGCGGCCCCATGGTCAGCGACCACAGGGCCACGGCGAACGCGTAGACCAGGGTGCGCAGGATGAGCCGGCGCTGCCCGAGACCGCCGAACACCATCGGCCAGGTGATGCTGCAGAACGTGTACGCGAACAACACGGTGGCCAGGATGCTGAACGCCACCATCTCCCGACCCGGGGCGGAGAACAGCACCTCCAGCAGCGGGACCAGCTGCAGGGCGACCCCGACCACGATGACGAAGAGCGCCGCGCGGTACTGCGGTCCGCGCCGTGCCTCACGGGCCACCGTCCACCGCCGGCGCAGGCTCATGCCCGGTACCGTACCGCCGCCCGTCGCGGTCGCCCTGGCCCGCGCGCGGGCCGCTCAGACCTGGGCGAGCAGGATCTCCGACAGCGCCGTCTCCAGCCCGCGCGGCACCTGACGGGCCTGCAGGTGCGACAGCCGGACCGTCAACGGCTCGTCGGCGGTGAGGATGCCGTACAGCTCGCGCTTGAGGTCGTACCCGACGTGGGCCCGGTCCAGGAGGGCGAACAGCAGGGTCGGCACGTCGGCCGGGACCGGTCGCGGGTCGGCGGACGTCTCCACCCGGACGACGGACGTGGCGGGCACGTCGGCGACGGTCACCGCGAGGCGGGCCGCGGTGCCCGGCGTGGCCGGGCCGACCGCCGCGTCCACCGGCTCGCCGTCGACCAGCACTCGGCTGACCGCGTCGGGAGCCAGACCGAGCAGCGCCACCGACCAGGTCCGGGCGGCCGGCACGATCGCCGCATCACCGACCAGTGCGGCGATCTCCAGCACCCCCGTCTGCTGGTTCCAGGTGATGGCGGTGCGGGCGATGCCGGCCGGGTCCAGCCCGTCGCCGGCCCCGTCGTCCTCGATCAGGGTGAACGCGCCGTCCGCCCCGGGAACGACGAGCAGTTCGAGATGTCCGGGGTGCTCCGTGCCGTTGCCGGGGATGTCCCGCCCGTCCAGGGGGAGGATCGCGCCGGCCGGGGCGAGCGCCGGGATGCTGGTCAGGTCGCGGTGCAGCACGATCTCCCGGCCGCCGGTGTAGCGCAGGCCGGTGAGCACGTCGACCCACTCACCGGCGGGCAGCCAGGCGCGGACCGATCCGAGCTGCAGTTCGCGCTCGATGGGTGCGGTGATCGGGGCGACGACCAGTTCGGAGCCGAAGGTGAACTGGGTCGGCACCCGGTACGCCTCCGGGGCTTCGGGATGGGAGTGGTACATGGGCCGGACCAGGGCCAGGGACTCCCGGGCGGCCCGGTGGTTCATCGTGTGCAGGTAGGGCACCAGCCGGTGCCGTAGCCGCAGGAAGTCGGTCATCACCGCGGCGGCCGCGGTCCCGAACGACCACGGCTCCTTGGTGGCGAACGGGTTCGACGCGGAGTGCAGCCGCAGGATCGGCGAGAAGGTGCCGAGCTGCACCCAGCGGGTGGCCAGCTCGTCGTCCTTGACGCCCATCATGTGGCCGCCGATGTCGTGGCTCCACCAGCCGTAGCCGATGTTCGCCGCGGTCGCGGTGAACTCCGGCTGGAACTCCAGCGAGGCCCAGGTGACGATGCTGTCGCCGGAGAAGCCGACCGGGTAGCGGTGGCTGCCCGGCCCGGCGTACCGGGAGAAGGTGAGCGGGCGGCGTGGCTTCCCGTCGGGGGTCGTCGCGTTGTCCAGGAAGTGGAAGTGGTTGAGCATCCACAGCGGGTCGATGCCGGCCACCCGGGAATGCGGGCCGGACTGCCAGTCCAGCCACCAGAAATCGACGCCGCCGCGCTCGAGTTCGGCGTGCAGCACGTCGAAGTAGGCGGCCAGGAACTCGCGGTCGGTGACGTCGAAGGCCAGCGGGTCACCGCTCTCCGGGTCCCGACCCAGCGCCCGCGCCATCTCCGGGTACAGCTCCTCGTAGGCCCGCACCCCGTCGGCCGGGTGCACGTTCAGGGTGACCCGCAGGCCGTGCTCGTGCAGCCAGGTCAGGAACGCATCGGGGTCGGGGAACAGGTCCCGGTTCCAGGTGTAGCCGGTCCAGCCGCTGCCGTACTTCTCCTCGACATCGACCAGGTGCCAGTCCATGTCGATGACCGAGACGGAGAACGGGACCCCCTCGGCGGCGAACCGCTCGATGAGCGCGCGGTAGGAGTCGGCGGTGTAGCGGTGGTAGCGGCTCCACCAGTTGCCCAGCGCGAACCGGGGCAGCACCGGGGTGGGCCCGGAGACGGCGTGGAAGTCCCGCAGGGCCTCGTCGAAATCCCGGCCGTGGGTGAAGACGTAGAGGTCGGTACGACTGCCGTCCCGCGGGGTGACCCAGCCGTCGTCGGTGAGCAGCAGGCTGCGGGAGTCGTCGAGCACGGCGTACCCGTTGCGGCTGAGCACCCCCGGCTCCAGGGCCACGGCCCCGTCCACGTTGTCCAGGGTACGGGCGGTCCCCCCGAGATTTGCGTCGTCGTGGGCGATCTCGCCGAAGCGCCACACGCTGTGGTAGTTGCTGACGTTGCCCCGCACCTGCACGCTCAGGCCGCTGGTGCTGAACGGCCCGCGGTCGTAGGTGAGGTGGGCGCGGGCGGTGCGGATCTCCAGGTGGGTGGGCCCGTCCACCACGGTGAACTCCGGGACCGGGAGGTCGCGGTTCAACGCGAACGTGGACGCGCGGTCCTCGAAGACCCCGTCGGCGGCGTACTCCAGGCGCAGCAGCCCGTCGGTGAGGACGCTGATGCGCCAGGTCTCCCCACGCACGACGGCCGCCGGGTCGACGACCGGGCGGGTGGGCAGGACGGGCAGCGTGGAGACGGCGGGAGGTCGGGGCACCGCACCATCCTCCCGGACGGCCCGGATCTTCTCAGCCCGCGGCGGCCAGGTAGGCGAGCACGCCGTCGGCCAGGCCGCGGGCGACCTGCCGTTGGCCCTCGGCCGACGACATCAGTGCGGCGTCGGTGGCGTTGCGCATGTTGCCCGCCTCGATCATCACCGTGGGTCGCACCGACAGGTTGAGCCCGGCCAGGTCGCCGCGCTGCCAGAGCCCGTCCGACCCGAGGTGGTTGCTGGGGGAGAGCCCGGTCCCCGCCAGGCCGTCCCGCACCGCCACCGCGAGCTGGGCGGATTCGGCGGCCACCCCGGCGCCGGCCGGGTCCTGCTGGGCGGTCATCACGTAGAAGCCCTCGGCGGAGGCGTCGTCGCCGTCGCCGTGGATGGAGACGACAGCGTCGGCCTGCGCGTCGTTGCCGATGGCCGCCCGCCGGTCCACGCAGGGCCCGACGCCGTCGTTGCTGTCCCGGGTGGTCACCACGGTGATGCCCTCGGCCTCGAGCATCGGCACCAGGTACTGCGCGACGCCGAAGTTGAACCGCGCCTCGCTGTACCCGTCGTTCGTCGAGGTCCCGGTGGTGTTGCACGGCTTGGTCTGCCCGAAGCCGGCGTCGACGAGCGCGTTGATGATCGACGGATTGGCCCCGTTGGCCCCGTTGTGCCCGGCGTCCACGACCACCACCGCCCCGTCGGCCCGCGGGGGGGCGGGGGCGGGCGCCGTGGTGGGCGCGGGGGCGGCCGTGGTCGGCGGGGTGACCGGCTCCGGGGCCGGCGTGCTCGGCTCCGACGACGCCACGGGTTCGGGTGCGGTCGTGGACTCGACGGTGGGTGCCGGGGCGGCCGTGGTCGGCGGCGCGGGTTCGGCCGACGGGGTGGCCGAGGACGGGGTGGTCGACGACGGGACGGTCGAGTCCAACCCGGGCACGGTGACCGGCGGACCCGAGGTCGCCGGGGCCGCGGGGGCGGACGAGGAGGTGGTCGCGCTCGTCGTGACCGGGGCTGCGGTGACGCCCGGGGTGCCGCAGGAGGTGATCAGCAGGGCGGCGGTGCCGAGCAGCGCGGTACGGATCGCGGTGCGGAACGACCCGGGATGTGCAGGCATGGGCCCAGACTCTCATCGCGGGCCCGCCCGGCGTGGCGGCAACACGTCCCCGATCGGGCCGCGGCGCACGCCCGGGGGCTGTCCGAGCCGGGTCGTAGGATCGTCCGGACACCCCGACCGGGGGAATCGCGATGGGCCGATGCGTGCCGGTCACGATGGTCGACGAGCGCTGAGAGGCCCACCATGTTCCCAGGCGGCATGCCCGATCTGACCCAGATCGTGCTCCGGGCCCAGCAGATGCAGGCCGACATGGAGCGGGCGCAGGCCTCGCTCGCCGAGTCCGTGGTGACCGGTTCGGCCGGCGGTGGCCTGGTCACCGCCACGGTCACCGGCTCCGGCGAACTGACCGGGCTGACCCTGGCCCCGGAGGTCGTCGACCCGCAGGACACCGAGACCCTGGCCGACCTGGTCATCGCGGCGGTCCGGGACGCGAACCGGCGGGCGCAGGAGTTGAGCAGCGAACAGATGGGCGCGGTGACCGGCGGCCTGACCGAGTCCTTCGACCTGTCCAGCTTCGGCCTGGGCGGTTTCGGCGCACCCGGCACCGCGGCCGAGCTGGACGACTCCGAGGACGACGGGTCGGACGAGGACGACTCCGACGACGGGGACGAGTCGGGCGACTCCGAGGACGATGAGGTCGAGCAGGAGGCCGTGGCCCTGTACGAGGAGGGCGCACAGGTGTCCCCGGGCGGGCGGGTCTCGATCGACGAGGCTGCGCTCATCGAAGCCGGCCAGCCCGACGACGGTCCGGCCGACCGCGCCGCACCCGGACGGTCCTGACCCCCGTGTACGAAGGCCCCGTCCAGGACCTCATCGACGCCCTCGGCCGCCTGCCGGGCATCGGCCCGAAGTCCGCGCAGCGCATCGCCTTCCACCTGCTCACCGCCGACCCGGCCGACATCACCGTGCTGCAATCGGCGCTGCACCGGGTCAAGAACGACGTGAAGTTCTGCGAGGTGTGCGGCAACGTCTCCGAGCAGACGCGCTGCCGGATCTGCCTGGACCCCCGGCGGGACGACACGGTGATCTGCGTCGTGGAGGAACCCAAGGACATCTCCTCGGTGGAACGCACCCGGGAGTTCCGCGGGCTCTACCACGTGCTGGGCGGGGCGATCTCGCCGATCGACGGCATCGGGCCCGACCAGCTGCGCATCGGGCCGTTGCTCAAGCGGGTCGCCGAGCCGGGGGTGCGCGAGGTCATCCTGGCCACCGACCCGAACCTGGAGGGCGAGGCGACGGCGACCTACCTGACCCGCCTGATGAAGGACTTCCCGGGGCTGGCCGTCACCCGGCTGGCCAGCGGGCTCCCGGTCGGCGGCGATCTGGAGTACGCCGACGAGGTCACCCTGGGCCGCGCGTTCTCCGGCCGCCGGGCGGTCGATGCCTGACCCGACCCACCCGAACGGCGCGAGCGACCCAGCCGCGACGAGTGGGCCGGCCACGCCATCGAGGTTGCAGCCGGTGCGTGCGAGCCCGGCGGCCGACCCGGCCGCACCGCCCGGGTCCGCCGGTCTCGCAGCCCTCGTCCGGTCGGCCCGGGGCGCCCCGGCCCGGTTGGGTGACGTCCGGCTGATGGTCGTCGACGGACCCTCGGGCTCGGGCAAGACCCGATTGGCCGCGGCGCTGGCCGCAGCCCTGCGTGCGGGCGGTGAGAAGGTGTCGACGCTGTCCACCGATCTGCTCGCCACCTGGCGCGAGCCGTTCTCGTTCTGGTCGCAGCTCGAGGAGCAGGTGCTCGGTCCGCTGGCCCGGGGTGAGCAGGGCCGACTGCAGGTCGTGGACTGGACGGGGCCGGAGCCGCGCCCGGGCGGGTGGCGGCGGGTCCCTGTCCCGGACCTGCTGATCCTGGAGGGTGTGTCCGCCGGGCGTCGCGCCGTCCGCGACCGGGCCGGACTGCTGGTCTGGGTCGAGCTGCCCGACCGGGCCCTGCGTCTGGAGCGGGCCGTCGGGCGGGACGGGGAGCACACCCGGTCGTCGTTCCGGGCCTGGCAGGACGCGGAGGACGTCCACTTCGCGGCCGAGGGCACCCGGGCCGCGGCCGACCTGCACGTTCCCGCCCGGCTCGACCGGCCCGTCATCGGCCCGTAATCTGTACCGGCCGGTCGGTACAGCGGCGGCGCACGGACGGATCGGGCAGGGGGTGGGCGGTGTTCGCCACCTACGGCAAGGTCCTGCGGCTGCCGGGGGCGTTCCGCTTCTCCGCCGCGGGCATGCTCGCCCGCCTGCAGATCGCCATGAACGGCATCGGGCTCGTCGTCCTGGTCTCGCTGACCCGGGACTCCTACGCCCTGGCCGGCGGCATCGCCGCGCTGTACGCCCTGTCCAACGCCGCGGTCGGACCGCAGATCTCCCGCCTCATCGACGCCCGGGGCCAGCGGCGCATCGTCCGCCTGCAGCTCGCGGTGAACGTGCCGGCGGTGGTCGGGCTGATCCTGGTCATCCAGCTGAGCACGCTGACCTGGCCCGCCTTCCCCCTCGCGGTGGTCGCCGGGGCCACCCAGCCCATCATCGGATCGCTGGTGCGGGCACGCTGGTCCACCAAGCTGCGGGGCACCGACGAGCTGCGCACGGCCTTCGCCTGGGAGTCGCTCGTCGACGAGGCCATCTTCATCGTCGGACCGCCGCTGGCCACCGTTCTCGCCCTCTCGCTGTTCCCGAGCGCCGCCCTGGTGACGGCATCGGTGGCCACGGTGATCGGCACGTGGTGGCTGCTCTCCCAGCGGTCCACCGAGCCGGTCCCGTCGGGTCGGACCGGCGGCCTGCGGGGGCGCTCGGCCCTGCTGCTGCCCGGGGTGGGCGGACTCGCGCTGGTCTTCGTCTTCCTGGGCGGCATCTTCGGGTCCATGGAGGTGGTGACGGTCGCGTTCACCGCCGAGGCCGGGCAGCCCGGCGCCGCCGGCCTCGCTCTCGCGCTGTACGCGGTGGGATCGTTGATCACCGGCCTGATCTTCGGTGCGGCCCGGATCGCCATGCCGATCGCCCGGCAGTTCCTGCTGTGGACGATCCTGCTGGCGGTGGTGACCGCGCCGATGCCTTTCCTGCCGTCCGTGGTGCTCGTCGGGGCCGGGCTCTTCCTGGCCGGCAGTGCCTGCTCACCCGCGCTGATCCTGGGGATGAGCCTGGTCGACCGGATCGTGCCCCCGGAGCGGCTCACCGAGGCCATCTCGTGGACCGGGTCCGGCTTGGCCGTGGGGATCGCCCTGTCCAGCCCGCTGGCCGGTGTGCTGGTCGACGCGGACGGCAGCGCCGGCATCGGCTACGTCGTCACGGCCGGGTGTGCGGTCGCCGCCGCGCTGACCGCGCTCGCCCTGCACCGCACCCTCACCCGCGCCGTCCGGGGCGGTGACGAGGTGGTCCTCGCTACGTCCGGCGGACCCGCCGCGGACCGGTCCGCCGGCTGACCCGGGTCTCCCCGTCCGCCCGGTCCGTCCGGCCGCCGACCTCGGCCGGCCCGCCCACCTGCGCACCCGGTCCGGCGGCCGATGGATTCCCGATGCCGGTCACTCCGATGGGTACCGTCGGAACCATGAGGATCCCGGCATGAGTGCCACCACGGCGTCGGACACCCGCGGACGCCCGCCGGCCCCGGTGGAGCTGTCCGTCGACGGCGGGCTGTTCGGGCCGGACAGCATCACCTGGCGCGTGCACGCCGACCCGGTGTTCCCGCTCGGCGGCATGCGCGCGCTGCTGTTGCAGGCGCTGCACCCGCGGGCCATGGCCGCGGTCGCCCAGCACGGCGGCTTCGAGGCCGACTACTGGGGCCGTCTCGGGCGCACCAGCGAGTACGTCGCCACCCTGACCTACGCCGATCGCACTCGGGCCGAGCGGATGGCCGCCCGGGTGCGCGGGGTGCACCGCCGGCTGAGCGCCACCGACCTGTTCACCGGCGAGACCTTCCGCGTCGACGAGCCCGAGCTGCTGCTGTGGGTGCACTGCTGCGAGGTCGAGTCGTTCCTGACGGTGGCCCAGCGGGCCGGGGTCCCGCTCAGCCCGGCCGATGCCGACCGGTACCTGGCCGAGCAGGTCACCGCGGCCGCGTTGATCGGGATCGACCCGGCCACGGTGCCCGCCGACCGGGTGGCCATGGCCGACTACTTCACCGACATCCGCCCGCGGCTGCGGACCACCTCCGAGGCACGCCGCGGTGCCCGTGCCCTGGTCGCGCCGCCCATGCCCAGCTGGGTCTCGTTCCTCACCCCGGCCCGGCCGGCCTGGGCGGGACTGGCGAGCCTGGCGTTCACCACCCTGCCCGGCTGGGCGCGGCGGATGTACTCGTTCCCGGCCCTGCCCACCACCGATCTCGCCGCGACGGGCGCGCTGCGAGCGGTCCGGGCCGGCCTGACCACGCTGCCCGACAAGTGGCGCGAGCCGCCCGCCGTCACCCAGGCGCGGGCGCTGATGGACTCCGCGGAGCGGGCCCGCGCGAGCTGAGCCAACCCCACGGGTGCCGCGGGCGTGTGTCGCGGGGCAGGGCGCGTCAGCGACCGACGGTCGCACGGGGGAGCCAGCGGGTGAGCAGCCCCGCGGACAGCAGACCGACCACCCCCATCGCCACGATGCCGGTGCCCAGGGTGGACACCGCGGTGATCCCGGCGATGACGAACGGACCTACGCCGTTGCCGCTGTCCGCGAAGACCCGGAACAGCCCGAGGAACACCGCCCGCCCCTGCGGCGGGGAGGCGTCGGCGGCCAGGGTCATGACGAGGCCGGCCCCGATTCCGTTGCCGATGCCCATGACCACGCCGACCACGGTGAGCATCTCCACCGACGAGGTCAGCGGCAGCACCACCAGACCGATACCGAGCACGAGCATGGACGGCCCCGCGGCCCAGATGCGACCGAACCGGTCCATCACCTTGCCGGCGGGGTAGAACAGCAGCATGTCCACGGCGCCGGAGATGCCGAAGACGATCGAGATGGTGACCGGGTCGAGCCCGAGATGCGCGCCCCACAGCGGGATCACCACCTGCCGGGCGGCCCGCACCGCCGCGACGAGCAGCACGGCCGTGCCCATGGTGGCGAACACGCCGCGGTGCTCGCGGAGCACCTGACGGGTGGACACCGCCGACGGGGCAGCCGCCGCGGCCGCCGTCCCGACGGGCGGGTGGTCCGCCCGACCCGGCGGATGCCCGCCCCGGCCGGTGATGTCCCGGACGCAGAGCAGCACGATCACCGCGGCCGCGGCGGCGGCCATCTGCACCGCGTAGGCGCCGGCCGTCCCGACCCACGAGATGACCAGCGACCCGATGAACGGGCCGGCGAACAGGCCGATCCGGAACACCCCACCCAGGGTCGACATGGCCCGCGCGCGCAGGTGGAACGGCACCACCTCGGTCAGGTACGCCTGGCGGGCCAGCAGCCAGACGGCGGTGGCCGCGCCGGTCAGGAAGATCGCCCCGGTGAACACGGCCAGCGTCGGCGCCCAGATGCAGGCGGCCATGGCCACCGCGGTGAGCCCGGCCGCGCCGATCATGGTCCGCTTCTCCCCGAACCGGGTGGCCAGGGCCCCGGCGGGGACGTCGGCCAGCACCTGACCGAGACCGGCGGCGGCGACCACCAGGGCCGCCGTCGCCGAGGACGCGCCGAGCTGGCGGGCGGTGATGACGACGACGGGGGCGATGGCCCCCTGGCCCAGGGCGAACAGTCCCGGCGGGAGGAACGCACTGGGCGCCAGGGAGCGCAGGGTGATCGGTGCCGTCACGGGCCGGACGCCTCCGCAGGGTGCTGGTCGGCCGGAGAGCCGCTGACCGCTCGACGCTATACCGCGCGTCGGGCAGGGCCGGCGGCGCGGCGGGCGGCATCCGTCACCGCGACATCATCATCCGCCGGCGGTGGTCAGCGCCCGATCGAGGATGTCCAGACCGGCGTCCAGTTCCGCGTCGCTGATGGTCAACGGCGGGGCGATGCGGAACACCCCGCCCATCCCGGGCAACTGGACGACGTTCATGTGCAGACCGAGATCCAGGCAGGCCGCGGTGGTCGCCCGGCCCAGGGCGTCGGCCGGGGCGCGGGTCGACCGGTCGGTGACCAGCTCGATGCCCTGCAGCAGACCGCGGCCGCGCACGTCACCGATGCACTCGTGGCGGGACTGCAGGTCCAGCAGCCCTTCTCGCAGGCGCCCACCCAGCTCGGCCGTCCGGGCCACCAGGCCGTCGCGGGCGATGACCCGTAGCACGGTGCGCGCCACCGAGGCGGCCAGCGGGTCGGAGACGTGCGTGGTGTAGAACAGGAAACCCCGTTCGTGGCACAGGCTCTCGATCTCCGGCGAGGTCAGCACCGCAGCGACCGGCAGGCCCGCGCCGAGTGTCTTGGACAGGGTGAGCAGGTCGGGCACGACCCCGTCCCGTTCGAAGGCGTACATGGTGCCGGTCCGCCCGAGACCGGTCTGGGCCTCGTCGAGGATGAGCAGCATGCCGCGGGCGACGCAGTGCGCCTGCAGTGCGGCCAGATACCCCTCGGGCAGCTCGATGATGCCGCCGGAGGACAGGATCGGTTCGACCAGGCAGGCGGCCAGGCTGCCGGTGGACTGGGCGTCGATCCGGGCGAACCCCCAGTCGAGTTCGGTCCGCCAGTCGTGGGTGCCGTCCGGTGTCCGGAAGGGCGAGCGGTAGGCATCGGGGGTGGGCAGGGACAGGTTGCCCGGAACGGCGGGTCCGTAGCCGCGCCGCCCGGCACTGTAGGTCGCCGCGGCCGCGCCGGACGTCATCCCGTGCCACGACCGGTCGAAGGAGACGATCTCGTACCGGCCGGTGGCCAGCTTGGCCATCCGCAGGGCCGCCTCGTTCGCCTCCGCGCCGGTGGTCAGCAACAGGGTGCGGGACAGCGATTCCGGGAGGGTCGCCGCCAGTTCGGTGGCCAGGTCGACCACGGGCCGGCTGAGCATCCCGGAGAACAGGTGGTCCAGGTGCGTGACCGACTCGGTCACCGTCGCGACCACGTCGGGGTGGCCGTGCCCGAGGATGGCGCTCATCTGCCCGGAGGTGAAGTCCAGGATCGCGGCGTCGTTCTCGTCGTAGACGTAGCTGCCCGCCGACCGGGCGATGATGCGCGGGACGAAGGCGGCCCCGTAGCGGACCAGGTACCGGTCCGCCCGGTCCCAGAAGTCGGCGGAGCCCGGGTCGGGGCCGGACGGGGACGGGGTGGGCTGCGGCATGGGGGAAGTGTGCCGGGTCGTGGGGCCGCCGCTCCTGCCGGGGCGGCGACGCCGTCCGCGGGCTCGGCGGGACCGCCCTGCGGCCGGGGAGGCAGAGTGGGGCCATGGACAGCGACTCCCGCAGTGACGACTCCCGCAGTGACGACTCCCGCAGTGACGACCCCCGCAGTGACGACCCCCGCAGTGCCGCCCACGCCCCGGCCGACGGTGACCACCCGGTCACCACCGAACCGCCGATCGTCCCGGACGGCGACGGCAATACCGCGGACGAACGGCTGACCCAGCACGACCAGGGTGCGGTCAACCTGCAGCCGGGCCCGACCGAACAGGGTGGGCACGGCGGGATGGCCACCCGCGAGCAGGAGGCCCGGGAGGCGGGGTCGGCCGGATAGTGCCGTGCCGGCGCCACCGACGCCGTGCCCGCGTCAGGGACAGCACTTCCGTCGCCACGGACGGCGCTGCGGGGGAGACCCGATGGGTCTCCCCCGCAGGGCGCCGCGAGACGGCGGGGCGGTCAGTCCTGGGCGGGTGCGGTGGCCGCCGAACGGTTGATCGCCGACACCACGGCCTTGAGCGAGGCCTTGGTGATGGAGGGGTCGATCCCCACGCCCCACACCACCCGTCCGTCCAGCGAGCACTCCACGTAGGCCGCGGCCTGCGCATCACCACCGGCGGACAGCGCGTGCTCGACGTAGTCCAGGACCCGCACGTCGTGCCCGGCGGTGCCCAGGGCATCGCAGAATGCGGCGAGCGGGCCGTTGCCCGAACCCCGGATCACCTGTTCCTCACCCCGGCTGACGATCCGTGCGGCGACCTGGTCGCGGTTGCCGTCGTCCTGGGTGCCGGGGGTGTCGGCCACGTCGGGGCTGTCGACGCGCGCCCGGATCAGCGTCAGCGGCTCGGTGCGCTGCAGGTACTCGTCGGCGAAGAACGACCACATCGCCTTGGGGGCGACCTCGCCGCCCTCGCTGTCGGTGTGCTCCTGGACCACGCGCGAGAACTCGATCTGCAGCCGACGCGGCAGATCCAGGCCGTACTCGGTCTTCATGATGTAGGCGACGCCGCCCTTGCCGGACTGCGAGTTGACCCGGATGACCGCCTCGTAGGTACGGCC